>JBFILW010000105.1:0-9395 GCA_041612005.1 Gemmatimonadota bacterium
CCGCCTTCGCGCAGAACGATCCGTTCTGGATTTTGACGGTCGGTGTGAACTCGGAGTTCGTGTATCTGCGGAGGCGCTGGGAGATCGGGCTGGAACCACTCGCCGAGTTCAACCTGACCCGCTCCAAGGGCCGTGCTAACGATGACCAGTCAGCCCAGATCGCACTACGGGCCGACGCGAGGCATCCGCTGTGGTTTCGTATCGGCAGCTCTCAGCCGACGATCGGAGGGTACGGCTCCGCCGGCTACTTTTTCGTTCCGATCCAGTTCTCCACGCAGAACGACGTGCGGAAGAGCGTCAACGCGCAGTTCGAGCTTGGCGTCCTGTTTAGCTTCGAGCAGCGCCCCGAGATCTGGTTCATTCGCGTTCCAACGATACGCATCGGCTACGCCTTCGGGGACGGTCTGGGGGGGCTGCGGATCCGCATCGGAGCCGATCGCGTGGTGAACCTCTATGCCAATCCGCCGCACACAGTGGAAACCGACGTGGAGATCGGCCCCTAGACCGACCCGCCCGGGAACGAGATCTCGGGGTCCTCGGTAAAGATGATCTCAAACGCCAGGTTGGGGTGGGCATCCTCCAGTGCGGTGCCGATCTTCGAGCGCAGCGCGTCCAGCTCGGCGACGCGGCTGAGCCGGTAATCCGGCGGCACGATGACGTGCGCGTGCAGGTAGAAGGTGCGGCCGACCCGCACCATGCGCGCGACCGTGCGATCGAAGCCCAGCTCGCCGCAAACCGTTTGCAGCTTATCGTCGACCTCTTTCTGCAGGACAGGCTCCGGCGCGATCATCAATAGCTCGCCGACCGAGTCGCGCACCACCCTGAGTGGCACGGCGATCATGGCCAGGACCATGAACACGACCAGAACGGGGTCCACATACGGCACGATCGACTCCCAGCGCGTGCCCTGAACGGCGATCGCAACCACGAACGCGATTCCCACGCCGAGGCTCAGCAGCCCACCCATCAGCCAGTTGTCGGCCCCCACTTTGACCAGCGGCGACTCGACCTCCCGTATGATCCGCCGGTGCATGGCGGCCAGCGCGAAGGAACCTACCATCGTCACCACCGCGTAGATGAGCGCCGGTCCCAGCTTGAGTGCCCGCCCCCCATCCAGGATCGCGCCGACCGAGGATGCCAACGCGAACGCACACACGACCACCAGGATCAGCCCCCGGATCGTGTTGAGTCCCGGCTCGAACTGCGCGTAGCCGAAGTGGAAGCGCTCGTCGTCGGGTCGCTGAACCATCCGCGCGACCTTGAGGGTGACCAGGCCCATCACGAACGAGACGATCGCGAAAAAACCATCGAGCAGGATCGCCTCGGAGTCCGTCCACCAGAAAAAGGCGAGTCCGAGGACGCCGACGCCGAGGTTCGCGTATGCTGAGCGTCGGAGGACTCTCGCCTCTTTATCCATCCGAGAGCGAGACCCCGCACCGGTTGCAGTAGGTCGCATCCGGCGCGTGATCTTGGGCTCCACACGAACCGCACGCCGTCCCGATGGGTGTGCGCGACGCGCGGCTCAGCTCGACGGTCACGATGCCGGTCGGAACCGCGATGATGCCGTACCCGAGGATCATCACCACAGCCGCGATCGTCTGGCCGAGCGCCGACTGGGGCGCGATGTTGCCATAGCCGACCGTCGTCAGCGTCACGATCGCCCAGTAGACCCCGCGCGGGATGCTGGTGAAGCCGGCCTCCGGTCCTTCGACGAGGTACATCGTCGCGCCGATCACCACGACCAGGGTCAAGACGGTGAGCAAGAACACGACGATCTTGTAGCGGCTGGCGCGGAGGGCGCGGCCGAGCACGGACGCTTCGCCGAGGAACGACACGAGTTTGAGGACCCGGAAGATGCGCAGGACGCGGAAGATCCTCACGACCACGAAGTAGCGGCTGGGCGGCAGGAGCACAGCGATGTAAGTGGGCAAGATGGCCAGAAGGTCGACGAGGCCGAAGAAGCTGCGCGCGTAGCGCTTCGCCGACGGAGCACTCCACAGCCGCAGGATGTACTCGATCGTGAACAGGATCGTGAATACCCATTCGGCCGCCCACAGCAATGGACCGAATTGACCGTGGATGACTTCGACACTATCGAGCATCACGGTCACGACGCTCAGGACGATCACGATGATGAGGGCGACGTCAAACGCCCTCCCGGCGGGCGTATGGTGCCCGAAGATGATCTCGCGGATTCGTTCGCGGAGCGTCATGTCAGCGAATGTTGGGGTCTCACGACGCGGTTACAAGCCCTTGACGCAGTCGCACGTTCGCGTGCAGATATGGGCTGACCCCAAACTCCAACAAAGGAGCGACACAATGGCCAGAACGATCGGCAGTGTGATACTCGGATACCTGGTGATGGTGATTGTCGTCTTCGCCACCTTCAGCCTCGCCTACCAGGCGATGGGCGTCGACCGTGCGTATCAGCCCGGCACTTATGACGTCTCGGGGCTGTGGATCGCCGTCAGCATAGTCCTGGGCATCCTCGCCGCGATCCTTGGGGATTCGCCTGTCAGCGTGTCGCCCATAGCCCGGCCGCACCCAAGGCACTGGCCGCCTTCGTGCTGATTCTGGGATTGGGGCTCGCGATCGCTGCGGCGATGGGAATGGGGGCTGACGACCGCGAGACAGTGCGTCCGGCCGAGGTGACCAACATGGAGGCGATGCAGAACTCGCAGACACCGATCTGGGTCCAGTTCATGAACCCGCTGATCGGAGCTGCTGGCGTCTTGTACGGTGCCGGTCTCGCGAGGCGGTCCAAACAGGGCTCCGCCGGAGTCGTCTGAGGTGGACGAAGCTGACACCGTCACGGTCCGGGTCGCCTCGGTTGGTGACGCCGAGGCGATCGCCGGCCTGTCCGATCAACTGGGGTACCCGGCCGACGACGACATGCTGAGGAAGCGGCTGTCGGCGTTGCTCGGGTCCACCCTGGACTCGGTCTATGTCGCGGAAGCCAATGGCGCGGTGGTCGGCTGGATCCACGTGTTCGCGTCCGTGCGCCTCGAATCCGTGGCTATGGCGGAGATCGGAGGCCTGATCGTCGACGAGCCGCACCGGGGGAAGGGGGTCGGCGAGCGCCTGGTCAAGGAAGCGGAGGGATGGGCCCAGCGGCTGGGGCTCTCGCGCATCCGGGTTCGAACCCGGGCCACGAGGACCGAGGCACACCGCTTCTACGCCCGCGAGGGCTACCGCCGCACCAAGCTCCAGCACGTGCTCGACAAGGCGCTTGACTGACCCCCTCCTGCCGCCTATCCTTCTCGGCTGCATAACTTCGCAATTTTCAAGACTGGTTCGTCCATGTACGCGATATTTCAGGCCAAGGGAAAGCAGTTCCGGGCCGATCCGGAGGGCACGTTGCGCGTGCCACTGCTGGACGCCGAGCCCGGTGACAAGGTGACCTTCGACGAGGTGCTGCTCGGTGAGCGCGAGGGCCGAATCGTCGTCGGCCAGCCCGTGCTGCAGGGGGCGTCGGTTGTCGTCGAGGTCGTGGGGCACGGGAAGGACGGCAAGATCGTCGTCTACAAGATGAAGCGGCGGAAGGGCTACCGCCGCAAGCAGGGCCACCGTCAGGATTTCACCGAGATTCTCGTTCGTGAGATCGAGCTGGGCAGCGGCAAGTCCGCGAAGCCGAAGGCCAAGGCGGCAAAGCCGAAGGCCGAGAAGCCCGCGGCGAAGGCCAAGCCGGCGCCGAAGGCGGCGATCGAGATTACGGACGCCGCCCGGGAGCTGGCGGAGAAGCACGGGATCGACCTCGCCACGATCGAGGGATCGGGGAAAGAGGGCCGCATCCTGAAAAGCGATATCGACAAAGCGATCAAAGAGATAGAAGGGAAGTAGATCATGGCGCACAAGAAAGGCGTCGGCTCAAGCCGCAACGGCCGCGACAGCAAGCCGAAGTACCTGGGCGTCAAGCGCTACGGCGGCGAGCAGGTTCTGGCGGGCAATATCCTCGTACGTCAACGCGGGACGCGCATCCACCCGGGTCGAAACGTCGGCAAGGGTCGGGATGACACCCTCTTCTCGCTGGTCGACGGCGTGGTGGAGTTCCGCGATCAGCGGGGGGGGCGCAAGATCGTGAGCGTACAACCCGCGACCTGACCTCGGATTCGACGGCTGCCGTGAGTCAGCGGCGAAGCCGAACGAAAATACAGGCCCCGGCGAATAGCCGGGGCTTTTTTCATCTCGACGGCGCGACTAGCGGCCCGTGAATTTGGCCTCGCGCTTTTCCAGGAATGCGGACACGCCCTCGTCCATGTCCTCGGTCGAGAACAGGAGGCTGAACCAGGCGCGCTCGAACTTGAGGCCTTCGTCGAGTGGCATGCGCCGTGAAGCCAGGATGCTTTCCTTGGCGGCCTTGAGCGCGATGGGGCTCTTGGATGCGATCGTCCTCGCCAACTCGAGCGTCTTTTCCCGCAGCTCGTCGGCCGGCACCACCTCATCCACCAGGCCGATCGCCAACGCGCGGTCCGCCTTGATGATCTCCCCCGTCATGATGAGGCGATTCGCCTGCCCCTCGCCGACCAGGCGCGGAAGCCGCTGCGTGCCGCCTCCACCCGGGATCAGCCCCAGGTTGATCTCCGGCTGACCCAGTCGTGCGTTGTCGGACGCGACGCGGATGTCGCAGGCCATCGACAGCTCACAACCGCCGCCGAGACAGAAGCCGTTGATCATCGCGATCACCGGCTTGGGAAACTCTTCCATCGCGATGTAGATGTTGCCGGCTTGCATGGAGCGATATTGCTCGGTCGGCGCCGCGTCTTTGAACTCGCCGATGTCCGCGCCCGCGATGAAGGCCTTTTCGCCCGCGCCCGTGAGCACCACCACGCGCACCTCGTCATCCTTGCGCAGCTCATCGAGGGCGCCGAACAGGGCGCAGCGCACCTGGCCGTTGAGAGCGTTCATCTTCTCCGGCCGGTTGAAGGTGAGCAGCGCCACACCACCGTCGAGCTTTTCGGTCAACAGCACGTCGCTCATGGTCTATCTCCTCGAAACGATTCCGTGATTCCTCGTTCGTCGATGCTCGACTTCAGTCCCACTTGTAGAAGCCCTCGCCGGACTTCTTGCCCAGCGTCCCCTCTTCGACCTTCTGCTCGAGGATGGCCGGAGGCCGGAAGTGCTCGGCGCCCAGCTCCCGGTGAAGGTAGCGGGCGATCTCGAGCCGCACGTCGAGGCCTACCAGATCAGTGAGCTTGAGCGGGCCCATCGGGTGCCGGTAGCCCAGTTCCATCGCGGCGTCGATGTCCTCGGCCGTCGCGACGCCTTCCTGGAGCATGCGCATCGCCTCGAGACCGAGCGCCACGCCGAGCCGCGACGATGCGAAGCCGGGCGAGTCTCTGACGATGATCGGCGTCTTGCCCATCTCGACCGCGAGCGTGCGAGCACGCTCGACCGTATCCCGGGAGCTCCAGCCTCCGACCACGACCTCGACCAGCTTCATGATGTGGACGGGGTTGAAGAAGTGCATTCCGATCACGCGCTCGGGACCCTCCACCCCGTCGGCGATCTCAGTGATCGAGAGAGACGACGTGTTGCTGGCGAGCAGCGTCGAGCTTTTCACATCCGCGGCCACGCGTCCCAGTAGGTCCTGCTTGAGATTGAGGTTTTCCGGTACGGCCTCGATGACCACATCGACGCCTTCCACGGCCGCGGCCAGATCCGCCGTTGTGCTCACTCGTGCCAGCGCGTCGTCTCTCGCGTCCTCGGTCAGCTTTCCGCGCGCCACACCGCCCTCCAGGTTCGCGCGGATCTTCTCCATAGCGACGTCGAGTGCCTTCGCGTCGACATCGAAGAGTCGCGTCTCCCAGCCGGCGGCTGCCGAGACCTGGGCGATGCCGTGCCCCATGGTGCCGGCTCCGAGAACCGCGACTCTCTCGATGCTCACTCTGCGTCCTCCCGTCGGGGCAGGGACCAGTCGATCGGGCGACGGCGCACGACCTCGATCGCCGTGAAGCCGAGCTCGTCGGCGAGCGCATTGGCCAGGAGGTTATCGGCGCCCGTGTAGAGCCGTACCTCAGTCAGCTCGCGTTCCCGTGCCCACCGGTATGCCTCGTTCAGCAACTTCTTCAGATTGCCGCGCCCGCGCGCATCAGGACGCACGAAGGGCGTTTGAAGGCGCCCGTAGTAACGGGGCTGCAGGTACGGGAGGTTTTCCTCCACGAAACAGGTGATCATTCCGTCCAGGCCGCCGTCCGACCGCTCGACTACGAACACAGCCGTGTCCGGGTTCGCGATCTTCTTTACGTATAGCTCGCGCCGCAGGTCCAGCGCACCCGGCGGGAGATTGCGGTACGCGGGGTTGGTCGAGTGGGAGCGGATGAAGTGCGACCACAGACCGAGGATCTCGTCGAGATCATCGGGAGTGGCGCGGCGGACCTTGGAGAACGAGCTCATGAGCCTGACTTCACGGTACGATTGGCGCGGTCACGCGCGGTTGAAACGGGGCTCCCGCTTCTCGACGAAGGCGCGCGTACCTTCGCGCGCATCTTCGGAGCGGAAGCATGCTTCCTGTGCCGCGATTTCGAATTCCAGCATCTCGTCGAGATTCGAGGCGAGACTGCGGCGGACCGCCTGCTTGGCGAGCCGGATCGGCAGGGCCGGCTTGGCGGCCAGCCGCTCAGCCATGTCACGGGTCACGTCCATCAGCCGGTCGCCCGGAACGACCTTGTTCACCAGCCCGATGCGCTCCGCCTCGGACGCGTCGATCATGTCGGCGAGGAAAAACAGCTCCGCGGCCCGGGCCGGGCCGACCAGCCGCGGCGTGAAGTAGGTGGCACCCCAGTCCGGGTGAAGGCCGATGCGATTGAACGTCTGTCCGATCACCGCTCCCTCGGCGGCGATGCGCAGATCGCAGGCGAGGGCCAGGTTGGTACCGGCGCCCGCCGCCGCGCCATTGATCGCCGCGATCACCGGTTTCGGCATCTCGGTGATCGTGTGCGCCACCCGAGCTCCGGCTTCGACCAGCAGCCGCGCCTCATCGATCGCGTCCTCCTCGATCATCCGGGCCAGATAGCTCACGTCCGCGCCGGCGCAGAATGCCCGCCCGGCGCCGGTGACGATCACAACTCGGACCGCTTCATTCTCTCCGAGTGCTGCGAGTCCAGCTGCGATCTGGTCGCGCATCGAGCCGACGAGCGCGTTCAACTTCTCGGGTCGATTGAGCGTCAGCGTGCCGACGGCGCCGTCGATCTCGACCAGGACTTCGTTCGTATCGCTATTTGCGGTCATGTCGCTACTGGCGGTCTCTCGCTAGTCGCTGTGTACAATGACGGCGATCCCCTGACCGACGCCGATGCACATCGTGACCAGTCCGGTCCGCGCCTCGCGACGTCGCATTTCGTGCACCAGGGTGGTGAGCAACTTGGCTCCCGTGCAGCCGAGCGGGTGCCCGAGCGCGATCGCGCCGCCGCTCACGTTCACCTTCGCCGGGTCGAGGCCGAGCTCCCGAATGCAGGGAAGCGCCTGCGCGGCGAACGCTTCGTTGAGCTCGACCAAGTCGAGGTTCGCCACATCGATTCCGTCGCGGGCCAGGGCTTTTCGAGTGGCCGGAATCGGGCCGAGCCCCATGCAGGAAGGATCGACACCCGCCACCGCGGCCGCCCCGAGGCGGGCGAGCGGCTCCAGGCCGAGCTCCCCCGCGATCGCCCGACTGCCGATCAGCAGCGCGGCGGCCCCGTCGTTGATGCCAGAGGCGTTGCCGGCTGTGACGCTGCCGTCGCTCCGGAACGCGGGCCTCAGCTTGGCCAGCGCCTCGGCCGTCAGTTCGGGGCGCGGGTGCTCATCGCGGTCCACCACCGTGACGGTGCCCTTCCGCCCAGGCACCTCGATCGCGACGATCTCGTCCTCAAAACGGCCTGCCTCGATCGCGGCTGCCGCGCGCCGCTGGCTCTCGAGCGCAAACGCGTCCTGGTCCTCGCGGCTCACGCCGTACTGATCGGCCACCACTTCGGCCGTCTCGCCGAGCCCGATCGTCCACTCGGGAGGCATTGCCGAGTTGGTGAAACGCCACCCCACCGTGGTGTCCGCTGTCGCCGGCGCCGCGCGCGGAAAGCCTTTCTCCGGTTTCAGCATCACCCACGGCGCGCGCGACATGCTCTCGACGCCGCCGGCGATGAACAGGTCGCCCTCACCGGCCCGGATCGCGTGTCCCGCCGTGACGACTGCCTGGAGTCCCGATCCGCACAGGCGGTTTACGGTCTGTCCGGCCACTTCGATCGGCAGCCCGGCGAGCAGCGAGGCCATGCGAGCGACGTTTCGGTTGTCCTCGCCCGCCTGGTTGGCGGCGCCCATGATCACATCCTCGATCCGATCAGTGGGGACGCCGGTACGCTCGACCAGCGCCGCGATCGCCCGCGCGAGAAGGTCGTCCGGGCGGACAGTCGAGAGAGCGCCCCCATGCCGGCCGACCGGAGTGCGGACGGCGGCGAGGATCAGCGGGTCGCGGTCAGTCATCGGGGACAGGGCGCGGCTGGAGCGGGCCACTAGCGGAGGTCGACCCAGACCGACTTCACTTCCGTGTACTGCTCGAGCGCATGGCGTCCGAGGTCACGGCCGTAGCCGCTCTGCTTGAAGCCTCCGAATGGCATCGCGGGATCGTAGAGGTTGTACGTGTTGATCCAAACCGTCCCGGCCTTCAACCTCGATGCGACGTAGTGCGCCTTCTTGATGTCACGCGTCCATACCGCCGCAGCCAGCCCGTACATGGTGTCGTTCGCCTGCTCGATCGCGTCGTCCACGTCGTCGAATGTCAGTGTGGCGAGGACGGGCCCGAAGATCTCCTCCCGGGCAATCGTCATATCCGGCGTCACGCCATCGAACACGGTCGGCTCCACGAAATAACCGGGCCGGATGTCTGCCCTGCCACCGCCCGCCACGACCGCTGCGCCTTCCTCCTTGCCCTTCTCGATGTACCCAAGAACGGTCTCCATCTGCTTTTCGGAGACGACGGCGCCGATCCGAGTGTCCTTCTCGAACGGATCGCCGATCTTCATCTTGCCGGCGCCGGTCGCGACTTTCTCGACCAGCTCATCGTGCACGCCATTTTGAACCAGCAGCCGGCTCCCGGCCGCGCACACCTCGCCCTTCCCGTAGAAGATGCCGTTGAGGGCACCCCGGGCGGCGGACGGCAGGTCGGCATCGTCGAATACGATGTTGGGGCTCTTGCCACCCAGCTCCAGCGTCACGCGTTTCACTGTCTCCGCCGCCGTGCGCGCGATCTGAATGCCCACTTCCGTGGAGCCGGTAAAGGCGATCTTGTCCACGCCGGGGTGCGCCACCAGCGCTGCCCCGGCCGTGGAACCACCACCGGGAATCACGTTGAGCACGCCCGGTGGCAGGCCGACTTCGGCCGCGATGTCCGCCAGCAGCAACACCGAGAGCGGGGTCTCCGTCGCCGG
>JBFILW010000106.1:0-9310 GCA_041612005.1 Gemmatimonadota bacterium
CCGTCGATTGCCGCCGTCAGCCGCTTCGAGTTGCTGACGGCTGCCCGGGAGGGGGAGGGGACCCGGGTGCGTGTGACCGCAGGGTCCATACACTCGGCGGATGACGCGGCACGCCGCCCCGGGACCACGGTGACCGTGCGCTCGCTGTTCCAGATGGTTCCGGCCCGCGCGAAGTTCCTTCGCACGGCGGCAGTGGAGAGCCGCGCGGTCTCTGAGGTCGTCCTTCTCCTGGCGCTCTGCAACCTCGATGTCCACTTCCGGCTCGAGTCCAACGGCAAAGAGCTCTTGGAACTGCCGCCGGCCGCGAACCTGGCCGAACGCGTGGCCGCAGTGTGGGGCGAGGCGGGAGCGAACGCACTGATCGAGCTGGACCATTCATCGGACGGCCTGCGCGTGTGGGGGCTGGTCGAACGACCGGATGCGGCGCGCCCGGGCGGCTGGCGCAGATATCTGTTCGTGAACGGACGCCCGTTTCGCGACAGCCGGCTGCTGCGAGCCATCGACGAGGGATACCGGACGGTCGTAGCGCCCGGAGTGCGGGCGTCAGCCTACTTGTTCCTGGAGCTCCCGCCGGACGCTCTCGATGTCAACGTTCATCCGGCGAAGACGGAGGTGCGCTTCCGAGAACGGGCCGCGGTCGAAGCAGCGATCGCGGCCGCTGTGGCGGAGCGGCTCGGCCGAATCAGCAGCGCCGCCCCCCTCGACCGGAAGGCGGTCCGTCGGGAAACCGTGCCTGGGCCCGGCACAGCCGCCGCCGGGCAACCCGAAGCCGGGTTGGATGAGGGACAGCTGGCGTTTTTCGTCTCGGGCGAACGGGCGGCTGATGAGAGCGCCGATGCGTCCGCCCCTCCCGCGGTCGAGCGGCCCGACCTGTGGCAGCTTCACGCTACGTACATCCTCGCCTCCACCCGGCAGGGACTCCTCATTATCGATCAGCACTCGGCTCACGAGCGTGTGCTGTACGAGGAGATCATGCGTTCGTTCGGTTCCGAGGACGCGCCGTCCCAGCGGCTCCTGTTCCCGATCACCGTGCGTCTCTCACCGGACGAGTACTCGGCGGTGGAGGAGCTGACCGGCCTGTTTCAGCGCATCGGATTTGAGCTGGAACCGTTCGGGGACCGAACGCTGATCGTCCGGTCCAGCCCGAACCTGCACCCGAAATTCGATCCGGAGCGTTGCTTCCGGGACATGGTTCACGAGCTCACGCACGGCTCGCCGCTGGTGGACGCCGCCCGCAACCAGCACGAGAGGATCGCCAAGAGCCTCGCGTGCAAAGGGGCGATCAAGGCGGGCACCTCTCTTTCGCAGGCCGAGATGGTCGAGCTGTTCGACCGCCTCTTCGCGACCGAGCTGCCCGGGCACGACGTGCACGGCCGGCCGACCGTCGTGAGCCTGACCCTCAGTGAGCTGCACCGCCGGTTCAGCCGGGGGTAGCACCGCGCCCGGCTTGCCGATGAGCGAAACGCCATGAGCGCAGCGCCGTGAGTGAAACACCGGCGCTCGCCATCGTTGGCCCCACCGCGACCGGGAAGACCGCCCTCGCCGTCGAGATCTCCCGTCGCCTCGGTGGCGAGGTCGTGTCGGTCGACAGCCGCCAGGCGTATCACGGAATGGCGGTTGGCACCGCGGCTCCAACACCTGAGGAGATGGCGGCCGCCCGGCACCATGGCGTGTGCTTCCTCTCCCCTGCGTCGCGGTATAGCGCCGGAGAGTTCGCGCGCCTCGCGCGCGGCTGGATCGCCGACATCCGATCGAGACAGAACATTCCGCTTCTGGTCGGTGGGACGGGCTTTTTTCTTCGCGCCCTGCTCAGCCCCGTCTTCCGTGAGCCGCCAATGGATCCGGTGCGGCGTGAGCGGCTGCGCGAGTGGCTGCGGGGACGATCGAGAGGCCAGGTGCGGCGGTGGGCAGTGAGACTCGATCGACAGCTCGGCGACCAGTTGGCGACCGTTGACTGGCAGCGCGCCAACCGCACGATCGAATTGGCGTGGCTGAGCGGACGCCCGCTCACCTGGTGGCAGGAACACGGCGAGCCCGAAGCCGCACCGGTCCGGGCAGTCGTCTTCGCGCTCGAGCTGCCGGCGGAGAATCATCGCGCCCGGATTCGCCACAGACTGGCCGGGACCTGGGATGCCTGGGTCGAAGAGGTGCGGGTGCTGCTCGGTGAGGGCGCGGATACCAGTGCCCCGGGCTGGAGCGCCGTCGGCTACCGCGAGCTGGCCGCCTGGATCGGCGCTGTTCCGGCTGTCTCGCCCTCGAAGATCCACGTCGAGGACCAGGAGTCGGATGTTGAACGGGTCATCGAGCACGCCACCTGGCAGTACGCGCGCCGCCAGCGGACCTGGTTTCGGCACCAGCTCCCGGAGTCCACGGTGTGGCTGGACGCGCGCGGTCCGACCGGGCAACTTGCAGACCGCATCGCGGAGGAGTGGTCACGAGCCCGAGCCCGAGCACCGGAATGAGAATCGGCATTACCTGTTACCCGACATACGGCGGCTCCGGGGCCGTAGCCACCGAGCTGGGCATCGACCTCGCCGAACGAGGCCACGAAGTCCATTTCGTGTCGTACCAGCAGCCCTTCCGGCTAACCAGCTTTCACGAGCGCGTCTTTTTCCATGAAGTCGAGATGGAGCCGTACCCTCTGTTCGAGTACCCCCCGTATTCGCTCGCGCTCGCGGTCACGATGCACGCCGTCGCTCGGCAGCACGAGCTCGATATCTTTCACGTCCACTACGCCATTCCGCACGCCACGACCGGATGGATCGCCCGGGAGATGCTCCGAGCGGAAGGGTTGGACATCAAGGTAATCACCACCCTTCACGGTACCGACATCACGCTGGTGGGGCAGGATCCTCAGTTCTGGTCGATCACCAAGTTCTCGATCGAGCACTCGGATGGGCTGACCGCGGTCTCTCAGTACCTTCGAGACGAGACCCACGCGGCTTTTGACTGCCCGGCATGCGATATCCGGGTGATCCCCAACTTCATCGACCCGGGCATCTATAATCGCGAGGAGTACCTGTGTCACCGCGATTCGCTCGCTCCGGCCGGTGAGAAGATCGTTATGCACATCTCGAACTTCCGGAAGGTCAAGCGAGTGGAGGATGTCGTCCAGGTGTTCGCGGGCATCGGAGACTCCGTGCCTGCTCGCCTCGTGTTCATTGGAGATGGTCCGGAACGGCCGCGCGCCGCGGCGCTGGCCGAAGCACTCGGTGTTCAGGACCGGGTGGTGTTTCTCGGTAAGCTTGAGTCAGTCGCCGAGCTGCTCTCCTGTGCCGATCTCTTCCTCCTGCCCAGCGAACAGGAGTCGTTCGGGCTCGTGGCCTTGGAGGCGTCCGCGTCCGGCGTTCCGGTCATCGCTACGTCGGGCAGCGGCATCAACGAGGTGGTCGAAGATGGGCTGACCGGGTACCTGCACCCCGTCGGCGATGTGGATGCGATGGCGGATAGCGCGCGACACCTGCTCACCGATTACAGCGACTGGACGCGCATGTCGTCCACCGCGCGCCGGCTCGCGGTCGAGCGCTTCGCCGCTGACCGGGTCGTTCCCATGTACGAGGAGCTGTACGCCGAGGTCCTTGCCGGCCATATCGTCTCGCCGGAAGCCGCCAACGCGTGAGTCCGCTCGACGCCCTCGTTCTCGGCATCGTCCAGGGTTTGACCGAGTTTCTCCCCGTCTCCAGCAGCGGTCACCTGGTTCTCGGTCAGGCGCTGCTCGGGGTCCGCGTCTCGGGAATCGCCTTCGAAGTGGCGGTCCACCTCGCGACGACGGTGGCGGTCCTGTGGGTATACAGGCGGCGCGTGATCGATCTGGCTGCGGGAGCGGTACGCGGCGACGGCGCGAGCTGGGGCTACATCGGTCTCCTGGCGCTGGCTTCGGTCCCGGCCGCAGTGGCCGGAGTGCTGGGACGCGATTTCTTCGAGGCTTACTTCGAGCGGCCGCTGGTCGCGGCTGCACTGCTGCTCGCGACAGGCGCCCTGGTCTGGTCCGTCAAGTATTCAGCCGCCGAAGCCACCGATGAGCGACCCGGGCCCGGCACGGCGCTGTGGGTTGGAATCGCACAGGCGATTTCGATCCTGCCGGGAATCTCGCGCTCTGGTGCCACTCTGGCCGCGGGAACCTGGCGCGGCGTCACCGCCACTCGCATGGCCGAGTTCTCGTTCCTTCTCTCGGTTCCCGCGATTCTCGGCGCCTCGGTCTTGCAGCTCGGTGACGCCAGCGCGGACTTAGCGGCCAACGGGGGCATGGCCCTGGCGATCGGTTTTGTTGCCGCCCTCTTCGCAGGGATCGTCGCGATCCGTATTTTCGTCAGCATGCTCCGACATCATACGTTTCACTGGTTCGCGGTCTACTGCTGGGCGGCGGGAGGGGCGTACCTGATTGCCGCCCTTTTCCTTCCGCACCTGCGCTGACGGCATCACGAATGCTCCGCGCCATGCAACCGGAATTGGATATCGACGCACTGATCGTCGCCGCGCTTGCCGAGGACATCGGCCGGGCCGACTACACGACTCTCTGGACCGTGCCCGAGTCAGCGACCGGGAGCGCCGAGGTGATCGCCAGGCAGCACGGCGTGGTGGCGGGGGTAGAAGTCGCCCGCCGCGTATTTCACGATGTCGACCCGGATCTGGTGGCGCGTTCGCGACGGACGGCGGGACAGACTGTCGAACCCGACGAACCGATCCTGTCGGTCGAGGGCTCGCTGCGCTCGATCCTCACCGCCGAGCGGGTGGCGCTCAACTTCCTCTCCCATCTCTCCGGGGTGGCCACCCTCACCGCGCAGTTCGTGCGCGCCGTCGCCGGCAGCGGTTGCCGAATCACCGATACGAGGAAGACGACACCGATGCTGCGGGCCCTGGAGAAGGATGCGGTCGACGCGGCCGGCGGCAAAAACCACCGCGGGCGTCTGGACGCGATGGTGATCATCAAGGAAAACCACATTCGCGCCGCCGGAGGGGTGCGCGAGGCGCTTCATGCCGTGCGTGAGAAGGCGGGGGCGTACGGGCTGAAGGTCGAGATCGAAGTGACCGACCGGTCGGAGCTCGAAGAAGCTCTCGAAGAGAGACCCGACCGCATCATGCTCGACAACATGAGTGTAGACGAGCTTCGTGAGGCTGTTCGCATTGTGCGCCGACGGCCTCGCCCTCATCCGATCCTGGAGGCATCCGGCGGAGTCAGGCTCGGCAACGTACGCGAGATCGCCGATACGGGAGTTGACGAGATCTCCGTCGGTCGACTCACGCACTCGTCGCCTGCCTTCGACCTCTCGCTACTCATCACGGAGCCATGAGCCCTCGTCAGGTATCGAAGTGGGACGGCAGCACTCCGGCCCAGCTGCGGCGACGCTGGAAGCGCGAGCACGTGTTTGTCTACGGGCGCGTGGATTCGACCAACGACGTCGCGCGGACCCTGGCGGACGACGGAGCTCCGGAGGGCACGGTCGTCATCGCGCGGGAGCAGTCCCGCGGCCGGGGCCGTGGAGAGCGGACCTGGTTCTCACCTGCCGGCAGCGGGCTCTACCTCAGCATGCTGTTCCGGCCGGAGGGGCTCGAGAACCCGACTCTTCTTCCGGTGTTGGCCGGACTGGGACTGGCAGCACAGCTCAGTGCCTCGTTTCCAAACCTGTCCCCGCGGCTCAAGTGGCCAAACGACATCATGGCCGCCGATGCCAAGCTGGCCGGTATCTTGTGCGAGGCGACCTGGGAGGGAGAAGCACCGCGCCATCTCGTGGTCGGGGTCGGGATCAACGTGAAGCCGCTCGGACCCAAGGCGCCCGCGGATGTGGCGAAGAGCGCAACGTCGCTGGAGGAGGCGACCGGGGAGAAGGTCAGCCTCACCGAAGCGGCCGACGCGGCGATCCAGGCGCTGGAGGCCGACATGCACAATCCCCCCGCGGCGCTCGACGCGGCGAGGCTGGACCACGTGGACCGAATGGACTGGCTCCGTGACCGCCGGGTACGGGTGAAGAGCGAGGCGGCAGAGGAATTCGTGCGCGGAGTGGCGGTAGGCATCGCACCGGATGGCGCGCTACTGTTTCGACCCGATCGCGGCGCGCTCCGCCGGGTGAAGGTAGCAACCGTGGAGCTAGAGCCGTGACGGGTCGTGAGGCGCCGATGATTCTGACGATCGATGTCGGGAACACGGAGACCGTGGTAGGCCTGTTTCGGGAGCAGGAGCCGGTCGACTGCTGGCGTCTGTCCACGGATCGGAAGCGGACCGCGGACGAGTACGCGTTCTTTCTGCGCAGCAATCTGACCGCGGCGACGGCTGCGACTGGCGAGCTCCCGCAGCGCGCCATCATGGCCTCCGTGGTCCCGGTGCTCGAGCGAGTATGGGAGGAGACCTGCCGCTCGCTTGGCATCGAGCTGTCGTACCTGGACTCGAAGGCTCCCCTTCCGATCCGTCTCGAGGTCGAGGAACCGAGCTCGGTGGGCGCCGACCGCATCACCAACACCCTGGCTGCCGCCGAGCTATACGGCAGGAATACCGTAGTGGTCGACCTCGGCACGGCGACGACATTCGACTGCATCACATCGGACGGGGCATTCCGGGGCGGAGTGATCGCGCCGGGCCCGTACGCGGGGATCGAGCACCTCGTCCACCATGCGGCCAAGCTGCCGAAGGTCGAGATCGCGCCGCCGGACACCGTGATCGGCCGGACCACCGAGTCGTGTCTCCGGTCGGGCGTATTCTACTCGATCGTCGACGCGATCGATGGCATTGTGGACCGCATCCTCGACGAGTGGAGGCCCGCCGATCCGTATGTAGTCGCCACAGGTGGGCTCGCGGAGCTGATCGGGCCGCAGTGCCGCACGGTTCAGCACGTCGAGCCCTTTCTTACGCTCATCGGCCTCGCGATCGCGGATCGGCGCCTGAGGGCGCCGTAGCTCTGAGGGCGCCCCGGGGCTAGACCTGCTTTCGTTTCCAGCCGCCACGACGGAACAGCCACAGCCCCACCAGTGCCGACATCGAGTACGCGGTGGCGACGGCCCAGAACACACCCTCGTACCCGACGCCAAGTGGCCAAGCCAGCAGCCACGCCGCCGGAAGCTGGTAGACCCAGAAGATGAAAAAATTGATCCAGGTCGGCGTTACCGTGTCGCCAGCTCCATTGAACGCCTGCAGGACGACCATCCCCCATGCGTAGAAGACGTACCCGTAGCTGATGATGCGAAGTGCGCGCGTACCGATGGCTCGAATCTCCGGGTCCGGCGTGAACACACCGATGATCTGTTCGGCGAAGACCACGAACAACACCGTGACCACCGCCATGAAAACCATGTTCCAACCGCCCGTGACCCATACGGCGCGCTCTGCGCGGTCCGGCTTCCGCGCGCCGAGGTTCTGCCCGACCAGGGTCGCGGCCGCGTTGGCCACTCCCCAGGCCGGAAGCAGCACGAAGATCACCAATCGCACGGCAATCACGTAGCCAGCTAGCACGACGGAGCCGAACGTGGCCAAGATGCGGATCAGGCCCACGTAGCTGGCCATCCCAACGAGCATCTGACCGACCCCTCCCGCCGAGACTCTCAGCAGCCGCCGAATGAGAGGAAGGTCCAACTTCACGTCGCAACGCTGCACGCGCAGCCGGGCTCCCCGCGACATCCCCCAGAGCTGGAACGCCACGCCCGTGCCGCGGCCGATCGTTGTGGCGATGGCAGCGCCGGCCAGGCCCAGCTCCGGGAACGGCCCGATTCCGAAGATGAGCAACGGATCCAATACGATATTGATGCCGTTGGCCAGCCACACGGAGCGCATCGCCATCGCCGCGTCGCCGGCGCCCCGGTAAATCGCGTTGTTCAGGAACAGGAGCATGATGACCATCATGCCGCCGTACATGATTCGCGTGTAGGTGGAGCCGACGGCCACCGTCTCGTCGCTGGCTCCCATCAGCCGCAGGAGGTCCGGCGCCCAGATCATGCCGGCCACGCCCAACACCACCGAGACGACGATTCCGACGATGATCGCCTGCACGGCGGTCCGAGCGGCGGCGCGCTCGTCTTTTTCCCCGATTCTGCGCGCCACCATGGCGGTGGTCGACATGCTGAGTCCGACCGCCACCGCGTAGATGAGCTCGAGCACGGACTCGGTGAGCCCGACCGCGGCCAGCGCGTTGGAGCCCAGTCGGGCGACGAAAAACGCATCGACGACGGCGAACACGGACTCGCCGGCCATCTCCAGCACCATTGGGACGGCGAGGAGGAGCACGGCCCGGTTGAGGTTGCCGGATGTAAAATCCTGTTCCGATCCGCGCACCGATTCGCGGATCGACGCCCACACACCGACCGGCCTCGCGGTCGCGCCGTGAGGATCGTGCTCTGTGACCTGGTCTGGGTCCGTGCTCACCGGCTCGGCAGGGAGTTGGAGTCTCGTCACGCCGCGGGGCGGAGAAGCACCGATCGTGCGGGCCCGGGCAGACCGACGCAACCCGATGCGTGGCGGACGTCAGACGTGAGAAGGGTGCATACGAGTGAACGGGCCACCCGGAGGGCGGCCCGTTCGGGGTGCGGCACAGAGGCGATCGGCGTGCCGCGTTCGGACTCCGGCGTGGAGGCTACTTCACACGCCGGATCTTGCTTCGGACGTCGTCTGCCGTCTTGGGGCTGATCAGCTTCAGGATGAAGTACCCGACCAGCAGCATGACGGCGATCTTCACTGCCCACAGCACGAGCGGCGTGAGGAGCGAGAAGATCAGACTGATCGCGATCACGCCCGCGAAACCGATTACGGCCAGAGTGATGAGCGCGCGTATCATTTGTTTCTCCTCTTGTTTGAACGCTAGCGGCCGATGTGGTCGGCCTCGCGCCGCCGCCTCTCGGCGTCCGGCTGTTGGTTCCTACGCGTGGGAGGCCGCGGTTGTTTCAACCTAGGCTCGCACCGGCCGCCCGTTCGACAGCGGATCGGCGACCCCGGGTGCCGGGCCGGCCAGCCTGGCAGCCCCAGCCGAAATGGCGTACGGATCGTGCTTCGCGAGGATTGCCACTGTCCCCCGGTACCATGTCTACAACTCACTGTTTTGCAGATATTTACGCCACTTCGTCGCCACTCCTCCGCCTGGCACGCGATGTGCTTCGCCCGTAACCGGCCGGCCCCCTTGCTAAAGCGACGGCGGCCACTATTTTTGAGGCGCTGTTAGCACTCAAGGACATAGAGTGCTAACAACCAACCTGAACCAAAACGCTCTGTGCGAACAGAAGGAGGAGTAGGACATGGGTCCAGTCACCACCAAGATCCATCCGCTGTCGGACAGCCTGGTCGTCAAGGCACTCGAGGAGAACGAGTAAATGCGTGGCGGCCTGTACATCCCCG
>JBFILW010000107.1:0-9193 GCA_041612005.1 Gemmatimonadota bacterium
CCGTCTTGAAAATCTCACGCTCATTTTACGAACAGCCCACTCTTGAAGTCGCCCAGCAACTGTTGGGCAAATATCTGGTGAGAAATCATCCAGACGGGATGACCGTCGGTCGGGTCGTGGAAACCGAAGCCTCCGGATTCCGAAGAAATCGCGGTCGAGCGCGGTGTGCACCTCCAGCGTCCAAGGATTGTCGCCGTGGGTCAATTCGAGAGAGCGGACATCACGCGGAGAGTCGGGGGGACGCCACTCCACCTTGTACGGCCGAGTCTCCCGCAAGATCTTCGTGTAGCCCGCGCCTTGCAAGGCGCGTTCAACCGCCGAAACGGTCTCGGGTGGGATCAGAATGTCGATGTCCGCTGCCGGGCGCGTGTCCGGACCGGGAAAATAGGCCCAACCCGTGTGCAGTCCTTTGAGCACCGTGATCGGGCCGGCCACCGCCTCGAGGAGGGTGGCTACGCGGATCAGATCCGCCCGCATGCGGGCTGCTCGGCGTCCCGCGTGCTCCCGATGCGCGGTGAGCAGCGCCGCGGAGTCGTCGTCGCCGGAGAGCTGACCGGTAATGACCCAATGACCCAGCAAGGGACCCATCCCAGAGGTGAAGGCGGCGATGCCGAGAGCTCGCGCCGACGTGCCGTGTGGGAGCGTGACCGTCGCCGGCGAGCCCGCCAGGACGAGGCTGGTGACGCGCTCGATCTCCAACGAACACGCTCGCCAGTGGGAGACGGGGATTTCCGGCCACAAATAGTCGGGGTGCCCTCGATCGCGGGCCCAGGCGCGTCGGTTCGCAGCCTCGCTTGGCAAAAGCTCGAAAGCGTGGGGCGAAAGCACACGGGAAGCTGATGACGCAGCGAGCGGAACGCAACGACAGCCGGGTCGCAGCGCGGCGCGTGCGGCCCAATGAGGGACTCGCGGGGATGCGGCGTGGCCTCGCGTCCGAGGTGCTCCGCCCACGGAAGTCTTTCGGCGAAATCGGACGTCGAATGCTCGACATCGTCGGAGCTGGAGTGCTCATCATCGCGACGCTCCCACTCCTCGCGCTCAGCGCCCTCGGGGTGGTCATCCACTCAGGTCGGCCAGCGCTCTTCGGTCACGAGCGCCTGGGGAAGGGTGGGAAGACGTTTCGCTGTTGGAAGCTCAGGACCATGTCGCTGGATGCGCAGGAGCGTCTCGAGCGCGACGCGGCCCTCCGGCTGCGCCACGTTTCGGGCGGCTTCAAGCTGCCCACGGGCTCGGATCCCCGAGTGACCGTGTTCGGCCGGTGGCTGCGACGATCACACCTCGACGAACTGCCCCAGCTCTGGAATGTGCTCGTCGGTGAGATGTCGCTCATCGGGCCGCGGCCTATCGTGACCGAAGAGCTGGTACTCTACGGAGAATCGGCCGCCGACCTGTTGGCGGTGAAACCCGGGATCGTGGGGGCGTGGACATGTCTCGGGCGAAAACGTCCCCCATACCCCGAGCGGGCGAGAATCGAGCTGGAGTACGCCAGGAGCCGGACCGTTGCGTGGGATCTCAAGATCGTGGTGCGCGCGCTCCCGGCTGTGCTGCTTGGCCAGCGGGACCACGAAGCTGGGCAGGAGAAGGCGGGGGGCCCGGAGGAACAGTGAGAATCGGGGTGAACGGCCGGTTCTACGGTGCGCGCGTGACGGGCGTGCAGCGGTTCGGCCGCGAGATCACTACACGGCTCTTGCGCGCCGCAGACCACCTGCTCCTGCTTCCCGCCGGTTCGCCGCAAGCCGATGCCACACTGGGCGACCGGGTCGTGCGTGGCCGACTCCGGGGACACGTATGGCAGCAGCTGGAGCTGCCGCGACAAGCCCGTCGGGCGGGATGCGATCTCGTGCTCAACCTCAGCAGCACGGCGCCATTGTGGGGCGGGCCGCACGTGCTCGTGGTGCACGACGTCACGCCGCTCACCAATCCCGAGTGGTTCTCGCGGCGACTCGCGCTGTGGTATCGGGTGAGTCTCGGCACCGCGGCCCGGCGGGCGGCCCGGCTCCTCACGTTCTCTCGGTGGAGCAAGGGCGAGCTCGAACGGGTGCTCGGTGTCTCGAGTGACCGAATCGACATCGTATCCCAGGGTGTGGAGCCGTTCGACGCGCCAGCGCGCCCGGAAGAGGTCGAGGCCGTGCGGGAGCGGTTCCGCCTGCGCGGTCCCTATCTCCTGGCAACAGGGGCGGGGAACCGTCGGAAAAACGTGCCTTTTCTGCTCGAAATGATCGAGCGGTGGCAACGGCGTGCGCCACCGCCCCCGACACTGCTCGTCGTGGGGGCTGGAACGCGGCGCGTCCACGGCACGGCGGCTCGCCCGGCTCGCGCCGTTGGTGAGGTGGTCTTTGCCGGGCACGTTGAGGATTCGGTTCTTCGATCGCTCTACACAGGTGCAGCCGTGTTTCTCTTCCCCTCGCTTGGCGAGGGCTTCGGCAGACCACCACTCGAGGCGATGGGGTGTGGGACACCGGTTGTCGCTTCGGCGTACGGTCCCGCCCGCGAGATATTGGATGACGCCGCGCGTATCATCCCGCTCGATCCCGACCGATGGGTCGATGCGACGGGAGAGTTGATGCAAAGCACCCGAGCGCGAACGGAATCCGTAGAGCGCGGCCGATGTCTGGCCGCGGCGTATCGCTGGGATCGCGCGGCTCGTCAGGTGCTGGAGGGATGTCGCACTGCCTGGGAAGCTCGCGCATCCGGGGCGGGATTCGTTGCCGGATGACCGCGCGCGAGAGATGACAGTCTCCGAGCCGCTCGTTTCGGTGATCATCCCCACCTACAATCGAGGTCGCTATCTCGAGGAGGCCGTCGATTCCGTCAGGCGTCAGAGCTATGGGAGGTGGGAGCTGATCGTCGTCGACGATGGGTCGACGGACGGTACGCTGCCCTTTCTGAGCGCCTTGAAGGAGCCGCGGCTTCGGGTCGTCAACATCGCGCACCGGGGAAATCCGGCTGCAGTCCGGAATCAGGGCCTGGCGGGCGCCCGGGGGCGCTACGTGGCGTTCCTCGACTCGGATGACTGCTGGGAGCCGCAAAAGCTGGAGCATCAACTGGCAACACTGACGACTCGGCCAGCCTTCCGATGGAGCTACACGGCCGTGACGTTGATCGATGCCGCCTCAGGTGAGATCGACACCTCTCCGCCGAAGTATCCCGTGTGGCGACCCTACTCGGGCCTGATCGTTGAGCACTTGCTTTTGCACCGTGCGAAGATTGCCTGCCCGACTGTACTGGTAGAACGCAACTTGCTCCTCGATGTTGGGGGGTTCGACGAATCGCTGCCGTTCTGTGAGGACTACGATCTCTGGCTGAGGCTTGCCGAGGTCAGTCCTGTATGGGCGCTTCCCGAACGGCTCACGCGTGTCAGATGGCATGAGGGGAGCAACACGTACGGGCGTCCGGAAGTCGCCGAAGCGTTCGTGATGGTCTACACAGAGTTCCTGCGACGACAGGCACGGCCGAGCCTCCGACTCCAGCGCGTGTGCAATCGCCAGAGGGCATTCTACGCCGTCACCGCCGCCGAGCTCTACCTAGGTCGGAGAGCGTACCGCCTGGCCAGCCGGCAACTTCTCCGGGCTCTCCGGATTCGGCCCTGGCATCGTCGGGCTTGGAGGGTCGCCCTGAAGGGTGCACTGTCGCGTTTGATAGCGGGCCGAACGGTCGCGCGCGAGTCAGCCACTCGCCGGCGCTAGACGGTTGGTGACTCGAAATGTCGGGGAAAAGCGGAAACGGAGCGGTCAGTATCGCCCTCCCGACGCACGATCGGGTTGCCTTCCTCACGCAGGCTGTCGCATCCGTCGTTCGCCAGACGTACACACACTGGGACCTGATCATCGTCGACGATGGCTCCGCCGACGGCACAAGCTCCTACCTCGCCGGCCTCGACGACCCACGCATCCGGGCCATCGAGCGTCCACACACCGGCAATATCGCATCGCTCCGAAACGAGGCCATCCAGATGGCGACGGGCGACTTCATCGCATTTCTGGACTCGGATGACGAGTGGTGGCCGCGAAAGCTCGAGCTCCAAGTGGACGCCTTGGGCCGGCACCCGGAATGTGGGTGGAGTTACTGCGGCTGCCAACTGATAGACGAGGTAGGTGAGGCAATCCCACAGGTGCCCCCCGAGCCATGGCGGCCCATCTCAGGCTCAATCCTCGAAGCACTCTTGACGACTCGCGTGCTCGTGCCGACGCCGACGGTCATCGTGCGGCGCGCCTTGCTCGAACAAGTCGGGGGTTTCGATGAGCGTCTCCACCTTGCCGAGGACTTCGACCTCTGGATCCGTCTGGCCGACAGGAGTCCGGTGCTGGCTCTCACCGAACAGCTGGTGAATATCCGTATGCTTCCTGGGTCCGCCAGCCGGACCGGGGCCCCCGGGTACGAGGCGGCGGCGCGTGTGTACGCCAAGACCGGCCGTGCCACGAGAGATCGCGCGGTTCGGGCTATATGCCGGGATCAGTACGCTCGACACATGATCGCGTGTGCTAGGCAATGCTCGATTCACGGCCGTATGTGGCGTGCAACGGCCGCCCTGGCGGCGGTCGCTGGGCATGGCGCCATCAACAAGGCCTGGTGGGGGGAGTTGCTCAGGGTGATCGGTCGGCCTGTCGTCCCGCGATCGCTTCGGCGTCGATTCCTGCAATGGCGGCAGTCCAGGTCGCCGGTCTGACGCCGGGTCGAGCGCGAGGGTTACGTTCGAGAACCGTGCGAGTGGTCCAGATCAGTTGTTATCTCGATCCGCAGCGCCGCGAACCGGAGGAGCTGCTGACCGCCTGGCCGAGTCTCGTGGACGTCGCGGTCGCTGTGGCAGGTGCGGGGGTCGAGGTCACGGTGCTGCAATCGGGGGTCAGTGATGCGACACTCAGCCGCGGGCCCGTGCGCATTGACTTCGTGGCTCAACGGCCGGCGCCTCTCCTTCGAGCCTCGCTTGGCCTGTGGGCAACGCCTCTTCCGCGAAAGCTCGCAGTGCGCGCGGCGACCCTGTCCCCGACCGTGATTCACCTGCATAGCCTTGCGTTTCCACTCCATGCTCGGTTCCTGCAACGAGCTGTGGACGGTGTCCCTCTTCTGATCCAGGACCATGCCGACCGACCGCCGCCGGGATGGCGCGTCCCTCTCCACCGCTGGGGGTTGGCCGCCGTCAGTGGCGTCGCATTCACCGCCCGTGCCCAGGCCGAGCCGTTCGTGCGCGCCGGCGTGTTGCGCGCGGATGTTCCGGTGTTCGAGGTTCTCGAGTCGTCCAGCCGGTTCACCCCGGGTGATCGGGACGAGGCACGCGCCCGCACCGGGCTCCACGGCGATCCGTGCCTTTTGTGGCTTGGGAACCTCGATCACAACAAGGATCCCCTGACGGTGCTCGATGCGCTGAGCCGCGCCACACCCGCGCTCCCCAATGCGTCACTGTGGTGCTGCTACCGGTCAGCGCCGCTCCGAGATGCGGTCGAGCGGCGCGTCGCGTCGGATGATGCGCTGCGCGGGCGCGTGCACCTGATGGGGGAGCGGTCGCACGCCGACATTGAGTGGCTTCTTCGCGCCGCCGACTTCCTCGTTCAGGGCAGTCACAACGAGGGGAGCGGGTACGCCGTCATCGAGGCGCTCGCCTGTGGCACGACACCGCTCGTGACAGACATCCCTTCCTTCCGACGCATCACGCGCGAGGGCAGCGCAGGCGCGCTCGCTCCCTCTGGCGATGCCCTGGCGATGTCACGTGCGATGGTTGAATGGGGAGCGCGCGATCGTGCACGGCTCAGGGTCGATGCTCGTACGCATTTCGAGCGATATCTCTCGTTCGAGGCCGTCGGGTGGGAGCTTCGTGCCGCCTACGAGACGCTCGCGACGGCAGTGTGAAGATCGGGATGGTCGTGCTCGGCGGAGTAGATCGAAGCGGGGAATACCGGGTGGTACCCTGTCTCCTCTGGCTCTTGGAGCGCCTCGCCCGGGTGCACGAGGTGCATGTGTTCGCCCTGCACCAAGAAGCCCGCCCCTCCCACTACGAGTTGCTCGGCGCGCGAATACACAACATCGGCGCGCGCCCGCGACGGCTTCGGGCCATAGCAGCAATAGTCGATCAGCATCGGCGGGTGCCATTCGACCTGTTGCACGCGTTTTGGGCGGTGCCATCGGGCGTCGTCGCCGCGCTGTGCGGGCGTTTGCTCCGGCGCCCTGTCCTGCTGCACCTGGGAGGGGGCGAACTGATCGCGCTCCAGGACATCGGCTACGGTGAGCGCCGGACGCTGCGCGGCCGGATGTGGGTAACCTTGGCACTCCGCGGCGCGACTCGCATCACCGCTGCGAGCTCCGCGATGCGGGACCAGGCGCTCGCTCTGGGGTATGATGCGCAACTCGTCACGCTGGGCGTGGATCTCGATTCCTGGCCGGCCGCGCCGGTACGACAGCGTGATGGCACCGCTCCCGCGCGGCTGCTGCATGTTGGGAGTCTCAACCGCGTGAAGGACCAGACGACCCTCCTTCGGGCAGCCGCTGCGCTGCGAGATCGGGGAATGGCGTTCCACCTGGACATCATCGGCGAAGACACGTTACGTGGAGAGATGCAGCGGATGGCCGCGACGCTCGGAGTTTCGCATCACGTTGCGTTCCACGGCTTCCTTCCGCACCGGCAGTTGCGGCCGGTGATGGACCAGGCGGATCTTCTGCTCGTTTCCTCCCGACACGAAGCCGGACCGGTGGTGGTTCTCGAGGCCGCCGTCGCTGGTGTTCCCACGGTCGGTACCGCCGTCGGGCATGTGCGGGATTGGGCACCCGCTGCCGCAGTGGCTGTGCCTCCCGGTGATGGTGAGGCGCTCGGCGCCGAAACCGCTGCGCTGCTGACCGACGAGGGCAGGCGCCAGCGTCTCGCCGGTGAGGCGCAAGCACGAGCCGAGGCCGAAGATGCTGACTGGACGGCCGAGCGGTTCGACGCAATCTATCGAGACTTGGTATCCGAATGATCGAGCGGTTTCGGCAGCTGGTCACGGCCCCTACTCCCCAAAGGGTGGAGCTTCCCGTACTCGGCATCCCGGTGTCCTTCGAGTCGAACGACGGGCGGCTCCTCGAGGTCGTGGATGAGGCGTTCGGCGTCTGGCGGGTCTTGGAGCGAACGCCGCACGTTCTCTCGAGCCGGCGGCTTCGCGCCCGCTTCGTGATGCGCGACGGCGACGAGGGGCCTGGAGCTCATGCCTCCCTAGGCTACGAGATGCCGGTACGCGGGCGCGTCGTGCTCCGCACGCCGGGGAGCATGGGAGTGGCAGACGCTACCGTGGGCGAGGTCAACGCCGTCGTGACCCGGACGCTCGTGGCAGACCGAGCCCATTTTCGGTACGGGGTTCTAGAAGCTCTCACCTTGGCGCTGCTCACACGCTTCGACCGCATGCCGTTTCATGCCGCGGCCATCGTGCGCGACGGCCTTGCCCTTGTGCTTGCCGGTCCTACCGGTGTCGGGAAGAGCACGCTGTCGTACGCCGCGCTGCGCGCGGGCTTTCAGGTCCTCACCGACGACGCCGTGTACCTCCAGACCGATCCGGTCATCAGGATCTGGGGCTTCCCGGGCCATATTCACCTGCCCGCCGACGCATCCCATCGCTTCCCGGAGCTCGCCGGCGCGGCGCCAGCCCTGCGCGCAAACGGGAAGGAGAAGATCTCGGTGGACGTCGGTGTGCGGGGTGGGATGGTGGAGCGGCCCCTCGTCGAAGACGCCGCGCTCTGCGTGCTAAGGCGGACCGATGGTCGGCCGGCGGGGCATGCGAGTTCGGCGGCCGAAATCGAAGCCCTGCTCACATCGCGCATAGAGCCAGGCTTCGACCTGTTCGCCGACGCAATCGGCCCGGCGGTCTCGAGGCTCGCGCGGCGGGGCGGCTGGATCCTGGACGTAGGCGGCGATCCCAGCGACGTGATGGATGTGATTCGGGGGATGTTCGCGGACCTCGGGCGTGCGCGACACCGACGCCAATTCTCATAGCGGCACTGCACGGAGTGGGACGACACTGCTTGCGGCGCCCCTCGATTCACACGCCGAACTCGTGGTCTTGCTCCGGGAGACACCTACGACCGGGAGCGCTTCGTGAGTCGCCTCCCGAGCTGGCTGTTACAGCATATGGTAGAGGTCTAGACGTCGCGGGTTGTCACGGGACTTGCTCCACCCCCAACTCCGGCGTGAAATCCTCGCCGGGATTGACGAACAGGTTCTGCTCGATCGCATACTGACGCTCGTACAGCTCACGATATCGTCCACCCCGCGCCAACAGCTGCTCGTGCGTTCCCCGCTCCACGATCTCCCCCGCCTCCAGGACGAGGATCTGATCGGCGCGGCGAATCGTCGACAGGCGATGCGCGATCACGAACGTGGTCCGCCCCCGCTGGAGTCTGTTCAACGCATCCTGAATCTGGGCCTCGATCTCGCTGTCCAGGCTCGAGGTGGCCTCGTCCAGGATCAGGATCCGCGGGTCCGCCAGGATCGCCCGGGCGATGGCGATGCGCTGCCGTTCCCCGCCCGAGACCTTGATGCCCCGCTCGCCCACCACCGCGTCGTAGCCCTCGGGGAATCGCTCGATGAACTCATCACAATGCGCGATTGCAGCCGCCCGCTTGACGTCGGCTATGGTAGCGTGCGGCGCGCCGAAGCGAATGTTGTCGGCGACGGTCCCGTCGAAGAGAAAATTCTCCTGGAGCACGACACCGATCTGGGTGCGGTAATCGTGGATGCGAAGCTGCGAGAGGTCGCGCCCATCGACGACGATACGACCGGCGGTTGGTCGATTGAACGCGGCCACGAGGGCAATCAAGGTGCTCTTGCCGGCGCCGCTCGAACCCACGAGCGCCGTGGTCGCACCAGCCGGAGCGTCAAAGGTCACGTGCTTCAGCACCGGAACGCCCGGCACATACTCGAACGACACGTCCTCGAAGACGAAATGCCCCTCCAGATGCTCGACGGGTCTCCGGGCGCGGTCGCCTTGTTCTTCGGTGCTCATCTGGCGGATCTCACGAATGCGATCGAGCCCCGCGAACGCCTCGGCGACTTGCGTGCCGATCGAGGCGATCTGAATGAGGGGCGATGCCACCAGGCCGGTGAAGAAGATGTACATGACCAGATCGCCGAGACTCATTGCGCCGCCGAGTATGGCGCGCCCGCCGACGAGGATCATGATGACACCAACCGTCCCGACAACCAGGGTGGCGAACGAACCGAGGCCCGCGACCGCCG
>JBFILW010000108.1:0-9115 GCA_041612005.1 Gemmatimonadota bacterium
CGAGCCCGCCTCCGGCTCGGTGAGCCCGAAGCCGCCGAGGACCTGCCCGCTGGCCAGCGGGGTGAGGTACTTCTGCTTCTGCTCCTCCGTCCCGTGCCGGTAGATCGGCATGCAGGCCAACGCCGTGTGGGCGCCGACCATGATCGAGTGACTGGCGTCGATGCGCGCCAGCTCCTCCGAGGTGATCGCAGATGCGAGGGAATCCATGCCCGACCCACCGTATTCCTCGGGGAACGGGACCCCGAACAGGCCAAGTGCGGCCATCTTGGCGCCGTTCTCCCACGGAAACGACTCTTCCTCGTCGTGCTTGTGGGCGACCGGCGCGATCTCGCTCTCTGCGAACTCGCGCACCATGTCGCGAAGCATCACGTGGTGGTCATCCAGATATATGCTAAGGTCGTGATCTATGGACATCGAGTTTCCGTTCGTCCTGATTCGCAATTGCCGCCCGCGGCGGTGCTGTCATCGCAGTTATCACAGCCCTCGCAGGAGGGTATAACGTCTTCAAAGTAGCGTGCGATCGCCTGCCGGCGACAGCGGGGGGACTCCACGTAGTGCCGCATGGCAGCCAGTCGGTCACGGGCCCTGCCCCGACCCCAGGTGAGGGCGCTGGCCAGTCGGCCCCACAGCGGCTCGGGGCCGCGTACCCAGCTGTGGCTCGATGCTCCAGCGCTCATCTCCGGTGAGTCCCCTGGGAGCCGACGGACCGCGTCGTGGCGCTCGAAGAAGGCAACGACGTTCAGGATCTCTTCGGTGCCCCTGCCGCGAACGAGAGCGGTCATTCGGTTGCGATCCAACGACTCCCCGGGCGGTAGCGACGCCCACACGGTCCGCGCGAGGCGTTCGTTTGGCCAGGCGCGCGCGTGCATCGCCCTGTGGAACGCGTCATCATCGGAGCGGGCGACTAGGAGACAGCGCGCCGGCTTCCCGTCGCGACCGGCCCGACCCGACTCCTGCATGTAGGCTTCCAAGGAGCTCGGCCGCCCGAGGTGGCCTACGAGCCGCACCGACGGATGGTCGATACCCATGCCGAAGGCCGTCGTGGCACACACCGCCCGGAGTCTTCCGTGCACGAACGCGTTCTGGATGGCCCGGCGCGGTGCGGGTTCCATTCCGGCATGATAAGCCGCGGCGGCAATGCCGCCCCGCCGCAGCGCGTCCGCCATCCGAACGGCTCCGCGTCTGGTTTGTGCGTACAGAATCGCCGCGCCGGCCGTGCCGCGAGTCGCTCGTACGAGTATTCGGGCCGCCTCGGCCGATTCTTTCACCCAGCGCACTTCCCAGTGGAGGTTGGGGCGGTCCACCGGCCACACGAGGGCGGTAGGCCGCTGAAGCTCGAGGTTGTGAACCACGTCGGTGCGCGTACGAGGGGTGGCCGTGGCGGTCAGAGCGACACAGGGAGGACAGCCGACCCGGCGCCGGAATCGGGCGATCTCCCTGTACGCGGGGCGAAAGTCGTGACCCCACTCGCTGACGCAATGCGCTTCGTCTATGGCGATCCTGGATACCTGCGCGTCTGCCAACAGCCTGACCATCGAATCGCTCCGCAGTCCCTCGGGCGACAGGTACAGGAGCTTCAGCTCCCCACGTGTGATGCGATCGTGATGCAACCGCCGCGAGACAATCGACAGGTTCGAGTGAACAGCGGCAGCCGGAATCTCGCGTTTTCCGGCCCTGGCGACCTGGTCCTCCATCAGAGAGATGAGCGGGGTGACCACAATGGTCAGGCCTGGTGACAGCATGGCTGGAACCTGAAAGCAGATGCTTTTCCCAGCGCCCGTGGGGAGGACGGCGAACACGTCGCCGTTGCCGAGCACGGCGCGCACGACCGCAGCCTGTGGGGCGCGGAAGCACGGAAAGCCGTAGTGGCGCCGTAGCACCCGCTTCGCTCGAGCGAAGCACACATCGGTGGAGTGTGGCATGGGACAAGGAGACGCGCGACGGGCAACTCGACCTCAACGCTCCCGGAGAGTGCCTTCATCCGGCCCTCCGCGAGCGATGATCGGACGATGAGCGCCGCCGTCAGGCTGTGGAGGCGCACCGGGGCGGCACGGTTCAGTGGAGCAATGCGAAGAGGACGGAGAATCGAGCTCGCGCTCAATCTGGCGACGATGACGATGTTGGCTCTGGCACTCGGAATGTGGATCCGGGGCCTGCCTGGCGGTGGGTCCGGCGCGCACAGCGACGGGCCGCTCGCACCGAGTCACGTTCCCGATTCGGTGAGCCTCGAGGCCCTCGCCTCGGGCGACACCCTGCGGCTCGCAACTGGCGGTCCGGCGCTGTACCTGGTATTCCGCTCGACCTGTCCGGTCTGCGAGAAGAACCTGAGCTTCTGGCGCGCCGTCGTGTCGCGGCTGCCCGACAGCGTGCAGGCCTTCGCGGTGGCACTGGAGGGACGTGAGAGCGGCCGGTCGTACGCGCGTCGGTATCTGAAGGAGGTCTTCGGCGTTCGTCCGCTGGAAGAGCAGGAGTTCATCCGTCAGTTCGGCGTCTTCGGAGTTCCGGCCACCCTGTTGGTCGATGCGGCAGGCCGGGTAACCCTGCGTCGCACCGGTCTGCTGGACTCCGAAGCGGTGACCGAGATTCTGCGGGCCGCACGAACCGCGTCGTCCCGGTGAGAAATGACCATTGTCTCACTACTGGAGGAGGGGCAGGATGAAGAGAAGCGATCGATCGAGAGGCTGGGCCGGATGGGTGCGCGTGTTTGGAGCGGCCGGGGTACTGGCGCTGGCCCTGCTGGCGCAGCCACCCGAGGCGGCGGCGCTCGAATCATGCGCGGCGTACGTGAGCGGAGGCGCCAACAACCCGGCCTCGGGGAGCCTCATCAACACGATGACGGTCGAGGAGTGTGCGATCATTCAGGGCGGTATTCCGGGCACCGGCGCCACGTACCAGCGCTGTATCACGTACCAGGTCGGGTACTACGACTTCGGGGACCCAATCCCGACGCAGCTCGACTGTCGCGACTACGGGGTGTGGAATCGCTGATCCAGTGAGAATTCGCGGCGGTAGCGAGTGAGTGCGCGAATTGGGCGGCGGCTCTGCCGCCGCCTGACCATCGGACTGGTGCTCTTCGCCGGTGTGCCCGTTCTCGAAGGCTGTGGTGACAGTGATGGGACCGCCGAGCAACTGGCAGGGATGGACATCATCGAGCCGGGGCTGGTGGTATCGGCGCTGCTTCACCAACGGTCGGAGTGGACGGTCTCGGACAGCTTTGCGCTCTTTCGTGCGGCGGATCTCGCCCTCGTGGAGGACGGCATTCTGGTCGGTGACTCCGGCAACGACCGCCTGGTCTTGTTCGACGAACAGCTTGCCCCGATCAGAACGATCGGACGCTCGGGAGCGGGACCGGGCGAGCTCAGCAAGCCATTCCGTATCCGCGTTGGACACGGTCTTATCATCGCGAGCGAGCTCGGAAACTCTCGTTTCTCGCTCTATCGGGAGGATGGGAGTTTCTCGCGTGTCGTGCGCCGCGACGGGATGGAGGGAGTGTTCGACCTCACGTCGGACAGCACGCTGTATCGCGCGTCGGTGGCCGACGGTCACTACCTGCTTCGCATCGGACGTGACGGAGACACGGTATCGGTCGCTGCGATCCCACCCGCGGTACGGGCACTTCGGAAGCGTGGCGCGCCTCGGCCACGGTGGCGGAGCGACCTGGTCGTGGTGACAGAGGGAGACACCCTGCACGTGTTCGACAACGAGGTCGGTGCGCTGGTGAAATTCGATCCGGCGGGACATCCACACGATATGCGGACTCTGCCGGAAGCTTTCCGACAGGCAGTGATCGAGCGAAGCGAGCGCCTCTACGAGTCGCTCACGAGCGCTGGCCACCGCGTAATCTCGTCGCCGCTGGCGGGTCATCTTTCTGTGACCAGCGAGGGCGACCTTTTCCTGGGGGTGAAGTCGGAGCGGATCGTCGGATTGATCATCGACCCGCACTCCTACGCGGTACGCTACCTTCGCATCCCCGACGACACGGGCGAATGGGCACAGGCCTCGAACCGGCTGGCCGCCGCGGTGCGGGACAGCACACTTTTCGTCGTCGGGATGAAGGGGCTCGCGTCCTTCCGCCTGCGTGAAGAGAAGCGCCGAGCAGGTCGCTAGGCGACCCGCTACCGCTGTTTGGCGAAGTCGGCGTCGCGGAAGAACGCCTTTCGGTACGCGTCGAGCCGCGCCAGAAGGCGGGGCGAGAACGGGATGACGCCGGCTCGCGGCTGTCCGCTGCCGGGACTTCCGAGCGCCAATAGCAGGAAGGGGTCGAGCTCGAGCATGCGCCGGAAGGCGATCTCCGCCTCGTTTTCACGGCCAGCGAACAGCAGAGCGCGCCCGTAGGTCATCCAGGCGAACGAGCTCTGCGGGTCGAGATCCGTAGCGCTCGAAGCCAGCAAGGCGGCCTCGCCGTACTCGCGAGCCGTGATCAACTCGGCGGCTTGCCTGGCCAGGTAATCACCTTCCATGCGCGAAGCGAGCTGCACCAGGGCTGCGACAGCTCCCTGCTGCCCGTCGATCTGGAGGCGTACTTCGGCTCTTCCAAACGCCCCGCTGACTGCGTCCGGGGCCGAGATCCAGAGAGCCGCCGACTCGCTGGCGGGGATATCTCCTCCCAGCCGTTCGGCCGCCTCGAGAGCTGCCACGAGCCGACTCGACATCGGGCCGACAGCGGCTTCGAACGCCGAGCCCATCACCCGAACGACTCGGGCCGTCGCGGTCAGGCTGCCGAGCGCCAGGTAGCAAATTCCATCCGCATCGCCTGCGCTCGTCGAGGCGGGAGGATAGGCGCCGTCAATGGAATGGATGGAGCTGTCGCACTGCGTCGTCAGGACCCCGACCTGCACCGGGCCGGCGTTTCGGCCGAGAGCGGCCGCAATCGCCCCATCCGGCCCATCGCCGTCTCGAAGCGCCTCGAGGGCTCGGCGAACGGCCCGACCATCGATCGACCCCTGCACCACCGCCGCGCCCAAGCCCGCTTCGACCCCCAGCACGCCGGACCCGACAGACAAGCTGCGACTGGCGGCCGCCACCCCCACCTGACCGGTGCCCGGATCGTGGGCCAGGATCGCGTACGAGCTGAGAAAGGCATGGTCCTGCGCCCATGCCGGACTCACGGCGATCGCCCCACCTGCGAGGGCAGCCGCGAGAACCACTGCAGCCTTCGGAAAGTTTGCGTTGTGCTTCCGAATTGTTGCTCGCCTCATCCTCTTGACGCCGCTCCTGTGCACAATCGTCATGTTCGCTCGTCGTTGCCGCCCGTCTCGCTTCGCTCCGCAGCCCGCCGCCCGAGTCGCAGCGTGAGCGCAGCGATCAGCAGCCCCGCGCCGAGGCCGGTTAGAAAGTCGCGCTTCACGAAGACACCGATGAACCACACGGCGGCGCCGGACAACGCGAGCGCCAGCTGAAGACGCAGCCACCACCGGGCAGAAAACGCCTCGTGGCCGCTCACTCGACGAGCGGACGGCTCACGGGCGCAAGCCTGGTGCGTGCTCCCCACTCGATCGTGGCCGCCGTTACAACTCCCCACACGATTCCGTAGCCGAGCACGAACACGAACGTCAGCGGTCCGTACTCCTCACCGAACAGCCCCATGCCACGGTCGAACGGAAAGACTTTGAGCAGGAGCCAGAGGCCGGGGAGGAGGCCGAAGTAGAAGCCACGAGACGTGAACCCGTTTCCGAACACGCGCGGATATAGGATCCCGAAGGCCAGTCCCCACAGAACGCCGTGCCAGATCCTGGCGCTCCATTCGCCGGCCCCGCCCGGACCCGGGAGCGTGACGCGCGCCAGCTCCTGGATGCCGAGAGATGTGACGCACCAGCCGATCAGACTCGCGGTGAGAGCGCCGAGGGCGCCGCCCAGCACGCCGAGTCCGATGCGCGCGCTGAGGTCGGGCTTCACCTCGATTCCGCGCATGCGCAGACCCTGGAGCCCGACCGCGGCAAAGGCCCCCGCGAACACGAGCAGCAGGATCCCGGCGGAGAGCCCGGTTCTGGTTTGCTGCCCGATCAGGAGAACACCTGCCACTCCGCTGACGGCGGCGAGGCCGATCATGAGGGGAGTCGAGACGGGTTGGTCGTTCACTCTTGCTCCTCGCTTTCCGTTTGCTCGCCCGGCCTCACTCGGGACGCCCGCGCCGCGCTCACCAGGACGACCGCGGCCAGAACCAGCGGCAACGCCAGCATCAGAAGGGACGTTGCCGGCGCACCTTCCGCCAGTGCGGCGCCGACCGCGTGCGCCTCGACGACGGCGAAGGCCGCCAGCCCGACGAACAGCAGGTATCGGCCACCGCTGCCGGTCAGTGCCTCCATAACTGTTCCGCGCCAGAATCTACGGGCCCCGAAAGCGTACACCATGCCCGTACCGATCGCGGCGACCAAGGCGAGTTCGGTGAGCGCGGGTGGAACTCCTCCCGCACGTCCAGCCACCAGGGCGAGCGCCACCAGAACCGCGGTCGCCATGGCGATCGGAATGATCGGCACGGTCACCGCTTGTCGAGAAAGCGCTTGATCCCGGCCTGGCAATCCTCCGTCATTCGAGCCAGGGCGTTGGCCTGGGCACCGAGGTGGATCGCGGACTCGAAGCTCGCCCCGTCGGTTGCGTACAGGAGGCGCTTGGTGAGCCCGACCGCCGTGGCGCTTCGCGTCGCCAGCGCGTTCAGATAGGATCCCGACCGCTCCGCGAGCTCGCCGGCGGGCACGACGAGGTTGACCAGTCCGATCTCGTGTGCGCGGTCGGCTCCGATCGAATCACCGCCGACGGCCAGCTCGAAGGCATGCTTCTCACCGACCGCCCGCCGCAGGATCGCGATGACCATGGCGGGCACGAATCCGAGCTTCACCTCCGGATAGCCGAACTGGGCATCGTCCGCCGCCACGACCAGGTCGCATGCCGTGGCGAGCCCGCACCCACCGGCCAGCGCCCGCCCGTGCACGACCGCCACGACCGGTTTCCCCAAGCGACGCATCAGAATGAAGAGCTCGCCGAGGGACTGGGCGTCCGCCAGGCTCGCCATCACGCCCTCATCGATCGCCGCCTGGACCTCGGCGAGGTCGGCGCCGGCGCAGAAGTCCGGCCCAGCGCCGAGGATCGCGATCACGCGCACGCGGTCGTCAGCTTCTGCGAGCGCCAGCGACTCCTTGAGTTCGGCCAGCAGCTCGGCGTTCAGCGCATTGCGCCGGTCCGGCCGATTGAGCGTGATCCGGTTGATCCCGCTCGCCGCATCGACATCGATCAACAGTTGGCTCATTCGATCATCTCGTCTGGCACCTCGATCTCCATCCGAAGCAGGGCGGTCGCGAACGTCTTTCCCTGCGCATCGAGCATCAGGGACACGGTGCCGCCGCCGCCCAGCGACTCGTGGAGCAGGAAGTTCAGCGACCGGAGGTTCGGCAGCTCGAACCGCTCCACCTCGCCAAAACAGATTCCCTCGAAATGCTCCTTGACCTTCGCCGCCGTAACCTCGCGCTCGAGGACGGGGTAGATCTCCGGCCGGAGCGCGATGAGACCGATGTTGGCCGTATCTCCCTTGTCGCCCGAGCGGGCGATCGCGATCTGCCGCAGCTCGACCCTCACGCGGGACTCACCATCGCTCGGCCCGACTCATACATCGGACACCTCTACGGACACATCGCGCTCAACAACGTCGCGGTCGATGAGCGCCGGCCAGTAGGCCATCACTTCCTGGACACGGGGGCGTCCCCCCGCGAAGCCGGTGACGGTCGGCGGTCCTGCCAGGATGAGCGGCGCCAGCTCGCGAGTGAATCGCTCGACCGCCACCCGATCAGGCCCGCGAACGCCGACCCGGAGCTCCACTTCGGGCAGGTCGGGCCCCGGCGGACCCGCCAGCCGGCCATGGCAGGCCCCGGCACCCACGAACTCGGTGCGAATCTCATCGAAGCCGAGCCCGAGCCCAGCGAGTCGGCCGCGGAGCACTTCATCGGCGCGCTGCGCCTTCTCGTGTGCGTCGGGCCAGGCGTAGGTGAGGCTCCCGGTGGCCTTGAAGCCGGCCCGGTACGCGATCGACACCTTGAGCTGATCGGTACGCGGCCGGCCCCGGACGCCGTGTACGCGCACCCGATCGTCGCCCAAGTCCTCGAGCTGGATGGTCGAGAAGTCGGCGACGACGTCCGGCGTGATGTAGTCGGTCGGGTTCCCCATCTCGTATACGAGCTGTTCGGTGACCGTTGCCCACGTAATCCGACCGCCGAGGCCAGAGTGCTTCGTGACCACGAAGCTGCCGTCGGACCCGACCTCGATGATCGGATAGCCGGGCTCGATCAAATCGATGTCGCGCCACTCGTGCAGCGAGTTTCCGCCAGCGGCCTGGCAGCCGCACTCGTTGATGTGGCCAGCGACTACGCCCGCCGCCAACCGGTCCCAGTCGTCCTCGGCCCAGTCGAATTCGTGCATCATGGGCCCGTACGTGAGAGCAGTATCGGTGGACCGGCCCGTGATCACGATGTCGGCTTCGAGGTCGAGTGCCTTCACGATCGGCCCGGCTCCGAGATACGCGTTAGCGCTCTGCACCTGACCACGCACCGTCGCCAGTGGCGCACCTGTCTCCATGTTGCGGAGCTCGTGTCCGGCCGCGATCAGCGAGTCGAGCCTCTCCATTAGATCGTCGCCCCGCACCACGGCGATGCGGCGGGGCCCGTCGGTCCCCCGTTCTCTGAGCGCCGCGGTCAGAGCGTCGCGGCATGCGTCGGGATTCACGCCACCCGCGTTGCTGATCACCCGCACCCCACCACGCGCGAGGTCCTCCGCGAGGTCCGCGATCAATGGCACGAAGTCGCGCGCGTAGCCGGCCGCCGGATCGCGCTCCTTCTGCTTCTGCATGATCGACATCGTGATCTCGGCCAGATAGTCGAGCATCAGGTAGTCGACCGGTCCGCGGCGGATCTGGAGCTTCGGAGCCTCCTGCCAGTCGCCCCAGAAGCCCTGGCCGGAGGCGATGCGAATCAGATCACCCATCGCGTCGCGTCAGGCGCTGTCGGGAAGGGTGAACGGACCGACGTGGGGCGCTGGGTTGTTGCGTGCGCAGCGCAGAGCGATTTCGAGAACATCCCTCGTCTCCTCGGGCGCAACGATCGCGTCCACGAAACCGCGGGCCGCGGCATAG
>JBFILW010000109.1:0-9100 GCA_041612005.1 Gemmatimonadota bacterium
ACGCGGACGGGATTGGAGACGTGCCCTTCGTGTTCGAGCGGCTTTCCGACGACATCCTCGCGAAGCACGACGGCTTACAGGTCTTGAACCTGAGCCTCGCCTTGACGGTGCTGAATACGCTGAGTCGAGTGCTGCCTTTTCTCGCACCGCAGCCCGTCGTGGTCGACTCCAGTCCTCGGGTCGATCCGTTGGCGCCGGTTGCTTCGCGACCGGAGCGGCGGTCGGGACCGCCGATCGCGGCGATCGGGTTCTTTCTCTCGACGGCGGCAGCGGTCGTGGTCGTCATTGGACTGCGGCGCCCGTTCCGAGGATCACGATGATCCGCGCCCGGAGTCTCACCAAGCGATTCGGCCGACAGCGGGTCCTCGATGACGTCGCACTGGATGTCGGTGCCGGAGAGCGAGTGGCTCTGCTCGGACTGAACGGCGCGGGCAAGACGACCCTGATGCGGTGCCTCCTCGGGCTGGTCTCCTTCGAGGGCGATCTCAGCATTGCCGGCTGTGACGTCAGGAGCGACGGGCGCGAGGCGCGTGCTCACCTCGGGTACGTGCCACAGCGTGTGCCGCACTTCGACGGAACCCTCGCCGAGGTGGTGGAGTTCTTTGCCCGCCTCAGAGCGAGCAACCGCGAGCGGGTGCGGGAGAGACTCGTTACGCTCGGCCTCTCACTCGACGAGCACGGTGACAAGTCGATCCGGGAGCTTTCTGGCGGAATGTTGCAGAAGGTGTTGCTCGCGCTGGCTCTCGGTGAGCAGGTCCCGCTTCTCCTCCTGGATGAGCCGACCGCCAATCTCGATCCCCGTGCCCGCGGGGAGTTTCTCCGCGCCCTTCGGCAGATCGATCGCCAGACCACCGTTCTGCTCGCTTCGCACCGCTTGGCCGACGTGGAGGCGCTCGCCGAGCGTCTGGTCGTCCTGCACGACGGCCGGATCGTGTTCGACGGTACCATGCCCGACCTCTGGGAGCGGGTCGGTGCCGCGGTGACGCTGTGGATGCGTGTGCCAGCCTCCCAGCGCGACGGAGCCCGCGACCACCTACACTCTCGGCATGGGGTTCCCGCCGTTGTTGCAAATGGGGCGGCAATCGGCCTGAAGGTCGGACACAGCGCTGGAGCTGACGTGCTGGTCGAGCTGCGACGGGTCGGCATCCCCATCGAAGCGTTCTGGACGGAGCATCCATCACTTCACGAGTTGTTGGAGGGAATCCTCGCGCAGGGGAGTGGAGAGAGGGCGGCGGGTCCATGAGAGAACGGACCATGCTGTTCATCCAACGTGAGCTCGCGGGATCGCTTCGGGCCAGGTGGTTTCTGGTCTACTCCGGTGTCTTCCTGTTGAGCGGTCTCCTACTCGCCACGTTTGGGGCCGGCAACGTCGCAATTCACGGCTACCGGGGGTTCGCGAAGGCATTTGCCGGACTGGTACATCTGGCGCTCTTGTTCGTGCCACTCATGGCGTTGTTCCCCGCGACTTCAGCCATCGCCGAGGAGCGCGAGAGTGGTGCGCTCGAATACCTGCTGGCTCAACCCGTGACGTTCGGGGAGGTCTACGCTGGGAAATGGATAGGGGTGAGCGTCGCCGTGCTTCTCGCGCTTACCATCGGACTCGGCGCAGCCGGGGCGGTGGCCGTGATTCGCGGGGTCCCACCCGGCCTGGTTGCGATGCTCTACGGCTTCGTGGTGCTGCTGGCGCTGGCCTTCGTCGCACTCGGACTCTTCCTGTCGACGCTTACCCAATCGCGCGCGCGCGCCACGACCATCGGGATCGTCCTGTGGCTCGTCTTGGTGGCCGTAGGAAGCCTCGGGATCATGGTGGCATTCGTCCGATGGGGCCTTCCCGAGCAGATCCTCGTGTTGTGGACCTTCGTGAACCCCGTTGAATCTTTCAGGATCGGCGTTGTGAGCGCCCTCGATCCGGACCTCAGCTTGCTGGGACCCGTCGGTGCTTCCGTGGTCGGGCAGTTCGGCGCCCGCGGCACCACCGCCATGGCCGGCCTCGCCTTGGCTGCCTGGACCGCACTCCCCGGACTCGCAGGATGGCTTGCGTTCCGCCGGATCCGCTGACCAATCACCATCGCGCCGACAGACGAATTAGCTTTCCGTGACGCACGATCAGTCTCGACTTCTACCGCGAGTACCAAATCCATGACCCAGCGCCTTTCTCCCCACCGGTGGAGTGTGTTCGTCACTCCGGTCTTCTTGATCGTTCTGACAGCCTGCGGGTCCACGACGCAGCAGACCCAGCAGGCTCCGGAGCCCATGATCCCCACCGAGATCCCGACCCGGGTCGCACAGGCCGATTCGGTGACCGTTGTGACCGGCCGAGAGCGGCCCCCTGCGCTGCTCGGGGTCGACCTCGACACGGTTCGCGCCGGCCGCTTCGACGACGGAAAGATGTGGACCTTCGAGTATCCACCGTTGGAATATTTCGCGGCGACGTATGGGATCACCCCGGACTCGGCATGGTTCGTCAAAGCCCGGCTCGGCGCGCTGCGGCTCCCCAACTGTTCGGCCTCCTTCGTATCTCCCAACGGTCTCGTGTTGACCAACCACCACTGTGCTCGGGAGAGCGTGACCGAGGTGACTCGGGACGGGGAAACGTTGCTCGACGCCGGGTTCTATGCACAGTCCCTGTCGGAAGAACGCCCCGCCGGGGAGACACACGCCGACCAACTGATCGCCATCCGAAACGTGACCGAGGAGGTGCGGGGTGAGCTGGCAGGTGCTCTGGACGACTCTGCGCGCGCCCGCATTCGGGAAGAGACGATCGAGGCCATACAGGAACGGATACTCGAAGAGTTCGGGGGGGATGGCGGTGGGCACGTCGTGGAGGTGATCTCGCTGTGGGACGGAGCAAAATACTCGGCTTACATCTTCCGACGCTACGAGGATGTCCGCCTTGTGCTCGCTCCGGAGCTGCAGATCGGGTTCTTTGGCGGTGACCCCGACAATTTCACATACCCTCGCTACAACCTCGACATGTCGTTCTACCGCATCTACGGAGACGACGGGCAGCCACTGCAGACGAAGTACTACTTCCCGTGGGGTCGGCGGGGAACGCAGCAAGGCGAGGCGGTCTTTGTCATCGGCAACCCTGGATCGACCAATCGCCTGCAGACCGTCGCGCAGTTGGAGTTTCGCCGGGACGTACAAGACAAGGCCATCCTCGATTTAGTCAGCAGCCGAGCCGACGCGTTGCAGGCGTTCGCCGACGCGCACCCCGAAGAGGCGGAGGAGCTCGATCTTCGGAATGACATCTTCAGCCTCCGCAACTCGGAGAAAGCCTATCGGGGAATGTGGCAGGGCCTGCACGACCCGCTGATCATGGCGAAGCGGCGTGACAGCGAGCGCCGGTTCCGACAGTCCATTGCGAGCAATCCGGATCTTCGTGTGAAATACGGCGGATTGCTGGACCGCATGGCGGAGATTCAGCGACGCAAGCTGGATCTGGCGGCCGACTACCGAGCTTTCGTGGCCCTTGGAAATCCGAGGTTCACATCGACAACGCTCCTCCGCGCACTCAATGCGTTTCGGTACTTCTCGGCCAGGGACGGTGGGGCGCCCAGCCAAGTCCTAGACGCGCTGAAGGAAGACATGCTGAACATCGAAGACCAGCCCGCTCAGATGCAGGTTGGACTGTTGACCGCCCGGCTACGTGACATCGAGCGAGGGCTCGGTCCAGACGACCCCGTCGTTCGTCAACTTCTTGCCGGCCGGACCCCGCAGGCGGCTGCCCAAGCGATCTTCACGGAATCCGTACTCGGCAGCTCCGGAACGACCCAAACAGCGCTCGACGCAGGCACGCTCTCGATGAGCGACCCCGCCATCGAGGCCTTGTCGGTCATGCTTCCACGTCTGGCAAGCTACCAGCGATCCTTCACAGGACTGTTACAGGACGAGGGCGAGTTGGCGAACCAACTCGGCCTGGCACGGTTCGACGTGTACGGAACTACGATCCCGCCTGATGCCACATTCTCGCTACGCATCGCCGATGGCGTGGTACAGGGCTACGAATACAATGGGACAGTGGCGCCCGCACATACCACGTTTTACGGCTTGTACGATCGTTTCTACGCGCACAGCGGTACGGATTGGGACCTTCCCGAGCGATGGCTCAGCCCGCCACCGTCGTTCGACCTCTCGATGCCGCTCAACTTCGTCTTGACCGCCGACATCATCGGCGGCAACTCGGGCTCACCGGTCCTGAACACGGACCTCGAGCTCGTAGGTCTCATTTTCGACGGGAACATCGAGAGCTTGCCGGGAGACTACATCTACGATCCGCGATCCAATCGTGCGGTGGCGGTGGATGCGCTGGGCATACTCGAAGCCCTCGACGACATCTATGACGCTGACAGGATCGTCCTCGAGCTCACCTCGGGCCGGTTGGTGCCAACCGAGGCCGAGGCAGACGCTGCGATGGTCGGGGGAAGATGAGACGGCGACCGATGCGGATGGGCGGACGGACGCAGGGGTGCATCCGCCCATCCGGCCTCGACTCTACTCAGACGTCGTAGGACCAGGAAGAACTGCTACGGGCGCGGGGGGTCCCGGGCTCCCGGTCTTTTCTCTCCGATACTCCAGCCACCTCCGGATGAGATCCGGCGTAAACACGTTGCCTGCCGGCAGGAACGCGCATTGCTCCTGTGTCGAGGTAGACCGTCACCAGCCCGTCTCACCCAGCTCCGGCTCGACGGCGTAGCGGCCGGCCACGGCGGTTTGTGCGACGCTCGAGCAGGTTGATGACGACGACCGTTACAGCACGATCGGCAACTTCCGGATCCGCTTGCCTGTCAGCACATACAGCGCGTTCGCCACTGCGGGCGCGATGGGAGGTGTCCCGGGCTCCCCGATACCACCCGGGCCCTCGGTGCTCTCGACGATGTGTGTTTCGACCACCGGCATCTCGTTGATGCGGAGCATCTGGTAGTCGTGGAAGTTGCTCTGCTTCGCGGCGCCGTTCTCGATGGTGATCTCACCATAGAGCGCGGCGGTCAAGCCGAACACGATAGCGCTCTCCATCTGCGCCGCGATGATGTCGGGATTCACATACACGCCGCAGTCCACCGCGCAGACGACTCGATGGACACGCGGCTTGCCGTCCTGCACGGACACCTCCGCCACCTGCGCCACGTAACTGCCGAATGAGTGTGCCACCGCGATACCGCGCGCCCTGCCGGTAGAAAGCGGCGTACCCCAGCCGGCCTTGGTCGCCGCCAACTCGAGCACACCACGGTGCCGCGGTGCATTGGTCAACAGTGCTCTACGAAACTCGTAGGGATCTTTCCCTGCCGCATGCGCCACCTCGTCTGCAAAGCACTCGCTGATAAAGTGGTTCTGCGAGTGTCCGACGGACCGCCAGAAGCCCACCGGCACGCCGACGTCGGCACGCACCCAGTCGCAGTGGATGTTCGGGATGGCATACGGGATGTCGGCGGCGCCCTCGACCGAACTTGCGTCGAGCCCGTTGGGCAGCGGACCGAACATGGCGGCGAACCGGCTCATGATGGACGGACCCACGATCCGATGCGTCCACACCGTCGGTTCTCCGGAACTATCGAAGCCCGCCGCCAGCTTGTTATACGAAGCAGGGCGGTAGAAGTCGTGCTGCGTGTCGTCCTCTCGGGACCAGATCACTTTGGCCGGCGCGCCGATCGCCTTGGATACCTGAACCGCCTCGGCGACGAAGTCTAGCTCGAACCGGCGGCCGAACCCCCCGCCGAGAAACGTGGTATGCACCTCGACCGCGCTCTCCGGGAGCCCGGTGATCTGTGCCGCGATGCCGCGAACGCCGTAGCCGCCACCGGACTGAAACTGAGTGGGCACCCAGACGGTACACTTGTCGGCTTGCGCCCAGGCAGAGCAGTTCATCGGCTCCATGGTCGCGTGCGCCAGGTACGGTACCTCGTATTCCGCTTCCAATCGGCTTGCCGCGCCCCGGAGCGCGCGAGCCGCGTCTCCCTCGTTCCGCGCCTCCACCCCTCGCCGCGCGCCCAGCGCCCTGAACCTGGCCGAGATGCTCGAGCTGCTCGTACCGGCCATGGCCCCCCGATCGAACGTCGCGTTCAGCGCGTCACGCCCTTTCTTCGCCAGCCAGTATCCGTCGGCGACGACCGCGACCCCCGACGCGATCGGCACCACGTGGCGGACGCCGGGAACGGCCAGGGCGGCTTGCTCGTCGTAGCCTGTGACCTTGCCGCCGAACGTGGGGCAGCGGGCCACCACAGCCACCAGCATCCCGGGCACCTGGGCGTCGATCCCAAATCCGGCACGCCCGGTCACCTTGTCGTCGAGATCCAGCCGCGGGATCGACTTTCCGATCAGCTTGAAGTCTTTCGGATTCTTGAGCGTGACGGTCTCCGGGACCGGCATCGCCGCGGCCTTCTCGGCCAGGTCGCCATAGCTGATGCGGCGGCGCGTGCCGGTTTCGAGCACGTAGCCGTTCTCGGTGCTCAATGCCGCGGCGTCCACACCCCAATCCTGGGCGGCAGCGGCAATGAGCATGTGGCGCGCCTTTGCCCCGGCCTCGCGGAGCGGCTGCATCATCGCGCGGACGCTGGTGCTCCCTCCCGTGCCCTGGATGCCGAACGCCGGGTTGGCGTACTCGTCGCCAGCGGGCGCCTGCTCGACCCGCACCTTGGACCAATCGGCGTCGAGCTCCTCCACGAGCATCTGCGGCAGCGAGGTCAGTACGCCTTGCCCCATTTCGGACTTGTCCACCACCACAATGACCGACCCGTCCGTGCCAACCCTGAGCCACGCGTTGGGCTTGAACGGCGTGGGCGCCGCCACCTGCTCGGCCATGCGAGAACAGCCGGGTAGGTAAATCGCAACCGTCAGTCCCGCACCAGCTGCGAGCCCGGCGCGCACGAAGTCGCGGCGTGAGAGGTCATATTTCGTCATGATGCACCTCCCGCCGCCCGATGGACGGCCCGGCGGATTCGCTGATAGGTCCCGCAGCGGCAGATGTTGATCTGCATGGCGGCGTCGATGTCGTCGTCGGTCGGTTGCGGCTTCTCGGCAAGCAGGGCTGCCGCGGCCATGATCTGCCCCGAATGGCAGTAGCCGCACTGTGGCACCTGCTCCTCGATCCAGGCCCGCTGTACCGGGTGGTCGCCGTTCCGGGCGAGGCCTTCGATGGTGGTGACGCGCTTCCCCTCGACGGCGGAGAGTGATGTCTGGCAGGAACGGACGGCGGCGCCGTCAAGGTGCACGGTGCAGGCGCCGCACATGCCGATGCCGCACCCGAATTTGGTTCCGGTGAGCGTCAGCTCGTCGCGGATCACCCAGAGGAGCGGAGTGTCCGGGGGCGAATCGGCCTGGACGCGCCTGCCGTTGATTCTGAATGCGATCATGAAGAACTCCGGCGGCTAGTTCAGAGTGAGGGGAGGGAGCGCGACGGCCTTTCGGGGGGGGCGTCGTGTTCCACCAGATACCTGACCAAAAATAAGACTTGTGGCGAGGTCGGGAAGGGTGCGGGGAGACCGGTCGGGAGGAGATGAGATGGCGACCGATGCGGGTGGGCGGACGGGCGGTATCTATGCCATCCGCCCATCCGCCCCCCGACTCTACTCAGACATCGTAATACAGGAAGAACTCGTAGGGGTGCGGTCTCAGCATCACCGGATTCCAGTCCTGTTCTCTCCGATACTCTAGCCATTTCCAGATGAGATCCGGCGTAAACACGTCGCCTGCCAGCAAGAACTCGTGGTCGTTCTCTAGCGCTTCGAGGGCTTCCAGAAGCGACTTGGGCGTATTGCGCACTTGGAGTCGTTCAACGGAATCGAGCTCGTACAAGTCTTTGTCGATCGGAGCCGGCGGCTCAATCCGGTTGATGATCCCGTCGAGACCGGCCATGAGCATTGCCGAAAAAGCCAGATACGGATTGCATGACGCGTCGGCTGCCCGGAACTCGACGCGCTTCGCTTTGGCCGACTCGGAGTACATGGGAATGCGGCAGATAGCGCTCCGATTGCGCTTGGAATAGGCGAGGTTGACCGGCGCCTCGTAACCAGGGACCAGGCGACGGTAAGAGTTTGTCGTGGGGGCAGCGAACGCCAGGAGAGCAGCCGCGTGCTTCAGGAGCCCGCCGATGTAGAAACGGGCACTATCCGACAGCCCCGCATACCCGTCAACCGAGTAGAACAGATTGTCTCCGTTGTTCCATAAGCTCTGGTGCACGTGCATGCCCGAACCGTTGTCCCCGAACAGCGGCTTCGGCATGAAGGTGGCCGTGTAACCGTGCTCATGGCACACATTCTTGACAATGTACTTGTACATCATCACCTGGTCGGCCATGCGGAGCATCGTACGGAAACGCATGTCGATCTCAGCCTGCCCGGCAGTGCCGACTTCGTGGTGCTGTACCTCCACCTCTACTCCGGACTCCTCGAGCGCGAGCATGATCCGCGAGCGCAGATCCTGAAGCCTGTCCACGGGCGGGACCGGAAAATATCCTTCCTTGTGCCGGGGCCGGTGAGCGAGATTCGGTTTGCCACCGTCGCGACCTGAATTCCAGATCCCCTCTTCCGAATCGATGTGGTAGTAGCCCTCGTGGGCGTTCTGGTCGAATCGGACCGAGTTGAAGATGTAGAACTCGGCTTCCGGACCCCAGTACGAGGTGGTGGCGATACCCGTCTCTACGAGGTATCGCTCCGCTTTCCGCGCAACGTGGCGGGGATCACGACTGTAGTGCTTACCGGTGGCTGGATCGAGGATGTCACAGACGAGCACGAGGGTGGGGACCTTCAGGCAGGGATCCACGAAGGCCGAGGACGGATCCGGCATGAGCAGCATGTCGCTTTCGTGAATCGCCTGAAAGCCTCTGACACTCGAACCGTCGAACCCGAGTCCCTCGGCAAAGACGTCTTCGCTGAGCTGTCTCGCGGGGATCGAGAAATGCTGCCACTGACCCGGCATGTCCGTAAAGCGGACGTCCACCACCTGGATACCGGCGGCTCTTGCCCGCCGGATCACCTCGGCGGGACTCGTGGCAATCTCCGGAACTCGGCCGACTCCCTCGTCGGTTCTCGGTGGCAACGTAGCGGTCATCTCACCCTTCTCCTCTCGTCGTGACACCTCGGGCGGACCCAGTGAGCGGCGCCTG
>JBFILW010000110.1:0-9067 GCA_041612005.1 Gemmatimonadota bacterium
GCCTTCTTCCTCTTCTTCAGCGGCGTGCAGTACACGCGCTGGCAGTTCAACACCGGCGTGCGCTACCTGGCGCCGAGCTTCCCGTTCCTTTTCCTGCTCGTGGTCGTGGTTCTGCGGAGGCTTCCCGGACTCGCGGCGTGGGTCGTGGGCGTTCTGTCCGTGGCGCTCGCCTGGTCCATGGCCATGGCCCGCGACGTATCTGGCGGCAAGGTGGGCCTCGGCGACCCGGATACCGGACTCGGCGTGCTCGACCCCGTGCTCAGCGTCCTCATTGACGGCTTCCAGCTTCCGGCACTCACGACGCTGTCCCGGATGGAGGGCTACGGCATCCTGAGCAGCGGCCGCGTCTCGCCCCTGGCTCTGTTCACCCTCACGGCTGCAATACTCTGGCTCGTGTGGCGTGTCCGCAGGTAGCTTCGCGGCTCTAAAGGTACTCCTCGGCAACCAGCTCACCCGTATACGGATCCAGGTAGAGAATCTTGATCACCCAGGGCAGGCCGTCGCGCCGCGACACCCGGTAGCTGTAGACCCAGACCTCGACCAGCTCATAGGGGTCGTACGGAGCGAGCACGAGCCAGCCGCCCGGCGGCACGTAGTACTGAAGCCGATCGCACGAGCCGGGCGGCGATTGCCGGCGGGGGCGCCACTCCGGGATCCATACCCGGCATCGGCCTGGCGGCGGTATGAAGGCCGGCGGAATGACGATGTACTCGCCGTGGCGATCATCGTACGGCTCATCGTAGCCCGCGATGACGTGGCAACCGGTCGCCGCGGAAGCGAGCAACGCAAGGAGCGTGAGCTTTCGGACCACGATGCACCTCCCCTTCGACTACACGGAGGGCACCGACGACTTGTGGGTTAGACGCGCGCCAGCGTCGAGATGTTTGCGTCTGTTCCACTGTTCCCATCTTCCGCTAGGTTGTCGGGGTGGTGAGTGTTCTGACGAGAGAGAGCGGAGACAAAGCAGGTGGTTGAGAAACGCGAGGACCCGTTCAGCGCCTACGGTCCCTCGACCTACGGGGACCGGATTGCCGAGCTGTACGACAGCCTTTACCCGGGGCCCGACACGGAGAGCGCCGTGGAGTTCCTGGCCCAGCTCGCCCGCTCCGGGCGCGCCCTCGAGCTGGCGATCGGCACCGGTCGTGTCGCGCTACCCCTCAAGCGCCGTGGAATCGATATCCACGGTATCGATGCCTCGGAGGCGATGGTCGGCAAGTTGCGCGCGAAGCCCCGCGGCGAAGAGATCCCGATCGACATTGGCGACTTCGCCGATGTCGACACCGAGGGCCAGTTTCAGCTGATCTTCATCGTGTTCAACACGTTTTTCGCGCTCTCTAGTCAGGAGGAACAGATCCGCTGCTTCCGCAACGTGGCGCGGCGGCTCACTCCACATGGTCGTTTCGCAATCGAGGCCTTCGTGCCGGACTTGTCGCGCTTCGATCGCGGACAGAGAATCGCGACTCAGCGGATCGAGCTGGACCTCGTCATGATGGAGGTCACCGTGCACGATCCGACCCGACAAATGGCGACGACCCAGCACGTCCACATCACTCCGGCAGGCGTGGAGATGTACCCGGTGCAGATTCGGTATGCTTGGCCGTCGGAGCTGGACCTGATGGCGAAACTGGCCGGGCTGGAGCTCAAAGAACGCTGGGGTGGCTGGCGTGGTGAGCCCTTCACGGTCGAAAGCGGGAAGCACGTTTCCGTATACGGGCGGCCCTAGCCGGCACCATCAGATCGACCGACAGTGACTCGTATGCAACAGATCACCATATACCTGGCCGGCGAGATCCATAGCGATTGGCGCTCGGAGCTCGAGAGAGAGGTCGCCGGCAAGGGAGTCGCGGCCCGCTTCGTGAGTCCTCAGACGGCACATGATCGCTCGGACTCGGTGGGGGAAGACATTCTTGGTGAGCAGCCCGGGCCCCGCTACCGGGACCTCATGGGTGCAGGGGTCAACACGCTCCGGACACGGGTGCTGATGCGTCGTGCGGACCTGGTGGTGGCGTACTTCGGCGAGAAGTACAGGCAGTGGAATACAGCTGCCGATGCGGGTGCCGCAGTCGCGAGCGGAATTCCCCTATTGTTGGTTCGCGACCCGGGTCTCACGCACGCACTCAAGGAGATCGATTCAATGGCAAGCGCTACGGTCGAAACCCTGGAGCAGGCGGCTCAGGTGATCGCCTACATTTTCGAATAGCAGATCAACTCGCCTCACCCACATCGGTCCACGGCTGTGGTCGGTTCTGCCGACCCAAAACGACCATGAGTCCGATCGCTACCGCACCCCCGATCACACCGAGAAACAAGAGCGCCTGCCCGATGATCCGCCGCGGCACGAGACCTCGCTGTCGCGCCTCCCGCTCGTCGATCTCCGCGATCAACGCCCAGGTCGTTCCTTCGAACCCGAACGGTCCGAACGCGGATAGCACCGACACGCCACGGTAGTCATCGATCACGGCCGTGCCCGTCTCGCCTGCGAACGCCCGGCGAACTGCATCCGTCTCGACTCGCGTCCGAAGGATGGTGGAGCTGTCCGCGAAGCGTGAGTCGCTCCGCATCAGGTAGTCACCGCCTACGAGGTACGTCTCGCCCGTCCGCCCCATGCCGGCCGTGAACTGCAGGATCGCTCGAATACGCTCGGTCGGAACCTGGAAGGCAAGGGCGCCGAGTCGCATTCCACTCTGGTCGAAAACGGGACTTGCAATGAAACTCGCCGGCTCGCCGGCGCTGGGTTCGTACAGCTCGAAATCAGTAAACGCGACGAAACCAGCTTCCTCGGCCTCCAGTGCCGCTTGCACGGCGCGCCCGAGCCCTGTGTCGCGCCACGGGCCGGTGATGAGATTCGTGCCGAAATCGTCTTCCTTGGCCACGCTGTACACGAGCGAGCCGTCCGCCGCGACCAGAAAGATGTCGTAGTAGCCGTGGTGGTCGCGCAGGTCTGCCAGGCGAGGGTGGATCTCGGCGTGAAGTGCGCTGTAGCTCGAGCCATCGCCGGCGGCCGACTGGCGCCAGGCGGGTGTCATGTCCCGAATCGCAGCCCGTACACCCGGAGTCTCGCCATAGAGAATGATCTCGGAGCGGAGAGTCTCCAGGTAGTCTTCGAGCGCGAACCGACGGAGCTCCTGAAGTGTGACCAGGGATTCGATCTGGTCTCGCATCGCCCGGCGCTGCTCGACCTGGAATATCGTCCACACGGTGCCGGCGACGGCCAAAATGCCGACCGCGCCGACCGCGAGCCTTCCCCCGCGCCGGGGCTTGCCGGTAGTCGTCACGGGCCGAGCTCGGCTTCGCGCTCGTCCAGGCGGTTGTTCACCATGTTCCAGGTGAAGGTGAACAGGCTGAATCCCTCCGCACTCACGAGCCCGACCTCCGCGTCGTCGACCGCCGCCCCCGCTATATCAAACAGGCGGTCCCTGCGTGCCTGGATCTGCGCGTGGTCGTTCAGATGTGTCGCATCGGCTCCGAGTCCGAGTATCGCACGGTTGTAGCGATCGATCCGCCTTCGCTTCCGACCGGATGCAAGCCGAAACAGGCCAGACGCCATGAGCGCCGCGACAGAAAAGAAAAGCGCGAACGCCTGGTAGTTCTGCTGCAGAAACGACGGTTCGTCGCGGTTGTAGTACGACGCGGCGCCATCGTGTACCGGCATGAAGGTCCCGCCTCCGGAGACTGGTGGAGCGATGAACCCGGCGAGCCGGGTGCGGTCCACGAGATCCCGTCGACGCTCGAAGAGAAGACGCGTGACCGCGGTCGCGACACCCTCGTCGAGCCCGCGGCCAGCGATGAGCAGCAAAGGTACCTCGACCGTCACGAGGTCGGAGGGAGGAACGGGAGGGGAGCCTCGGTAGGCGCCGACCGGGATCGTTCCGATGCCGAGAGCTGGCTGATGTAATCGCATCGCCGCGGCCTGCTCGATAGGGATGAGCTGGCTGGGGACGCGTCGCGTGAGGAGCGACAGGTCATCGTCGCCGGCTGCCTGGACCCGAAACACCGCGTCGACCGCACCATTGATCAAAGCCCAGTCCGCGGCGGCGTTGGACATCGTGAACGCCAGCAGGTCGGCATCGCTGAGTCCGTACTGCTCTGCCAGCGACCAGAACGAGCCGTACTGTCCGGCGCCACGGGGTGGGAGGGCGATCCGGTGACCGCGCAACTCACCAACGCTTCGGATCTCCGAATCTTCGCGAACCAGAAGCTGGAACACGTCCGGAAACAAGGAGGCTACCATTCGGGACTCGGGGCCGGTTCGAGTGTCCGCGAGCACGGTTGCGAGCTCCACCCGTCCCCCGGCGAGCAGGGTCACGTTCTGTACCGAGCCGAGAGTCTCGATGACTTCGACCTCAATGTCCGGATGGTAGCGCTCCGTGACCTCGGCGATCGCCGTAGCGACTTCGAAGGCTCCCCCGGTGCTGGGCCCGGCGGCGATCGTGATCTGATGCGTTTCCGCCCCCTCCAGCATCCACCAGCCGAGTCCGATCGCACCGAGCATGACCCCGGCCATGATGGCCAGCGACCGTATGCTCACCGGGATTGAGTCAGGACGATGAGCGAGAGAGCGATGAGGAGGATCGGGATGACGGGCTCGCTCGGCTGCAGCGGGAAGAGCGCCGCATCCGCCACCGTGAGGTGGACATAGATCGCGACGCCCATCATCGCGAGCATCGCGGCCGCCGTTGGTCGTACGAGCCACCCGACGAACATGAAAAGGCCAACCAGGATTTCCGCGAATGGCACGCCCCAGCGCAGAAAGTCGTGAAGAGGCAGACTGGCCGCGATCAGTTGTCCTGAGAAGGCGTCCGCGAGCTCCGGCACAACCAGCTTCGCCACTCCGGCCGTGAGGAACACGAGACCGAGTGCCTTACGGGCGAGCCAGATCCCACCGCCCTCGCCCATTCCGCCCAGTGGCTGTTTCGACGGGTCGTAGGTCATAAGCCCCCATTATCAGACGAACGACCGGGCCCTGCAACTTTCACGGCTTTTCATTCTCCCCTGAAGCGACCTAGCGAGGCGAGAACGGCACGGTAGTCACCTCACCGCTCTCCAGGATGATGGCGGTCGATGCGGGAATCTCGTCCCAGTAGTCGGACAGTTCGGTGAATGGTTCGGAGACGAACGTCCGGGCTGTTTCGAAGCGCTCCGGAATGTCCGCTCCGAGCTCCCGAATCGCATCAGTGCTCTTGCTCTGGAACAGCGTCCTTGGCTCGCCCGCGGAGGCATAGCGAAACCCCCAGATCCGCGCCCCGTTAGTCACCGCCACGCTCATCTGTACCGGAGCTTCCGTGCCCTTCTCGCGCGCGACGTTCTCGACGAAGGCCACCATGCGCTCCATGCCGGCGACGGGGTCGTCCTTGAGACCGAACGTGAGTGCGAGATAGAACATGATCTCGGAGTCCGTCGTGCCCTTAATCTCCGTGAAAAGCTCCGGGGCGATCGCCAGCACCAGATCGCGCTTGATCTTCATGAAGTCCCGGATGCGGCCGTTGTGCATGAACAGCCATGTCTCGTGCCTGAACGGGTGGCAATTGGTCTTCTGCACCGGCGACCCCGTCGCCGCGCGGACGTGGGCGAGGAAGAGGCGCGACGAAACCTGCGAGGTGAGATCGTTGAGGTTCGTGTCGTTCCAGGCCGGCCGCACGCCGTGGAAAGTGCCCGGTGTTTCCCGGCTTCCATACCAGCCGACCCCGAAGCCGTCCCCGTTCGTCGTGTCGTGCCCGAGGCGGGCATGAATGCTCTGATCGATCAGCGATCGCTCTGTCTTGAAAATGAGCTCGTCCATGTAGATTGGTTCACCGGAGTAGGCCAGCCAGCGGCACATCGTGATCTCTCCTTATTACCGGGCGTTCGAAAGAGCGACCGCGGTGTGGCGGGCGCCCCGTAAGGTAGGAGAACCGAACCGGTTTCGGCAGGAGCGTTGACTCAGCCCAGGTTGACCGATCGCTGTGCGGCCCACGCGGCGCCCAGCTCACGGAGTCGGTCCGCGCCCAGTGTTTCCTCCGCCAGCGGGAACGCCACGAGTTCCTCTTTCTCGAAGTGCTCTCGCGCGAGGACGATGGCATCACCCAGAAGTTCGACAGCCCTCTGCGGAGCGGCTTAGCGACTCGAGGTGATCGAACTGCGCGTAGAAAACGCCGTGCTCACCCAGGAACGCGTCGGTGATTCTCATGGCGTCACCACCGCCCTCACGGCCTCGCCGGCCCGCAGCGTGTCGAACGCCTGGTCGATCGATTCGAGCGGGAAGCGGTGCGTGACCAACTCCCTGACCTTGACCTTCCCCTGCCGGGCCATCTCGATGGCTCTCGGATAGTCGACGGGCCGACAGCCGAGGGAGCCGACAATCTCGAGCTCGCGGAACATCACGCGGCCGGCGTTGACGGCCATCGTCTCGGGGCTGTAGCCGACCAGAACCAGCCGCCCACCAGTTCGGAGACACGACAGGGCGAGCTGCTGTGTGGCGCTCCTGCCAACAGCCTCGAACGCGACGTCGACGCCGCCCGAAGCGCCGGTCAGCTTACGGACCGCCTTGTCCGGTCGATCCGTTTCGCTGGTGTTCACCGTGACCAAAGCTCCCAACTCGATCGCCCAATCGAGCTTCGGGCTCGCGATGTCGAGCGCGATCACGCGCGCGCCCATCGCCACCGCCACCTGGACGATGTTGAGGCCGATCCCCCCACACCCGACGACCGCGACCCAATCGCCCGGCTTGACCTCACCCCGGTTGATCACCGCGTGGTACGGCGTGGTCAACGCGTCGGCGATGATCGACCCCTCGACCAGCGGGATCTCTTCCGGCAGCCGGTAGACGTCCTTGGCCGGGACCACGATATGCTCGGCGTATCCTCCGTCCACGGTATTCCCGAGCATCACGCTGCGCTCGCAGATGTTCTCCCGCCCCAGCCGGCACATCCGGCAGTGCCCGCAGGGTAGCACGGCTGGCAGGAGAACGCGGTCCTCGACCTCCAGTCCGTCGCCCGCGCCTCCGGCGCCGTTGCCGACCTCGGAGCCCAATTCGTCGATCGTGCCCGACACTTCGTGCCCCAGCACCAGCGGCGGCGTCTTGAAGGTGGGCGTCCCGTGGTCGATATAGTGGAGATCCGTGTGGCATACGCCGCAGGCGGCCACTCTGACCCGAACTTCGTCAGGACGCGGCGAAGGCGTGGGTAGCTCCTCGATCGTGAGCGGGCGCTCCGGCCCGTGAAACACGGCAGCTTTCATCGGTCGCTCGTCCTCGTATAGATGACGCGGAACAGCTGGAGAGCCAGGCTGCAGTCTCCGCACTCCTCAGCCAGCTCTTCGGGGGTCAGGGAATCGAGCAGCACTTCCTGGTCGAGCGATTCATACAGCGCCACGATCTCCTCCAGCCGTGGCCCGCCACCGACGAAGCGCCGCCGCCACCCAAAGCGCGCCAACTCGGCATCGCGGGCCTCACGCCGGATCGGTGTCAACTCGACCCATCCTTCCGGCGAGCTCATGTTGCTGTGGCGGACCCCTCCGCCTCCAGCTTCTCGAGCCTTCGACCCGCGAGCACCGCGGCGCCAATCGCGCCCGTGAACTGGACCAGCGGCTCGGGCGGCACGTTCACCCCGTCGCCCAGATGCTCACGCATCACACTCACCATGGTGGGGAAACGCATGATCCCCCCGACCAGGGTGAACTCGGGCTCCATGCGGACGCGCTTCATCAGCCGCACCGAGCGCTCGATCAGCGACCGCATCGCTCCGTGCATGATATCGGCGGGCGCACAGCCCTGGCTGACGTGGTTGATCACCTCCGACTCCGCGAACACGGCGCACACGCCCGAGATCGGGACGGCCTCGGCCGAGTGCTCGACCATTGGCCCGATCTCCTCGATGCGGTGTCCCAGGTAGCGCGCAGTCTTTTCGAGGAAAGCGCCGGTTCCGGCAGCGCATTTGTCGTTGAGGCGGAAGGAGCGCACCTTGCCCGCCTCGTCGACGCGCATCGCCTTCATGGTCTGTCCGCCGACATCCAGCACCGTGCGCGTGCCCGGGAAAAAGAAGCGCGAGCCCCACGACTGGGCTGTTAGGTCAGTGGCCTGCACGTTGCGGAACGCGATCATGGTGCGGCCGTACCCGGTCGTGGCCAGATAATTGACGGCCTCGCGTCGGATATCCGCCTTCGTCAGCGCCTGCTCCAGCGCCTCGTTTGCCGCTTCCTCGAGCCGGAACCCGGTACTCCGCATTCCCGTGCCGACGATCTCTCCGTCGGCCGCGAGGATTGCCGCCTTCGTATAAGTGGATCCGACGTCGATTCCGGCCGTGTATCTCATACCGTCTCCACTTCCGACCTACGCCTCGACCGGGGCGGATGCGCGCGGCTGTCCGACCCGCTCCAGCGCGAACAGCGCGGCGCCGAGGGCGCCGATGTAGTGAGACTCTTCGCTCACGTTGAGCGTCGTCTCGAGCAGCTCGTTCATCACGGCCACCATGGCCTCGTTCTTCGTCACGCCACCCGTAAAGGTGATCTGCTCCTCGATTCCGACCCGACGCAGGAGTCCGAACGATCGCGAGCCGATCGAGCGGTGCACCCCGAGCATGATGTCCTCGATCTTCTTGCCTCTCGCCAGCCACGAGAGCACTTCCGATTCCGCGAATACGGTGCAGGTAGTGCTGATCTCGACCGGCTTCTCGCCCTGGAGCGCAGTGGGCCCGAGATCGGAGAGGCCCAGGTCGAGAGCCGCGGCGGCCGATTGGAGGAAACGCCCGGTGCCGGCCGCGCACTTGTCGTTCATGCAGAAGTCCAACACGTCGCCGCCGGGCTGGATGCGGATCGCCTTCGTGTCCTGCCCGCCCATGTCCAGCACGGTCCGGGTGTCGGGAAACATGTGCGCAGCACCGCGCGCGTGGCAGACGATCTCGGTGACCTGGTCGTCGCCGAATTCCACCTTGTACCGCCCGTACCCGGTGCCGATCACGTACTCGACCTCGCGCTCCTCCAGCCCTGCCGCAGCGAGCGCCCGCTCGAAGGCGCGCTCGGCAGCCTGGACGACGTTGGCGCCCGTGTCGGTGAGGGAGCGGGCGACGATGACCCCGGACTCGTCGACGATGAC
>JBFILW010000111.1:0-8978 GCA_041612005.1 Gemmatimonadota bacterium
ACGATCGGAGAGGCCCGGGCACAGACCTTCCCGACCGACGATCCGGTGATCCGGGCGATCTGGATGGAGGGTATGGATCACTCGCAACTGGAAGCGCTCGCCCAGCCGCTTCTCGACTCGATCGGACCACGCCTGACCGGTACGCCAGGCATGCAAGCGGCCAACGACTGGGCCGTGGGCGTTCTGAACGGCTGGGGCATCGAGGCGCGCAACGAGCAGTACGGGACGTGGCGTGGCTGGGAGCGCGGCGTCTCGCACCTCGACCTGCTCGCACCGCGGGTCCGGTCCCTTCAAGCAATGCTGCTCGCCTGGAGTCCCGGCACCGGTGGGCCGGTGGAGGGCGACGTGGTCACGCTCCCGGAGCCCCGGAACGCTGACGCTTTCAGGCAGTGGGCCATTTCAGCGCGAGGGAAGTTCGTGCTGCTCTCGCAGCCGCAGGCTAGCTGTCGTCCGCTCTCCAGCTACGAGGAATACGGACAGGAGGGAGCGCGCGACCGGGCCGAACAGGAGCGGAACGAGGCCCGTGGCACGTGGGACGAGCGCATACAGGCCTACGGTCTCGAGCCCCAGGAGATGGTGGACGCGCTGGAAGCGGCGGGCGCAGCCGGTTTCCTGACCTCATACTGGACGGGTGGCTGGGGCACGAACCGCATCTTCTCGATGGCGCACGCCTTCAACGCCATGAACCGGAGCGTGGCGGCGTTCGATGTGAGCTGCGAGGATTACGGTCTGCTCTACCGGCTGGCCGAGAACAGACAGGGACCGCGGGTTCGGGCCGTGGCGGAAGCGAAGGCCCTGGGCGACCAGCCGGTGGCCAACACGATCGGGATGATCCGCGGCAGCGAGTTCCCGGAGCAGTACGTGATTCTCTCGGCCCACTATGACTCGTGGGACGGCGGCTCGGGGGCGACGGACAACGGCACCGGCAGCCTCACGATGTTGGAAGCGATTCGCATCCTCAACGAGGTCTATCCCAACCCGAAGCGGACCATTCTGATCGGTCTATGGGCCGGCGAAGAGCAGGGACTGAACGGCTCGCGCGCCTTCGCCACGGACCACCCGGAAGTCGTCACGGGAATGCAGGCGCTGTTCAACCAGGATAATGGGACGGGCCGGATTTCGACCATCTCGATGCAGGGTTTAATCGGCGCAGGCGCTCACTGGGGGGACTGGCTGAGCGCGGTGCCGCAGGAGCTGGACGGCGAACTCGACTTCCGCATTCCCGGCAGCCCGAGCGGAGGTGGGACCGACCACGCGGCGTTCATTTGCGCTGGGGCGCCCGCTTTCGGCGTGTTCTCGACCCGCTTCGACTACTTCGGCTACACGTGGCACACCCAGCGCGACACCTACGACAAGCTGGTGTGGGAGGACCTCCGACAGAACGCGGTCCTGGTCGCGATGCTGGCGTACATGGCCTCGGAGGATCCGGAGTTCGTGCCGCGGGATCGGCGGGTGATGCCGGTCAACCGGGAGACGGGAGAGCGGCGAGCCTGGCCGCAGTGTGAGGACGGAGCGCGCGAGACGTCGGAGAGGTTCCGGTAGAAATTCGGCTACTCAGCCGAGGCGGGCCTCCAGCTCCTCCAGACTCGGGTAGCCGTCGAGAGCGGCGAACACGTCCAGCGCATACGGAACGCGTCCAAACGGTGCACTGACCTGCACGCCCTCGACGATGTCGCGCACCTGCTCGAGCATCTCGCGCGCGATCGCGCACCCCTCGGCGCGCGCGTGTTCCTTACTCTTCTCCTGAGCCACGGACATGCGTCGCAGGATCTCTTCGGGCACTTCGATTCCCGGCACCTCGTTGTTGAGGAACTCGGCGTTCCGCAGGCTGACCAGGGGCCAGATCCCGGCAACGATCGGGATCCGCGTGCCCTGCTTCTCGATCTCCTGCACGAAGTCGATCAGGCGCTCAACGTCGAACACGGGCTGGGTGACGCCGAACTCTGCGCCGGCATCCACCTTCCAGTACCAGCGCTGAAGCTCTCGCTCCATGTCGACATCGCTCGGATTCACCCCGACGCCGGCCACGAAAGAGGTCGCGGTACCGAGCGCGTTGCCGCCGAGGTCCTCGCCTCGGTTCAGTCGCGCGATCAGGTTGGTGAGACCGATCGAGTCGATGTCGAACACGGCTGTCGATTCCGGATACGGACCCATCTTCGGAGGGTCCCCGGTGATAATCAGCAGGTTGCGTAGACCGAGAGCCTGAGCACCGATCAGGTCGCTCATCATGCCGAGAAGATTGCGGTCCCGGCAGCAGTAGTGGACGACCGTCTCGATCCCGATTTCCTGCTCGATCAGTGTCGAAGCGGCGATCACGCCCATCCGCATCATCGCGCGCGCTCCATCCGGGACGTTGACCGCATCGACCCCGGCCTCCTTCAGCCACTTGCAGGACTCGAGCATCTTGGACGCGTCGGACCCCTTGGGCGGCAGGATCTCCACGCTGGTCACCATCTCGCCCGCGGCCAGCTTCCGGCCCCAAGCCGAGCGCTCCGGCAACGGAACCGCCTCGACGCCGCCGTCCGACTCGGGCGCGCTGGTCACCGAGACGTGGTGCGTGCGCGGCTTGACCGCCCGGATCTGGTTGGCGATCTCGCGCACGTGGTCTGGTCCGGTACCGCAGCAGCCCCCGATGATCTGGGCACCGACCTGAACCAGCTTCCTGGCGTAGCTGGCCATGTACTCCGGCGAGGCCATGTACATCTTTCGGCCTTGAACATCCTGCGGCAGACCGGCGTTGGGGACGGCGGCGATCGGCAGCTTTGTAGAGGTGGCGAGGCGCTGGATCGCATCCAGGATGATGGCCGGTCCGACGCTGCAGTTCAGTCCGACCGCGTCCACACCCATCTTCTCCAGCTCGGCGCCGATGTGCTCCGGGTCGGCGCCATAGGTCGTCTGGCGGTCGGTCTGGATCGTCATCTGGGCGACGATCGGCAGGTCGGCCGCCGCACGGCACGCGTCGATCGCCTCGTGGATCTCGGCCAGGTCGCTGAACGTCTCTAGCATGAAGAGGTCGACGCCACTGTCGGCCAGCGACTTCGCTTGCTCGAGAAAATAGGCCCGAGCTTCTTCGCGCGCGGTCGGGCCGAATGGCTCGAGCCGAATCCCGAGCGGTCCGATGCTGCCGGCGACAAAGAGATCGTCCCCGGCTACCTCGCGGGCCAATGAAGCGGCGGCCCGGTTGATTTCCCCGACCTGATCCTCGAGCCCGTACCCACGGAGTCTCGGGCGCGTGGCGCCGAAGGTGTTCGTTTCGAGGACCTCGGCTCCCGCATTCCGGTACGCGGTGTGGATATCCCGCACCAGGTCGGGGGACGTTCGGCTGAGATCGTCGTAGCACCGGTTGATGAACACGCCGCGCTGGTACAGCTCGGTGCCCATGGCGCCGTCCAGCAGTATCACTTCACCGGTGGCGAGGGCTTCTCGGAAATCAGGCATCGTTCCCTGCGTCGTCGCGGCTTCGGATCATTATCTTCAACTTTGCGGCGCCTTACGGCCTTGGTCCAGCCGTTGCCGCACCGATGCTCCCCCGTGGAGGCAAATACTGTTCCTTCCCTATACAAAGTAGCGCCTCGGACCAGTGCGTTTGTACCACCCGATGTCTCCGGATATCTTCGCGCCCATGGACAGCGCCACCGACCTGACTCTCCTCATCCGTTCCCGGCATCCGCTTATCGTAGTGGAGACCGTCGAAGAGGAACGCCTGCTTCGGCTGCTTCGCAGGGTGGCGACACGTCTGCAGGTTCCTCTGTTCGCCTGGAGCCGGATGCGTGGTCTGCAGCGCGTCGGACAGGAAGGGTCCGTTTACGACAGCACGGACCCGCTGAAGCTGCTCGCGCATCTCGAAGCGGCCGATGCGGACGGCGTTTACCTGCTAGCGGACTATCACCATTACCTCGACTCGCCGGACACGGTGCGCGCCCTGCGCGAGATGCTGAGGTCGTTCACCGCGGACCGGCGAGCCCTGATTCTCTCGGGCGTCGGTATCGAGCTCCCGGAGGAGCTGAGGCGACAGAGCGTACCGTTCCGCCTCGCGCTTCCCGATGCCGCGGACCTCCGGCGCGAGCTCGAACGCACGCTCGATTCCTTTCACACGCAACCCAAACCGGTGCACGTGGAGCTCTCCCCGGAGCAGTCCGATGCGCTGGTGCGCAACCTGCAGGGCCTCACCCTCGACGAGGCGCGGCGAATTTTGCACGGCGCCATCCTGCGGGACAGCCGGCTTGACGAGTCGGACATCGAGCAGGTCCTGGTCGCCAAGCGCGAGGCGCTCGGGCGCGACGGGCTTCTCGAGTTCTACCCACCATCGGAGGGGCTTACGGCTCTCGGAGACATGCAGCGCCTGAAGGCCTGGCTGGAGAAGCGGCGAGGAGCCTTTTCCAGGGAGGCTGAACAGTTCGGCCTCGAGACGCCCAAGGGCGTGTTGTTGATCGGCGTTCAGGGGTGCGGCAAGAGCCTCGCCGCTCGCTGCATCGCCACGACCTGGGGCTTCCCGCTGCTGCGGTTGGACCCGTCCGTGCTGTACGACAAGTACATCGGTGAGTCGGAAAAGAATCTCAGGCGCGCCCTCGCCGCCGCTGAGGCAATGGCGCCGGCCGTGTTGTGGATCGACGAGATCGAGAAGGGACTGGCCTCTCGGGGTGACGAGGACGGCGGCACCTCGCAGCGCATCCTCGGCTCGTTTCTGACCTGGTTTCAGGAGCGATCGGCGCCGGTGTTCGTCGCGGCGACAGCCAATGACATCAGCGCGCTGCCGCCCGAGATGCTCCGCAAGGGCCGCTTCGACGAGATTTTTTTCATCGACCTGCCGCAGGTGGATCAACGAGAGGAGATCCTTGCCATCCACCTCGGACGCCGGGACCGCAGCCCGGAAGAGTTCGACGTTCCCGAGCTCGCTCGCGCCGCGGAAGGTTTCTCTGGAGCGGAGTTGGAGCAGGCCGTGGTGGCCGGCCTCTATACAGCTTTCGCCGAGGGACGCGAGCTGGACACGGCAATCCTCGCGGACGAGATCGCCGGCACCGTGCCGTTATCGGTTACAATGGCGGAGCGTGTAACAGCGCTACGCGAGTGGGCGCGCGGGCGGGCCGTGCCGGCGGCCTGATCGCGACAGAAGGCCGCAAAAGAAGCAGTCTTTGAGGCGCATAAGCGACCGCACTGTAAGCGATTAAGACCGACCACATCAGGCGGGTACTTTTTTCCTCTTGCGCCGCAGAAGTCACCCTATTCTGTTCGTGGGTTCTGACGTTGACGTTTCTGAAGACGTCCGTGGGACCGTACTTGTTCTGAAGCACGAAGGAGGATCGATGTCGAGGATGCATTCGGGGTTGAGCGTGGCGCTGGTCGTGTTGCTTGCCGCGTGCGGGGGTTACGTGAAAAAGGACGACATGGCTAGCCAAATGGCCCGGGTCCAGTCGGAAATGGACAGGCAGAGCGTGGCGATCGAGCAGAACTCGTCCGATATCGCTCTCATGCAGGCGGACATCGATCAGATGCGCGCCGATATGGACGCAATGGCCGAGGAGATGTCGGCCAGGATCGAAGAGCTGGAGGATGGCCTCCGCTTCGCGATGCCCGTCCACTTCGAGTTTGACAGATCCGACATCCGGATCGTGGACCAGACCAATCTGGATCGGTTCGCGAGCGTGGTCAGCCGCTACTATCCGGGCGTGATCGTCACCGTCGAGGGCTTTGCCGATCCGGCGGGCTCGGCGGAGTACAACAAGCGGCTCTCGCAAAAGCGCGCCGACAACGTGGCGGCCTACATCGTCGCGAACAGCACGCTGGACGCCTCGGCCGTACGGGCTGTCGGGTACGGGGAGAACCGCCAGGTGCGGCCGGGTGCCTACGGACCGCAGGGTCTGGACAACCGGCGGGTGGCGTTTGTGGTCGAGTACGCGACGCGAGACATGGACATGCCGATGTCCGCGAGCGCCAACTAGCGACATTTCCCGGGCGGCATCGCCGCCCGCTTGTTCGTCGTGACGAGCTCCCTTCCGCGCAACCGGTCGGGAGCTCGTTTTTTTTTCGGCCCGATCGGCTACTTTCGGCGCATGGACGACGCCATGGATGAGGCACAGGATTCTCTGCAGCGGGAATACGGGTTTCTCAAGCAGGCGGCGGGACTCGTGGACCATCTCGAGCACACGATCGTCGAGGTCAGCGGTGATCGCGCGGCTGAGCTGATGGCCGGATTGCTCACGAACGACATTGAGGGGCTCGCTGTCGATCGCGCCCTCTACTCTTTGATGCTGACGCCCAAAGGGCGCCCGGTTGCCGAGATGCGCGTGGTGCGGCGCTCGGGAGCCGTGTGGCTGGACATTCCGGACGCGTGCCTGGAGCCAGCGTTGGCGCACCTTGGCCGCTACCTGCCGCCTCGGTTGGCAAAGTTTCAGATCGCGGTTGCGTGGCGGCGGCTTTCGGTGGTTGGACCGCTGGCCGCCCGCGCGCTCGAGTCGCATCCGTTCGCACCCGTACTCAGCGAGCTCGATCCGCTGCAGGCGGCGCACGCCGAGGAGCCGCCGCTGGCAACCGTCGTACGACGCGAGCCGATAGAGGGCCCTGGGTTCGATCTCTACGTAACGGACCTCGACGCGTGGAGGGAGCTGCTCGGTGCGGCCGTCGGGCAGTTGGGTGGCGGTCCGGTTGGTCCCGCCGCCTACGACGCCTGGCGCATTGAGCGTGGCGTCCCGGAGTACGGCACCGAGATCGATCTCGATGTTCTGCCTCAGGAGACCGGACAGGAGAAGCGCGCGATCAGCTTCACCAAGGGGTGCTACACGGGCCAGGAGGTGGTGGCGCGCATCCACTACCGGGGCCACGTGAACCGGATCCTGCGTGGCCTGCGCTTCGACGGGCCGCCCGACGCAGCCGCATCATTCGACGGCGCCGAGCTCTACGAGGGCGATCGGTCTGTTGGGCGTGTAACGTCGGTTGCCGTGCATCCTGCGCTGGGGGCGATCGGCCTCGGGTACGTGCGGCGGGAGGTGGAGCCGCCGGCCAAGCTGGCGATAGAGCCGGGTGGTCCGGCTGTGTGCGCGATCGACAAGCTGCGGACAGGAAACGTAAAGCGAACACGTAAAGGGCCTACAGAGTAGGGCGATTCCGCCTGCGGCGCCGTTTGAAGTCTTGGTGGCGCCCGTGTATGTTCTGCCGATGCAGACCCTCCAGCCGGACGACCTCCGCGAGTTGTATCGCTTCCTTCTCGTTACGCGCGGGCTCGAGGAGCGACTCGATCGCCTGTTCAAACAGGGAAAAGTCGTCGGCGGGCTGTACAGGAGTCTGGGGCAGGAGGGAACCGCGGTCGGAACGGCATACGCGCTCGATGATGGCGATTGGCTGGCCCCCTCGATCCGAGACATGGGCGCCATGCTCGTCCGTGGCCTTCCGGCGGTCGAAATGCTGATTCAGTACATGGCGCGCGACAGCCGGTTTACGCACGGCAAGGACAACACGACACACCTGACGGACCACGAGCTTGGCCTCGTGGGGCCGATTTCCCCGCTCGGAACCCAACTCTGCGTGGTCAACGGAGTGGCGCTCGCGTTCAAGCTGCGGGGTCAGGACCGCGTCTGCATGGCCTATCAGGGCGAAGGCGCCAGCCGGACCGGGGCATCGCACGAGGGTCTGGCCCTCGCCGCCGCGGGAAACCTCCCCATCGTGGTCGTGCTCGAGCACAATCGGTGGGCATTCGGCACCCGGAGCAACAGGGAGGCCGCGGTCCGAGACTGGGCCGACGTCGGTAAAGCATACGGGCTTCCGGTCACGAGCATCGATGGCAACAACGTTTTGGAGGCCTACGAGGCGGCGCGCGAGGCTGTGGCCCGGGCCCGGAACGGGGAGGGTCCGACGCTCATCGTGGCCGAGACGTACCGCATGCTGGGACATGCGCAGCACGACGCGCAGACGTACGTGCTGCGGGAAGAGCTCGAGGAGTGGCGGGCCCGCGACCCGATCGATCGCTTCCATCGGCTGTTGGTTGCGGGCGAGGTGCTCTCCGAGGAAGAGCTGCTGGCCCTGCGCGAGACCGTGGACCGGGAGCTGGACGAGGCGGTCGAGATCGCCCTTTCGACGCCAACCCCCGCGGCGGAGACGGCGGTCACCGATGTGTACCAGGAGCCGACGGACCCCCGCGTGCACCCGTGGACGCGCCGCGAGGTCGTTGGCTACCCGGACCTCCCGGTGCTTCAATGAAGGAGACGACCTACCTGGAGGCGATCCGCGAGGCGATGCTCGAGGAGATGCGTTCCGATGAGACGGTATTCATCCTCGGGGAGGACATCGGCGCCTACGGCGGGGCCTTCAAGATAACCGAGGGGTTCCTGGACGAGTTCGGGCCGGATCGGGTGATCGACACCCCGATCAGCGAAGCGGCGATCGTCGGTGCCGCGATCGGGGCATCCCACATGGGCTTCAAGCCGATCGCCGAGATGCAGTTCATCGACTTCATCGCGCCGGCTTTCGACATGATCGTCAACTTCGCCGCCAAGAATCGGTACCGTACCGGCGTCGGCGCCGGAATCGTGATCCGCGGACCGTGCGGCGGGGGAGCCCACGCGGGGCCCTTCCACTCCCAGAACGTGGAGTCGTACTTCGCGAACGTCCCGGGCCTCAAGATGGTGGCGCCGGCCACCGCCTACGACGCGAAGGGCCTGCTGCGCGCCTCGATCCGCGATCCCGACCCCGTGCTCTATTTTGAGCACAAGTTCCTGTACCGGCGAGTGAAGGAGATGCTGCCTACGGATGAGGAGATCCTCATCCCGATCGGGGTGGCGCGAACCCACCGACCGGGAAGCGACCTCACGGTTGTGACGTACGGCGCCATGCTGTACAGGGTGACGGAAGCCGCCGAGCGGCTGGCGGGGGAGGGAACCGAGTTGGAGATCATCGATCTGCGCTCGCTCCGCCCGCTGGACATTGAGACAATCGTCGAGAGCGTGAGGCGCACCGGGAGAGTGCTGATCGTACACGAGGCACCGCGA
>JBFILW010000112.1:0-8969 GCA_041612005.1 Gemmatimonadota bacterium
GTCGGCCGGCGCCGCGTCGCGCTTGAGTCCGGTCGTGATCACACCCGTACCGATTGCCTTCCCGAGCACGAGCGAATCTCCGACCCGCGCGCCGGACTTACGCCACAGCCGCTCCGGGTCTGCGGAGCCGAGAACGGTGAGGCCGAACTTGGGCTCCTTGTCGTCGATCGAGTGCCCGCCCGCGATCGAGATCCCCGCTTCGGCGCACACGTCGGCGGCGCCGCGCAAGATGCCGCCCACAACCTCGTCGGGTAGCGTGCCGGCCGGGATCGCCAGAACGCTGAGGGCGAACAGGGGCGTCGCGCGCATCGCGTACAGGTCGCTCAGCGCGTTGGCCGCCGCGATCGCGCCGAAGTCGTCCGCGTCGTCCACCAGCGGGGTGAAGAAATCGATCGAGGCGACCAGCGCCACCTCGTCGCTCAGCTGGTAGACGGCGGCATCGTCCGGCGCGCCGAGACCGATCAGCAGCTTCGGATCGGTCCCGGGCGGCAGGTAGCGAAGCACGGATTCCAGGTCCTCCGGACCCAGCTTACACGCTCAACCGGCGCCGTGTGAGTACTGGGTCAGTCGAACCCGCTCGTTGATCGGGGTGTTCATGGCCGGCAAGCTAGAGCGCGCCGCAACGGAGCGGCAACCGAGCGCTCCACGTCGGAGCGGCACCGGGGCGGCTCGGCGCTCGCGTTGCCTTTGCGGCCGTGCGTCTGAAGTGTTCTCTTTTCTCTACGACGATCCGCGGACGATCCGGCGGCGGCGTGCGTTCGCCACCGCACTCCCCCGAGGTCCGAGGTCGGTCGATGGTTGCATGGTTCTCTCGCGCGCCGACCGGCTCGCTGCAGGAGCAGCGCGCCGAGATGGTCGAGAAGCAGATTCGCCGCCGCGGCATTTCGTCCGCGACCGTGCTCTCCGCCATGCGCGCCGTGCCCCGCCACATTTTCGTCCCCGAACGCAATCGCCCGGAAGCGTACGGCGACCACGCGCTCCCGATCGGGTTCGGGCAGACGATCTCCCAACCGTACATCGTTGCTCTGATGACGGCGGCGTGCGACCCGTCCCCGGGTGTGAAGGTGCTGGAGATCGGCACCGGATCGGCCTACCAGGCCGCCGTCCTGGCCGCGTGTGGCTGTGACGTGTACACGATCGAGCGAATTCCACAGCTCCACGAGGGCGCGGTGGCACGAATCGCGGAGGCCGGCTACGGCCACCGGGTCCACCTCCGGCTCGGGGATGGAAGCCGGGGCTGGCCGGAGGAGGCGCCTTTCGATCGCATCCTGCTCACCGCTGCGACGGATGAGATTCCGACCGCCCTCATCGAACAACTCGATCGCGACGGGTTCATCGTGGCGCCGATCGGCAGCCCGGACCTGCAGACCATCTACCGGATTCGCGTGGGCGACGAGGGACTGGAGTACAAGGCACTCGAGGGAGCGCGCTTCGTCCCCCTGATCGCGGACGAGGGCGCGGACAAGAGCACCGAGCCCTGACGCTTGCCGCCGTCCACGGCGGCGACTAGGGTGGCCCGCGGCCGATTTCCCAATGCGACGCGCCGCGAACTCTGACGCCGGAGTTTCCACTGACCTCAGACCAGCGAACCGGCCGTCCCACGCGAGTGGGTCTCGTCCTCGTGATCATCATCGCCGCCTCGATCGTCATGAGGGGCACGAGCACAGTCCGGAAAGGCGGCGGCGACCTGCAGGGGTACATCGAGGTGGGCGAGCTGGTCGTCACCGGGTCCGACCCATACGCCACCGAGTGGATGTGGACCAATATGTGGCCACCGGTCTTCTCGGTGCTGTCCGTACCGATGGCACTGGGAGCGAGGCTGAGTCTACCGGTCACCGCGGTGGTGTGGGGGCTCCTGATGGGCGCGTGCCTGTACGGCTCTCTATGGCTGTCGATCTGGCTCGTCTACCGGCGCCCCCTCGCGATCAGATACCGGCCGCACACGATTTCGATCACGTCGGTGGCGGCGCTCGGCCCGATGATTCTCACCTGGCGGTTCGCGCTTCAGAACGTGCGCTGGCTGCAGGTCAACATCCTGATTCTGTTTCTCGCCCTCGCGGGCTGCTACTTGATCGCCCGCTACCGGCCAAGGAGCGGAGGAGCCATGGTGGGGGTCTCGGCCGGGCTCAAGGTGATGCCCATCCTCTTTGTCCCCTACTTTGCATTCAAGCGCTGGTGGCGGGCCGCGGCCGGCGCCGTCGCGGCCGCAGCCGTCGTCACCCTGGCCCCGATCCTGGCCTTCGGGCCGTCGGGCTGGTGGGCCCATACGCTGACGTTTATCGAGCGTTCAAGGACGGTCCCGATTCCAGTCGATTGGGGCACTCACTCGCTGTTTGCGATGGTCGACCGCTACGTCGGGCACCAGCTCCTGGCCAACCCCCACATCCTGGACTCGGAGCTTCAGCTCAAGGCGTCCGGGCATCCGCTGGTGATGCCGATCACGATCGCGCTGTGGCTGCTGGTCGCGCTTCTGTTCGTTTTCGTCAGCCGGCGGTCGGGACGCGATCCGGCCAGCCGGGAAGCGACGGTCGAGTTCGCAATGGTGTTCATGATCATTCCACTCGTCTCGCCGTCGATCGCGTGGCAGACCTACTTCATCTTCATGCTGCTTGGACACGCCGTGTTGTGGCGGGCGGCCACGGACCCGGTGCGCTCCAGCCTGAATCCGGAAATCGAGGATCAGGCGCTAACTGAAGGAGGCCCCGCTGAGGCTTTGCTGGACAAGGGAGATCGGCGCACGATCCGGATGCTTCTCGCCGTGTCCTTCGTGCTGGGTACGGTCGCGTCTGCCAGCGTCGTGGGGTCGGCGATGGCGCGGCGCCTGCAGTGGCTGTCGATCCTGACCTTCTCGGCCCTGGCGGCGCTCGCCGCTCTCTACTACCTGCGTTGGGTCATGGGCCGGCGCGCCGCGGCGACAGGTAACTACCAGTCTTTCTCCACCACCGGGTCACGGTAGCGACCCCGACGCAACGCCTCTTTCTGCAGCTCTTCCTCGGCCCGGCCGGCCGCGTTGAGAAGCGAGTCGGCCTGCTCGGGTGTCAGCTCCGGCGCCGCGCCACCTCCGCCCTGGCCTCCGGCCGCCCCACTCTGATTCCCGCCTCCGCCCCCGCCACCGCTGCGCTCCATCTCCTCCTCCAGCCAGCGCTCGACGAGCTCCAGGTTCCAGCGAGCGTCGGCGTCGCCCGGCGAGCTGCGGAGCACATCGCGAAACTCATCGCGGGCCGCGAGCAAGAAGCCCTGCCTCTCGCGCGCGGGCCGGGAGCGCTGGCGTCCGCCACGCGCGTCGGCAAGACCGAGGTTGTAGTGACCGTCGAGCGCGACTTCCTGATCGCCGCTCTCCGCCGATCGCTGCAGGGCGGCGCGAGAGCCCTCCAGGTCGCCGGACTCGAGCAGCGCCGTGCCGAGGTTGTACCAGTCGCGCGGCTTCCCCTTCTTGGCCACCGCCTCCCGATAATTCATGATCTTCCGGGCCAGCTCGACCGCGGACTCGGGGACGTCACCCCGATCCTGACCGACCGCCACCGGTCCGGATCGACTGGGAAGGATCGCCAGCGCCGTGAGCGCCGCGAGGACAAAGATTGCGCGTCGCATCTCAGCCCCGCCGCAGGAGGAAGCCCTCCGTCCACAGGAGGACGAAGGCGAGGATGAGGAGCGCGTTCGTGCCGGCCCCGGGCCCGGATTCGAGCGAGCGGTCGTCGCCGGCGATGATCTGTGCCAGCCGCTCGATGCCGACTTGATTGCCGGGCACGTAGAGCCCCCCGGTTGCGCGCGCGATCTCCCGCAGCGTGGCCTCCTCCAGATGGCTGACGACGATCCGGCCCTCGTCATCTCTCCGGTACAGCACTTCGGGCTCCTCGCCACGCCGGCGCTGGGGCCGGGCTCCTTCGCCTTCGTAGGGAACCGGCCCACCGGACGCGCTCCCGATCCCGACCGTGTAGATCGGCACCTCGAGCCGGGCCGCGCGGCTCAATAAGTCCTCGGTCGGCTCATCCACGGTGGCTTCGCCGTCGGAGAACAGCACGATCGATTTCATGGCGTTCTCCGCACCGCCTTCCAGCACGCTCAGCGCCTGACGGAGGCCCGACACCATCGCCGATCCGCCCCGGCCGACCACGGACGGCTCGACCGACTCGACATACATCAGGATCGCACTTGCGTCGTTGGTCAACGGCGCGAGCACGTATCCGCGCCCCGCGAAGTAGACGACGCCCTGCCGTCCGGGAATGCTCGTCGCCATCTCGGTCGCCAGTCGGCGCTCGAGCGACAGGCGCGTCTGCCCGACGTCGTTCACGAGCATTGAGTTCGATGCGTCGAGAACGAACACTGTCTCTCGGTCGCTGCTCCCGTCGGTCTCCGGAGCCCGGCCACCAGCGAGGCCGATCGCCGAGGCAAGCGAGGCGGCTCCAGCGACCAGCAACGACGCTCGCATCCATGTCATCGCGCGGCTGGGTGGTCGGGCCACCCGGCGAAGGATCGCGGTGTCTGCCAGGCGCGCCTGGTCGCGGCGAACTCGCAGGATCTCGATTGCTCGCAGGGACAAAACGACACCGGCGGCGACGAGCGCGGCGAGCAACGGGCCGACCAGCGGTCCCGCGACCAGGTCCGCCCACAGCCCGGTCATGCCGCCAGCACCCGGCGGGCGCGGGTGGCCGCGCCCACCAGCTCGAACAGGAGGGCCAGCGACGCGAGCAGCAACAGCTCGCGACGCAACGCTACGCGCTCCACGGTGCGCACCTCCTTGAGAGGCGCCTTTTCCAGCTCGTCGATGCGGCGGTAGATGCGAGTCAGCGCCTCGGGATCGGTGGCCCGGAAGTACTGTCCGCCTGTCGTCGTCGCCACGGAGCGGAGCAGCTCCTCGTTCACGCGCACGGGCATGTTCGCGTACTGGTAGCCGAACGCAGTGCGCCCGATCGGTACAGGCGCTACACCGTCCCGCCCTACCCCGATCGTGTAGACCTTGATGCCGAGAGCCGCCGCTGCCGCCGCCGCCTGTTCGGGCGTGATGCTGCCGCGGTTGTTGTCCCCGTCGGTGAGTAGCACGACGACTCGGGACGGCGCCTCCAGACCACGGAGCCGGTTGGCCGCCGTCGCGACCGCGACCCCGATCGCCGTCCCATCGTCCAGCCGCCCGACGCGCAGGTCCTCCACCGCGGTAACCACTACGGCGTGATCCAGGGTTCCGGGGACGAGGGTGAGGGCTTCGCCCGCGAACGCGACGACTCCCAGCCAGTCCGTATCGCGACCGTCGACAAAACGAACCACCTCGCGACGCGCGACCGCGATCCGGTTCTCGGGCCGGAAGTCCTCGGCCAACATCGAGCTCGAGATGTCGACGACGAGCATGATCGCGATCCCCTCCTCCTCGGTTTCGATCGTCTCGAGCACACGGCGCGGCTGGAGGAGGGCGAGGACGATGGCCAGCAGGACCACGGTTCGCCATCCGGGTTGCCACAGCCACCACAGCCAGCGGCTCGGCGATGCGACGCCCGAGAGCCAGCCCGCCTGACTGTAAGCCAGCGGGCGGCGGCGGCGTCTCAGCCATGCCCAGCCGGCCGGGATCAGAAGGGCCAGGAGGAGGAACGGCCAACCGGAGAAGGCGAGGCTTCGGGTCATGCCGCCTGGTGCTCCTCTTCCCGATCAGCTTCGGCTCGGATCCAGTCGGAGCAAACGCGGGTGGCGGTCAGGATCTCCATGTCGGGCGCTTCCAGGCGACCGAAGCGGACCAACGCCGAGCGGCGGAGCGCCGCCGCCAGTGGCCGCTGTCCGTTGGTAACCGCTCTGACGACAGTGCCCGGTGGCCAGCCGCGGTCGGTCTCGAGGTAGTCGCGCAGGATGGCCTCCAGCCTGTCGAAGTAGGTGACCTCCCCGACCTGGCCTCGTTCCCACTCGACCTGAAGCTCGCCGAGAGCGAGCAGCGCTGCTTCGGACGGGGTGAGCTGAACGGTGGCGGCTGTTCGAGCCTGTTCGCGGCGTCGCATCGACTGCCACGCGAGGTACGCCACCAGCAGCGAGAGTGCGACCCACCACCACGGGAAGCGTCGCCCCTCGAGGAAGGGGCGCGCCGGACGAAGTTCCAGCGTCTCGGTCTCGGAAGGCAGGACGCTCACCACCTGGAGCGTTGGCGGGCTCACGTCCACCGTCGCCGGCCCTTCGGGTCCGTCGATGTCGATGATGAAAGCGGGTACGACAACGGGCTCCGGCGTCCAGGCCAGAAAACGATAATAGGCACGCCAGATCCCATCGACTTCGTCTTCCTGACGAACGTCGACAACGCCGATCTGCTCGATGTCCTCGAGAATAGGGAGAGTGCTCGGAAAGCGGACCTCGGTTCCGGGTTCGGCCTGCACGGTGACGCCGAGCACGAACGGCTGGCCGACGAGCACCGTGTCCGGCTCGACCGCAGTCACGACCTGCGGTGTCTGGGCGGAGAGCGCACTTGATCCGCGTAGGAACGGGGCAACCGCCATCATCGTGACGGCAAGACACGCCGGCCAGCGACTCATCGGCGCTTCGCGCGTGCGCGAGCGGCGAAGAAGGCTGCCAGCTCCGGCACGAAGGGGCGGTCGGTGCGCAGCGAGATTCGGTCGACGCCGCTGCGCTTGAGAGCCCCGGCCACCTGCTCCCGTTCATCCTCGCTCCGTTTGGCGAGGGCAGCACGCGTCTGCTCGTTGCCGAGGTCGGCGATCATCCGCTCCCCCGTCTCGGGGTCCAGGACTTCGACGAGTCCGGCGGACGGGAGTGCGGCTTCTGCGGGGTCGCGAATGTCGATCGCGACCACGTCATGGCGGCGGGCGAGGCCGATCAGCGGGCGCTCGAAGCCGGCATCCATGAAGTCCGAGATGATGAAAACGAGCGAGCGAACGCGGAGCAGTCGCGTCGCCGCCTCCACCGCGGCGGCGATATCGGTGCCGGCACCGACGGGCTCGAACGTGAGGAGATCGTGAATCGAGCGCAGGAGCCGGTTTCGGCCCCGACGCGGCGGGACGTAGAGCTCGATGCGGTCCGTGAACAGCACGAGCCCCAAGCGGTCGTTGCTGCGGCTGGCGGCGAGGCCGAGAACACCCGCGACCTCGGCGGCCAACTCACGCTTCAACCTCCAGCGGGTGCCAAACGAGGTCGAGCCCGAGACGTCCACGACCAGAAGCACGGTGAGCTCGCGCTCCTCGACAAAGCGCTTCACGTAGGGGTGCCCCATGCGCGCGGTCACCTTCCAGTCGATCGACTGGAACGGATCGCCCGGCTGGTATGCCCTTACCTCGGCGAACTCGATCCCGTGTCCGCGGAATACCGAGTCGTAGGCCCCGAGAGCGCGGCTGTCCATGAGCCGCCGCGCGTTGAGCTCGATGCGACGGACATGGCGGGAGATGTCCTCACGCCTGGAGCGGGCGTCCGGGGTGTGGGTGCCCCTGGCCCGGTCCGCCGGGACCGAGCGGAGAGGCCAGAGCCGCATCAGGGAACCGGGACGGTGTGCAGAAGCCGGTCGAGAACCAGCTCCGGCGTGATGTTCTCGGCCTCGGCCTGGTAGGTGAGGATGAGGCGGTGGCGAAGTACGTCCGGCGCCATCGCTTGCACGTCCTCGGGCAGCACGAACGCCCTTCCCTGCAGGAAGGCCGCCGCCCGTGCCGTTCGAGCCAGGTAGATCGTGGCCCGCGGGGAGGCGCCGTATTCGAGCCATTCCTGCAACTCCGGCAGGCCGGCGGCTGCCGGGGCGCGCGTGGCCAGAACGAGGTCGAGGATGTACTCCTCGACGCGCGGATCGAGGTGAATGTGAGTCAGCAGCTCGCGGGCCGCGAGAATCTGCTCCGGCTGTGCGACCGCCTCGACCGGGAGCGTCGGATCGCTGGCCATCAGACGCAGCATGTCACGCTCCTCGGCGCGCTGCGGATAGCTGACACGTACTTTGAGCATGAAGCGGTCAACTTGCGCTTCTGGAAGCGGATACGTCCCCTCATGCTCGATCGGATTCTGGGTGGCGAGGACGAGGAACGGAACGGGCAGCTTGTGGCTGGTTTCTCCAATCGTCACCTGCCGCTCCTCCATCGCCTCCAGCAACGCCGACTGCACTTTGGCGGGTGCCCGGTTCACTTCATCGGCGAGCACCATGTTGGCGAACAGAGGCCCGCGCTTGGGCACGAACTCTCCCGTACGCTCTTCCCAAACGAGGGTCCCGATCAGATCGGCCGGGAGGAGGTCCGGCGTGAACTGGATGCGCCGGAAGCTGGTGTGGATGGCGTCTGCGAGCGTCCGGACCGTGAGAGTCTTGGCGAGGCCCGGGACGCCCTCGAGCAGCACGTGTCCGCCGGTGAGCAACCCGATGAGGAGCCGGTCCACCATCTCGTGCTGACCCACCACGCGGCGGGCGACTGCCTTGCGGACGTCGTCCAGGAAGCGGCTCGTCTGCGCGATGTCGGACTCGACGCGCTGCAGCTCGGCTTCCGAGAGGCGTGGAGCTGTCTCGATTTGCGTGCTTGCCATTCGTTCTATCTCTTTACGCGCGTTCCCTCGTCCTCGCCCCGAAATACGTGCGCTGCCAGAGCGCCCGGCCGGATCTCTCCACTCAGACTGCGCACATCGAGGTCCTCCTGCGATCCGGCGTCGGCGCCCGGAATCGCGACTTCGGTGGCGACGAAGGACCGGCAACGCTCTCGCCATCTGACCCACGAAGCTGGCGTGAGGTCCACCCAACCGCGGTTACGCCAGCGCGGATCGCCCGGCCCGGAGCCATCTTCCGGCTCCACCTCGACGTGCGGACCTCGCAGCAGTCTCTCTCCGTCCGCCAACAGAATCGGAAGACCGATCGAAAGTATATCGGAGCGCAGGGTGGAGTCGCCTATCACGAGTTCCTCGGCCCGGCACGCTGTGTCATCCGGTTCCAGTTCCGCGGCCTCCCGCACGTTGCCATACAGACGGCCCATGATGTCGGCCTCGAACAACAACTTCGCCAGCCGCGGCGGACCGAGCATCTCGAA
>JBFILW010000113.1:0-8963 GCA_041612005.1 Gemmatimonadota bacterium
CCGAGAGGGGTGCGGCCCTCGCCATGCTGAGCAGGACGAGGGCCGCCAGTACAGCCGGGAACCTCTTCTGTATCACGAAGCCGAGGTGTGAGAAGCCACCTGAAACTGGAGGGTTTCTGAATCCGCTATTGCGTCCACCAAAATCTCGTCCCCGGGCGCAAACTCCGCCATGAGGATCTACTCCGACAATGAGTCCTCGATATATCGCTGGATCGTCCGCTTAAGTGGCCGGGCGCCGAAGCGGGTATCGTACCCGTGCTCGACGAGGAACTCGACGGCGGCATCCGTGAGGCGGATCTTCAGATCTTCCTCCGCCAGCCGCTTCTCCAGATCGCGAAGCAGCACGTGCACGATCAGACCGATCTGCTCGCGGGACAGCGGGTGGAAGACGATCACGTCATCCAGGCGGTTGAGGAACTCGGGCGCGAAGGTCCGATCGATCTCTTCCTTGACGCGATCCCGAATCCGGTCGTAGTCGAGCTCCGACTCACCCTCTGTGAAGCCGAGCGTGCCGGTGGACGCGATGTCCCGGGCTCCGACGTTCGACGTCATGATCACGACCGTGTTCTTGAAGTCGATCAGCCGGCCGTAGTTATCGGTCAGGTGCCCCTCATCGAGGACCTGTAACAGAATGTTGAACACGTCCGGGTGCGCCTTTTCGATCTCATCGAGGAGGACGACGCTGTACGGACGCTGCCGCACCGCCTTGGTCAGGCTCCCGCTGTCCTCGTATCCGACGTACCCGGGTGGCGCCCCAATCAAACGGCTGACGGAGAACTTCTCCATGAACTCGGACATATCAACCCGAATCAGGGCCTGCTCGTCGGCAAACAGAAAGCGAGCGAGCGCTCGGGCTAGCTCGGTCTTTCCGACGCCGGTAGGGCCGGAGAAGATAAAGCTGCCGATCGGCCGGTTTGGATCTTTGAGGCCGGCTCTGCTGCGCCGAATTGCACGGCTGATCGCCTCGATCGCCTCGTCCTGACCGACGACCGTTTCGTGCAGCTCCTCTTCCATCCGGAGAAGTCGCTCCGTCTCCGACTCCTGGAGCCGCATGACCGGAATCCCGGTCCAGCGTGAGACGATGAAAGAGATGTCCTCCTCGTCCAGCGTCGGCCAGTGCTCCCGGCGCTGCTTCTCCCATGTTTCCCGGAGCTGTTTGATCTGCTCCTGCAGCTCCTTTTCGCGATCCCGCAGGTAGGCGGCCCGTTCGAAGTCCTGATCCCGAATCGCCTCGTCCTTCTGATCTGCCAGCTCCTCGAGGCTCTTCTGCAGATCCTGAACTTCCGAGGGCGGCACCTGGGCCCCGAGTCGGGCACGGGCGCTGGCCTCATCGACGACGTCGATGGCCTTGTCCGGCAGGAATCGATCCGTGATGTAGCGGTCCGCCAGCTTGGTAGCCGCGATCAGCGACTCATCCGGAAGATGGACGCGGTGGTGCTCCTCGTAGTGCCTGGACAGACCCTTGAGGATCTCGATCGTCTCGTCGACCGACGGGGGCTCGACGATGACCGTCTGAAATCTCCGTTCCAGGGCGCCGTCCTTCTCGATGTACTTGCGGTACTCGTTCAGGGTCGAGGCGCCCACACACTGCAGCTCTCCGCGGGCCAGGGCCGGTTTGAGCATGTTGGAGGCGTCGATGGCGCCTTCCGCTGCGCCGGCGCCCACCAGCGTGTGGAGCTCGTCGATGAAGAGGATGATCCCCTCGTTCTGGGAGATCTCGTTGACGATCGCTTTGAGGCGCTCCTCGAACTGGCCGCGGTACTTGGTGCCCGCGATCACGGCCGCCATATCGAGAGCCAGCACCCTGTAGTCGTTGAGGCTGTCCGGGACCTCTCCCTTCACGATGTTCTGGGCCAGACCCTCGACGATCGCCGTCTTGCCGACTCCGGGCTCACCGATTAGAACCGGATTGTTCTTCTTGCGCCGGGACAACACCTCCATCACCCGCTCGATCTCCTTCAAGCGGCCAATCGTCGGATCCAGCTTCCCTTCGCGCGCCAGCTCGGTCAGGTTGCGGCAGAAGTGATCCAGGGCGGGCGTCTTCGACTTCTTCTCGCCCTTCGACCCGGTCGACGTCGAGCTGGGTTGCGGGCTCCCGGTCGGAACCTCGGTGCCCAGCAGCTTCAGCGTCTCGGCTCTCGCCTCTTCCAGCCCGATGCCGAGCTCGCCGAGCACCTTCGCAGCGAGACCCTTCTCTTCGCGCAGCAGCCCGAGCAGGAGGTGCTCCGTGCCGACGTAGCTGTGGTTGAGCTCCCGGGCCTCGGCCATCGCGTACTCGAGAACCTTCTTGGCCCGGGACGTGTACGGAAGCTCCCCGATCGCGGCAGAGGACTTGCCGCGGCGGACGTTCTCCTCTACCAGCCGATGTAGCTCGTCGAGGTCGGCCGCCAGGTTCGTGAGGACCGCTGCCGCCACCCCCTCGCCCTCGCGTATCAGCCCCAGCAGAATGTGCTCGGTGCCGACGTAGTCGTGCTGGAGGCGAATCGCCTCCTCGCGCGCCATCGCGAGCACCTTCCGCACCCGATCCGTGAAATTGTAGTTCATCCCGACCTCACCCTCGTCAGTCCCGCTGCCCCAGACCGCTACGGATCGCTAGCTGTCTCACGTTACTCCAATCGCCCTCCGGCACCACTCGCCAGCTGCTCACGCACATAGGACGCTCGTCGAACATCGGTCTCGATCTCGTCGAGCGTCCGGCCGGCAGCTCGCTGGAGGTGCGCCTGCTGCGCGAAGATCATGATTCGGTTGAGGGTCTCTACACGGACCCCTCTGATTAGTTTCAGACTAAGCCCTAACCTGACGCCTGACAACAGGTTCATCATCTCGTCGAAGGCCAGGCTGCGGGCGTGGCGCAGGATACCATACGCCCGCCACACCTTGTCCTCGAGCACCGCCGGGGCCTCTCGCAGCAAAACGGACCGGGCCCTTTTCTCGTACTCGATCACCTTGCCCACGATCGTGCCCAGATGATCCACCAGCTCCGCCTCGCTCTTCCCGAGCGTAGTCTGATTAGATACCTGGAAAAAGTTGCCCACCACTTCCGACCCCTCGCCGTAGAATCCTCGGAACGTGAGGCCGACCTGGGAGATGCCCTGCAAAACCTGATTGATCTCCTTGGTGAGGACCAGTCCCGGAAGGTGGATCAGCACCGAGGCGCGGAGACCCGTTCCCGCGTTCGTGGGACAGGACGTGAGAAAACCGAACTCGTGGTGAAAGGCGAATGGGAGGCGCTGGCTCAGCTCATTGTCGAGCAGATCGACGCGCTCGAACGCCCGCTCCAGCTGCAGACCGTTGACGAGCGTCTGAAGCCGCAGGTGATCTTCCTCGTTGAACATCATGCCGAGCGCGTCCTCCTCGGAGAGAACGAGGCCCGAATAGGATGGCGGCCCCTCGCCGTCCCCGACCAGGTCGCGGCTCACCAGGTGTCGCTCTAAGAGCAGCTCCCGGTCCAGGCGCTCCAGCTCGGACATCTCGAGGAAAAGGGCCTCCGACAATGACGGCACGACCTCCACCGCTTCGCGCACCCTGGCCTCGACGCGCTGACGCTCGTCCGAGCTGGCCTTGGATGCGAAAGTGAAGCCCTGCAGGTTGCGAGCGATGCGGACGCGGGTCGAGAGCACGATTTCGCTGTCATGCCCCTCTCCGCTCAGCCAGCGAAGCCCGCGATCCCCGACGCGATCGGCCGCGCTCACTCGACGTACTCCATTTCCAGGGCCCGAATCTCGTCGCGAAGATCTGCGGCGCTCTCGAAGTCCTCGCTCTCGACGGCCCGTTGCAGACGTCGTTTCAGATCGGCGAGCCGCGTCACCTGATCGTCTTCCTCGAGGCCGTCGCCGATGCAGATCTTACCGACGTGCTGGGTCGAGCCGTGGATTCGACGCAGTAGGCCACGCAGCTGCCGCTCGAAATGGGGGTAGCACTGTGGACAACCGAGGCGGCCGCTGCGCCGGAAGTCGCTTCCGGTGGTCCCGCAGTACGGGCAGGGCTCGGAGGGTGTGCCGGAGGCGGGCTCGTCGACGCTTTTTCCGATCTGGGCCAGGAAATCCGCCAGGGGAGCCGAGCCGGCCGCCACAACGGGGTTCGCGAGCCCACGCTCGGCCGCGCAGTTGTTGCACAGCCGCAGGGTCTTCATCTCACCGTCCTCGATCTCGGTGAGCTGAATCTCCGCTTCCCGTTCCCCGCAGTGATCACACTGCATGCGTGCGCTCGCTCCCTCTGGTTGGCGCCCCGGTTCGCACCGCACGTACTGCCGGTCTCCAACTCACAATACGCGGGAGGGGTGATCTCGGGTCCAGTCGCCCGGTCAATCGGGCGGCTGGTTCAGGGACCAACACCCACCTCGACCGACGTCAGGATCCCGCTCTCGAGCCGCAACATCCTGTCCGCCCGCGCCGCCAGCCCCATGTTGTGTGTGACGACGATAAGTGCGCTCTGGTGCGCGTCTACCAGCTCGAACAGCAGGTTGTGAAGCCGCTCGCTGGTCTCGACATCAAGGTTACCGGACGGTTCATCGGCCAGCAACAGTGGCGGCTCGTTGGCGAGCGCTCGGGCCACCGCGACCCGCTGCTGCTCTCCACCGGACAGCTTGCCGGGGCGGTGAGAGAGGCGCTCGGAAAGCCCTACCTGGGCCAGAACTTCGCGCGCTCGTGCCTCGGCTTCGCGACGTCCGGAGCCGCCCATAAGCTGCGGTATCATGACGTTTTCGAGCGCCGAAAAGTCACGCAGTAAGTGGTGAAACTGGAACACGAATCCCACGTATTGATTGCGGGCCGCAGCCAGCGTCAGAGAGCTCAGCGCACCGATCGAATCGCCCGCCCACCGAACGTCGCCGGCCGTGGGCCGGTCCAGTCCCCCCAGCAAGTGCAACAGAGTCGACTTGCCTGCGCCGCTGGGCCCGATGATCGCCACCGTCTCTCCCGCGACCACCCGCAGGTCCACCCCGCGCAGCACGCGGATGTCTTGCCCTTCGGCAGCCTCGAAGGTCCGGTGAATGTCGGAAGCCGCGACGACGTCAGTCATGGTCAGTCATGGCGGATGGCGTCGACCGGTGTCAGGGCCGCCGCCCGCCGCGATGGATAGATCGTGGCCAGGAATGTGATGAGCAGCGAGGCGCCGACGATGATCGCCAGGTCGACGACGTCGAGCTGAATGGGCAGCCGGTCCACGAAATAGACGTCACCGGGGATCGTGATGAACTCGTACCGATGCAACGCCCAGGCGAGACCTCCGCCCATAACTCCTCCGAGGACGGTGCCGACCAGCCCGATGACGACACCCTGGTACATGAAGATCCGGGTGATCCCCTTCCCTGTCATCCCCATCGAGCGCAGGATGCCGATCTCTCGCGTCTTTTCGGCGACCATCATGATGAGGGTGGAGACAATGTTGAAGCAGGCCACGAGCACGATCAGCAGCAGTATGATCCCCATCGCCAGCTTCTCGAGCTTGAGCGCCGAAAACAGATTGGAGTTCTGGCGTTGCCAGTCGTCGGCCCGATAGGGATATCCGAGCGCATCGCTGATGCGGCGCGCGACCTCGTTGGCGGTCCACGGATCGACCACGTTGAACTCGACGCCGGTGACCGATGTCCCCAATCCGAGCAGCTCCTGCGCGGTTTCCAGCTCCACGTACGTGAATTTGGTGTCATACTGGTACAGGCCGGTGCGGAAGATCCCGGTGACCTCGAAGCGCCGGAGCTGTGGCATCACGAAACCGGCCGAAGTCAGCTCCGCGTTCTGAAACGACACGACGGTGAGCAGTTTGCCGGGGTAGAGGCCGAGGGTGCCTGCCAGGCCTTCTCCGACCACGATGCCGGGCCTTCCCGACTCGGTCGGCTCGAAGGGCAGCCCGCCGGACACGAGGTAGGAGTCGATCTGCGTGACCCCGAGCGAGAGCGAGTCCTCGTGGAGACCACGCAGCACGGCGCCGGTGCTGAATCCACCTCCCGCGTTGAGTCCCACTTCGGTGTAGATGAACGGCGCCGCGGCGGTGACATCGGGATCCTCACGGATGCGGTCCAGCACGAGTGGCCAGGCATCCATCCGCACCTGCTGCCCGACTTCGAGCACGATGCCGTGGGCGCTCGCCCCGAGGATCTTCTCGCGCAGGTCCTTCTGCAAGCCACTCATCACGCCGATCACGACGATCAACGCCATCACTCCCACGGCCACGCCACCGACTGCGATCACGGTGATCAGCGACACGAATCCGCGCCAGCGACGGCTGGACAGATAGCGTCGCGCGATCCACCACTCCAGCCCAGTGCCCGCGCGCGCCGGAGCTCCCCCGGAGATGGCCGCTACGCCCGGGGCTCTCAGCTCCCCGACCCCGGGAGCTTCAGGCGCGGCCGGTTCGGTTGCCATCAGTGTCCTTCCTCGGGCCGCAGCTGCGGGTACAACACGACCTCGCGAATCGTGGTCTGACCCGTGAGCAGCATGATCAGCCGATCCACTCCGAGACCGAGGCCACCCGTCGGCGGCAATCCGTACTCGAGCGCCCGGACGTAGTCCTCATCGATCTCGGGCGCCGCCTCGAGATCTCCGTGCTCGCGCAGCTTCACCTGGTCAGAGAAGCGGGCATACTGGTCCAGCGGATCGTTGAGCTCGCTGAAGGCGTTGACGAGCTCGGCCCGCCCGGCGATCACTTCGAAACGCTCAGCCAGATGGGGCGCTCCTCGCCGCGGCTTGGCCAGCGGGCTCATTTCGATCGGATAATCATAGACGATCGTCGGATCGACGAGCTCTGTCTCGACTCGTCCGGAGAAGACCACGTCCACCAGCTTCGCCCGGTTGAGCTCCGTCGCGTCGGCGCGGCCCAAAGCCCGGGCAGCCTCCACCAGCTCGGCGTCGTTCGCCGACTCGATGTCGAGTCCGGCGTACTCGAGGATCGCCTCCCGCATTGTCAGTCGCCGCCACGGACGCCCCAAATCGAATGGCGCGCCGTCGAACTTCAGTTGCAGCGAGCCGTGAATGTCGGCCGCCACCGACGTCACCATCTCTTCCGCCAGCTCCATCATGTCCTCGTAGTCCGCGTAAGCCTGATACAGCTCGAGCATGGTGAATTCTGGGTTGTGCGTCCGGTCGATTCCCTCGTTGCGGAAGTCCTTGCTGATCTCGTAAACACGGTCCAGGTTGCCGACAATCAGTCGCTTCAGGTAAAGCTCGTCTGCTATACGCAGATACAGCTCTGTATCTAAGGTGTTGTGATAGGTCGTGAACGGGCGTGCGGCCGCTCCCCCGTACAGCGGCTGCAGAATCGGTGTCTCGACCTCCAGGAAGCCGCGCCTGTCCAGAAACGCCCGAAGTCCGGTCACCACACGGGCTCGGGCGACGAAGATCTCACGAACCTCGGGATTGACCGCGAGGTCGGCATAGCGCTGCCGGTAGCGGCTCTCCACGTCGGCGAAGCCGCTGTGGACGATCCGCTCGCCGGAATCCGTGACCTCCTCCTTGCCCAGCGGCAGCGGCCGGAGTGACTTGGAGAGCAGGGTCAGTGATTCAGCCCGCACCGTGACTTCGCCGGTCCGTGTCCGGAACAGAGGACCCTCGACGGCGATCCAGTCGCCGAGGTCCAGCAACTCGAGGATAGCGTGATCCTGGTCTGTGAGAAGGTCCCGCTTGAAGTAGGCCTGGAGGCGGCCCGAGCGGTCACCGAGATGGGCGAACGCGCTACCGCCGAGGTCGCGTAGCGACAGCATGCGTCCCGCGACGCGGACTGCCGGTGGCTCTTCGTTATCCCGAAAGAGCCCTCCCGCCTCTGCCAGCGAGTGCGACACCACGTACGAGTACGCGTACGGCTCGATCCCGAGCTTCCGGAGCTCGACGAGCTTGGCGAAGCGGTCACGGACCGGCTTCGGGCGCTGATCGGATCCGTACCAGCACTCCAGGCACACTCCGTCGCGGAGAGCCCGCACTTCCCTGCCACAGCTCGGGCAGGTCGTGGAGACGTCGGTCCGGGTCAACTCGCGTGCCTTCCGTTCTGTCTCAAGTAGGCTTCGATAAAACGGTCGATCTGGCCGTTCAACACGGCGTCCGCATTGCCGACTTCGACCCCCGTGCGATGGTCTTTCACCATCGTGTACGGCTGTAGCACATAGGATCGGATCTGACTGCCCCAGCTAATCTCCTTCTTGGTCTTCTCCAGCGCCTGGCGCTGCTCCCGTTTCTCATCCTCGGCGCGTTGGTAAAGCGCGGCCCGCAGCATCTTCAACGCCTTGGCCTTGTTCTTGTGCTGGCTGCGCTCCTGCTGACAGGCGACCACGATGCCGGTGGGTACATGGGTGATCCGGACAGCCGAGTCCGTCTTGTTGACGTGCTGCCCGCCGGCACCCGAGGCCCGGTAGGTATCGATGCGGAGTTCCTCTTCGTTCACTTCGATCTCGATGTCATCATCGAGCACCGGGTAGACGAACACTGAAGCGAAGGATGTGTGCCGTCGGCTCTGCGCGTCGAACGGGGAGATCCGCACCAGACGGTGGACGCCCCGCTCCGCGGCCAGGTAGCCGTAGGCGTACTCGCCACCGATCTCGAGCGTCGCGGACTTGATCCCGGCCTCCTCCCCCGGTTGCAGCTCGACCGCCTCGACGGCATACCCCCGGGTCTCGGCCCATCGGGAGTACATGCGCATCAGCATCTCGGCCCAATCCTGGGATTCCGTTCCGCCGGCTCCCGGGTGGATCTCCAGGATCGCGTCACAGGCATCGTTCTCACCTCGCAAGAGCGTGTCGAGTTCCGTTTCCTCCGCCCGGCGATCCCACGAATCGATCGTCTCGACCAGGTCGCCGCGGACGTCTTCTCCTTCCTTCGCCAACTCCAGCAGGGTCGATGCGTCGTCCACCAATCTCGAAAGACGATCGGCGGTATCGACACCCGACACCAAACGCGATCTCGCCTGCCGCAACGTTCGCGCCAGGCCCGGGTCGTTCCAGACTTCCGGCTCGGTCAGTTTTCGATCCAGCTCGTCGA
>JBFILW010000114.1:0-8907 GCA_041612005.1 Gemmatimonadota bacterium
ACCAGCAGCTCGCCGGCGTGGTCGCGAGCGAACTCATCCAGCACCGGCGCCATGATCTTGCAAGGGCCGCACCAGTCGGCATAGAAGTCCACCAGCACATCGACCTCGGCGTCCGAGATCAGCCGGTCGAGATCTTCTCCTTGAAGCTTGAAGGGTCGGTCCAACAGGAGCGGACGACCGCAGCTTCCACATTTCGGGCGATCGTCGGCCCGATCCACGGCCACCCGGTTCAGCTTCAGGCAAAACGGACAGCGCAGCGTGGCGCCGGCTGATGCGGATGCGGTACTCTCTGACATTCTCCGGTTCCTCGGCTGAGCGTTTGTCGCTTGCGCGTTCTGCGGTTAGAATCGCCCGGTAGGCCCGTCGTGAGTGCGAACATACCGAATCGCGCCCGGCATTGCAGCCGCTGTTTTTCAAGGGAGAAGCGAATGCAGGAATTCGAGGGCCTCGGAGTCTTCTACCTCGGCCGGCTTCACGACATGGAGTCAGAGAAGGACACGGACGAGCTGCTTCTTTACGACTCCAAAGACCTCGTGACCCATGCCGTGTGTGTCGGAATGACCGGCAGCGGCAAGACCGGGCTCTGCATCGGCCTCCTCGAGGAAGCGGCGATCGACGGGATCCCGGCCATCGTGATCGATCCCAAAGGAGATCTGGGCAACCTGCTCCTGGCGTTTCCCGAGCTTCGTCCAGCTGACTTTGAACCGTGGGTCGATACCCGGGAAGCTGAGAAGAAGGGACAGTCCTTACGCGAGTTCGCCGCCGCGCAGGCCGAGCTGTGGCGGAAGGGCCTTGCCGGCTGGGGACAGGACGAGGCGCGGATTCGACGCTTCAAGGACGCCGCCGAGTTCGCCATATATACCCCCGGGAGCTCCGCCGGCCGGCCGGTCTCGGTTCTCAAGTCGTTCGCGGCCCCGGCCGCCGCGCTTCGCGACGACACGGAGCTGCTTGCCGAGAAGATCGAAACGACCGTCTCGGGCGTGCTTCAGCTCCTCGGCATCGATGCCGACCCGATCCAGAGTCGTGAGCACATTCTGCTCTCGCGCATCTTCGATGAGACGTGGAGCCGAGGCGAAGACCTGGATCTAGCCGGATTGATCCAGGCGATTCAGTCCCCGCCGATCGAGCGGGTGGGCGTTCTCGACGTCGAGACCTTCTACCCCGGCAAAGAGCGCTTCGAACTTGCGCTCCAGCTCAACAATCTCCTCGCCGCTCCGGGCTTCGAGACATGGCTCGAGGGCGAAGCGCTCGACATCGACCGGCTCCTGTATACTCCGGAGGGCAAGCCGCGCGTGGCGATCTTCTCGATCGCCCACCTGGACGACACGGAGCGGATGTTCTTCGTCACTCTGCTTCTCAACGAGTTGGTCGGCTGGATGCGGGTCCAGTCTGGAACTTCGAGTCTGCGTGCTCTGCTCTACATGGACGAGATCTTCGGCTTTTTTCCCCCGGTGGCCAAGCCACCGTCCAAGACCCCGCTTCTGACCCTGTTCAAGCAGGCACGCGCCGTCGGGCTCGGGGTGGTCGTGGCCACTCAGAATCCGGTCGACCTCGATTACAAGGGACTGTCGAACGCCGGAACCTGGTTCCTGGGCCGCCTGCAGACCGAACGCGACAAAGCGCGAGTGATCGAAGGCCTCGAAGGAGTGGCCGCGACGTCGGGTTTCGACCGGGGTGCAATGGAAGAGACACTGGCCGGGCTCGGCAAGCGCGTCTTCCTGATGAACAACGTCCACGAGCGCGGGCCCGTGATCTTCCGCACCCGATGGGTGCTCTCCTATCTGCGAGGACCGCTGACCCGGGACCAGATCAAGCGCCTCACCAAGGACGTGTCCTCGCAACTGGCCCCGGCCCCGAGTCGGCCCGCGACCCGGACGCCGGCCGCGGCGTCCGCTGCCGCCGCCGGGCCGACCAGCGCCCCGGCGGCTGACCGGCCGCGGCCGGTCCTGCCTCCCTCCGTGCCTCAGTATTTCGTGCCGCCGCGTACCGCCCCGCCTGCCGATGGCGTCCTCACGTACGCTCCGGCCCTGTATGGCGCCGGGCAGCTCAGCTTCGTGAGCACCAAAGCGAAGCTGGATCACACCGTCGACTTCAGCCTCCTGCTCACGGATCTGGCCGAGCCCGTGGTAGCGGATTGGGGGGTAGCCTTCGAGCTCGGCCTCTCGCCGGACGAGCTCGAAACCGAGCCACGGGAATCGGCCGCCTGGGGACCTGTTCCGGTCGAAGCGACCAGAGCGCGGAGCTACAAGAGCTGGGCGAAGCGGCTCGCGGACTCGCTCTACCGCAGCAAGCAGCTGGAGCTCATGCGGAATCCGGTGCTCGATGATTATTCCCGTCCCGACGAGTCCGAACGGGATTTTCGAATCCGACTCGGGCAGGCCGCGCGCGAGTACCGGGATGCACAGGCGGAGAGTCTGAGGAAGAAGTACGAGCCCAAGATCGCCACCCTCGAAGAAAGAGTGCGCCGCGCGGAGCAGGCTGTCGAACGCGAGGAGGATCAGGCGAAGCGTGCGCACATGGACACCGTCATCTCCGTGGGCTCGACGTTGATCGGAGCTTTTCTGGGTCGCAAGACCGCCAGCCGGAGCGGCCTCGGACGGGCCACGACCGCTGCTCGAGGAGCCGGCCGGAGCCGTCAGCAGGCACAGGATGTCACCCGGGCGCGCGAAACGCTTGAGGCGCACCGCGACAGCCTGCAGGAGCTGGAGGACGAATTCCGCGATGAGGTCGACAACCTCCAGGCCCTCTCCCCCGAGGACGCGCTGGAGGCATTCCCGGTGGGGCTGCGGCGCAAGGACATCGATGTGCGGCTGGTCTGCCTCGCGTGGGCGCCCTATTGGCGGAGCCCGGCTGGCGAGGCCATACCGGCTTGGGAGTAGCCGATGGAATACCGACCTGTGGGACGGTCCGGGCTGCGCGTCAGCGCCATCGGGCTCGGCTCGTGGCTGACCTATGGTCGCCGCGTGGGCGAGCGCTCCAGTTTCGCGTGCCTCTCGAAGGCGCTGGAGCTCGGGATCAACTTCTTCGATACGGCCAACGTTTATGCCGGTGGGGAAGCGGAGATGGTTCTCGGTCGCTGGCTCCCCCGTGCGGAGCGCTCGGACATCGTGATCGCGACCAAGGTCTACTTCCCGGTCGGCGATGGGCCGAACGACCGCGGGCTGTCGCGAAAACACATCATTGAGCAATGCGAGGCGTCGCTGCGGCGGCTCCAGGTCGATTATATCGATCTCTACCAGTGCCACCGCTTTGATCAATCGGTCCCGCTCGAGGAGACGCTGCGCGCTCTCGACGACCTCATCGCGCAGGGCAAAGTGCTGTACGCCGGCGTAAGCGAGTGGAGCGGCGCTCAGATCGCCGAGGCGGTCGGCATGCAGAAGGCGCTCGGCCTACGCCCGTTGATCAGCAACCAACCGCAGTACTCTCTTCTCGCCCGGGCCATCGAGGACGACGTCCTTCCCGTCAGTCGTGAGCACGGTCTGGGACAGGTCGTATGGAGCCCGTTGGCGGGCGGCGTTCTGACCGGGAAGTACCATCCGGGAGCGCAAGCGCCGGTGGGCAGCCGCGGGGCCGACGCCGAATCGAACATGTTCATGGACAGACTGCTGGTCGACGAAGTTCTCGCGGCCGTACAGCGACTGGACCGCGAGGTCGCTTCGGAGCTCGGAGTCAGCGTCGGTGATCTGTCGCTAGCGTGGCTTCTTCATCAGCCGGGGATCGCCTCTGCAATCGTCGGAGCGACCACGGTCTCGCAGATTGAGGAGAACGCCGCCGCGGCATCGATCGCCCTCGACGCTCAGACCCTGACACGCGTCGAGGAGGTCATGGATCCGTTCCGGCGACAGAATCAGCCGTGACAGACGCCACGCTGTGATCGCCGCGCAGCACTTCCGGTGAGCATCCAGCCACTTCCGCACTACGAGATTCTCCAGCCGTCCGGCGGTGACGTCCAGCACTGGTTCTACATGCTGCACGGGTTTCTGGGCGCGGGCCGTAACTGGCGCACAATCGCGCGTAGGATCGTCGATGACCGAGATGGTTGGGAAGGCGTATTGATCGACCTTCGCCTGCACGGTCGCTCGATGGGCTTTCGACCCCCGCACACGATCCGGACGGCGGCCGATGACCTGAGGTTTCTCGCCGCTGAGCTCGGGCACGATCCGTCGGCTGTTCTTGGACACTCTTTTGGCGGCAAGGTCGCTCTGCAGTATCTCCTGCAGGTTCCTGTTCCTCCGCGGCAGGTCTGGGTTTTCGACTCGACTCCGGATGCCGGCGAACCACGAGGTGGGGTCCAGGAGACGCTGGATCTGCTCCGAGAGGTCGCTGGCCCGTTCGGCTCCAGGCAGGAGGCGATCGAGTCTCTGACCCGGCGCGGGCTCGCTGATCGAACCGCGATCTGGCTGGCGACGAACCTCGAGCAGAGGAGCGATGGGGTGGCGTGGCGTCCCGATCTCGACGCGCTCAACGCTCTGTTGCAGAGCTTTTTCGAGACCGACCTGTGGCCCGTGGTCGAGGATCCGCCCCGGCCGACGGAGATCCACTTCGTGAAAGCGAGTGGGTCGGACATTCTGACCGCGGAAGCATGCCGGCGCATCGGGCAAGCGGGAGACCGCAACGGCCGGGTCTTCCTCCACCACCTCGCTGGCGGTCACTGGCTGAACGCCGACAACCCGGATGGGCTGGTTGAACTCCTCGGGGTGAGCCTGAGCTAAGGCGCCACGGTGGCAGCTGCGTCCGCGCCGGTTTCCTGAGCCTCACATCGACTCGCGCCACGTTCCGCTTTTCACGGCTGGTGGCCGCGCTGTAGAGTCGGGGTCCGCCAGCAGGACCAGACTCAGGGTCCGGTCGCCGACGCTTCCGTCAAAGGCATGGTGCCGAGCACGCGCGCGCAAGAAGTACAAACGCCGACCACCTGCCAACTCGGCCAGGCGCGTCGCCGTGACGGTCGTCGTATCGCTCGGAGTCGACAGCACGGTCGTGTCGGCCGGATATCCCGTCGTAGTGCCGAGCACCGTGTTGAGGCCAGAGTCAGCCGCGTAGAAGGCGTGCACGGAGGCGGCTTCGTAGCGGGCCACCCGGACCTCGCCCATGGCGATCATGAAGCCGGCCACGGCCAGGAAGCTCAGGCCCAACAGCGTCAGAAGTACGGCGACCAGCGAATAGCCACCGGCTCCGTATCTCCCCTCTGAGATAGCAAGCGGATCCCTCCGTTGTCGCCGCATCAAGTGAGCCTCTCCCGGCCTGCTGGTGGTGTGGGAACCCGTCGGCCCGCCTCGCAACCCTTCTACAGCGCGTCATCGTCGCGACAACAGTCTGGTGTTCTCGGATCGCGAAGGTTCGTGCGATTTGCCACGACGGCAGCGGGTCCGCCAGCCACAAGGTCAGCTTTCGCGGCATCGATACACATTCCAACAGCTTGAACCGACAACACTTAGGCCCTTGAACTCGTGGCGGCGAGCGGTGGCGTCCGGTTTGCCCATTACGGGCGGCAATACGGCGAGGTTGTCGACCGTTTCACGCGATGGGGGAGACAGGGGCCATGAGACACAGTCCGGGAACCGAGGCAATGCTGAGCGCCATCAAGGGCGACGTCCGCACCCGAGTGGACACGATTGTGGATGACGCCGAAGGCGTTGTCATGGAGCTCTCCAACGAGGCCGAGATCGAGGCTGTCCTCGATGGCGCCCTGGTCGCGGTCGAGAAGGCACTGACCGAGGCGGCCGAGGCGATGGCTCGTGAAATACTCCTCGACTACCAGAAAAAGCTTCACTGAGAGTCTCGCGCGACTGGAGGTCCATGCCCTGCCGGTCCATTTTTGCCGACAGTGCAAAATGTTGCGCCCCGCCGGGCGCGCACCAAGGGCCTCGAAGCAGGCCATCTCCTGTGCCTGCATGCAATTGCAAAGTGCCGCGGGGCGGTCGAGGCGCTGGCCATCTTCTTGCCTTTTCAGATCCCGCGAAAAAGCGACAGCTCCGGATCGATCGGCCGTATTCACCGCCGGCGAGCCACGGGTAAACAGCAGCCGGACAGAATGACATGTCAGAATCGGTGAGAGACCTCGATCGCGGTAGCAGTGCTTTGCGATCCAGTGCCAGCGAACGATCCGCTACGAACGGCGACGCTGGAGCTCCGGCATGGCTGCGTGAAGTCGCGGACCGGGAACCACGCAACGCCGATGCGGACTCGGGGCTTGCCGCGCACTTCGAACGCGAGCAGCCGTCGACCCGGCAAGTCTCCACCAACGGGTCGCACACGCTCACGACCGTTCCGCTCCCGACCGAGTCGCTGGATCAGGGCATTGCACAGCTGCGCGAGGAAGCAATCGAGAGTGCCCAGCGTGATGCAGAGGCGCAAGTCCCGAAGCTCGACTTCAAGGGCCGCGCCGACTCGGAGCAAGTCGTACGCGATCGCTGCACCGCGTTCTACTCCGAGTGGCAGGCCGGGGAGCGCGATCGACTCAACAAGGTCGTCGGACGCACCGAGGCGGTGGTCGCGCAGCGGCTCGGCCAGGCCTCCCTGGAGACCGATCGCCTCGAGCGCGCCACCAACGAGCTCTACCGCCTCAAGGCACGCTTCTCCGCGCGCCGTGAGGTGGTCGATCAGGAGTTGGTCGAGGAACGGAAGGTCGAGAAGCGCGGCATGGAGGCGAAGTGGTATGCCGCCGCTATCGGCTTCCTGGGCGTCGTCGAGTTCATGGCTAACGCACCCGTCTTCGGTGCCCTGCTCCCGCGTGATCCGATGACCGAGCGGCAGCTGCGCCTGGTCGCTGAGACCAGCGAGGGCTGGCTGGCCGGCGCCCAACGGGTCTTCGCCCAGTTCATCCTCCGTCCCGACGCCACTCTCCTGGCTGCCGGTGTGGTCACCTTTCTCTGCGTTCTTGCCCACTTCTTCGGCAAGTCGATGCGCGAGCTGATCATTCACCGGCACGAGTCGCAGGATCGCTCAACCGTCGCCTTCCGGTCACCCACGGAGTACCTGGTCCCGATGTTGATGTCGGGGCTGGGGCTGATTCTGGTGATCGGGGTTCTATTCGTCGCCCGGGTGAAGCTGGGTGAGGTGGCCGAACAGCGGTTTACGCAGGACAGCGCGATCGTCGAGCAGCTCCGCCGGGATGCCAGCTGGCTCCGCGTCGACGGAAACCTGGTCGCCGCAAATGACGCGAGCAATCGGGCCGACGACATGGAGGCGATCGCCAAGGAGCAGCACGAGTACGCCCAATCGATGAGCCGTCTGAGCTGGCCGATCCTGCTGCTCAACACCACACTCGTGCTGTGCGCCATCTCGGCCGCCTACTACCACACCCGCGATCGGCGGCGTGAGTACTTCAACGAATCGCCGTTCGAAGGACAACGTCGGGCCTTGATTGAGGCCGGCGAACAGTCTGCCAGCGTCGTCTCGACCGTGCTGGCCGAGACCGTCGAGCAGATCCGGGAGCTGCGGAGTCTGCTGTCAGAGAAGCCGTTGAAGAAGTTATCCGCGCTCACGCACCAGCTCGAAGCGGTCGTGGCGCTCTATCGAGCAGAAAACGGTCGCGCCCGCGGCCTGGACACGCGCGAGATTCCGGCCTTTCAGGGTGATGTCGACCTGGAGCTCGAGGTCGACGAGGAGGCGACTCGGGCACTCCTGATGCGCGACCCGGACGAGTATGAAGAGGAACGGCGCAAGCTGTACGAACGATACGAGGAAGTACGGACCCGGTTTACGAGGGAGGCGACGGCGTGGTGAGGAGCAACGTGATCCGCGGCCTGTGCGCGGGAGTGGCCAGTCTGATCATCTGCGCGGGTTGTAGCGAGGGCAACGCTGACGAGCCGGCTCCGCCGCCGTCCGAGACAGCCGGCGAGCGGCCCGAGCTGGTCATCTTTGTCTACGACCGCTCGACGAGTATTCCCGACTACCAGCTCAACCTCGCCAAAGAGCTCACTGACGCCCGCATCGACGTGCTCGAACATGGCGACAAGATCGCCGCATTGCAGGTACTTCAGCTCTCACTGGCCGAGCCGCCGGAGCGCTGGTCTCAGACGGTGCCGAAGAAGGAATGGACGGACCAGGAGATCGCACGAGACTCGGTGACACGCACTCGCTTCTTGCGCGATGCGCAGGCGTACCTGGTAGCGTTCACCGACACCGCTGGGCGCGACGAGATTGACGGAACCGATTTGCTTTCGACCCTGCACGACGTCGGAGCCGAGCTGCGGGGCGCTCCCGGGCACGAGGCGACGCTGTACATGTTCTCCGACATGCTGCAGTCCAACCGTCAGATCGACATGGAGGGACTCCGCCGCATGCCGCCCTCCGGCTGGATCCACAACGCGGCGTCGAAGGACATGCTGCCCGATCTCAAGGGCCTCTGCGTGGTCGTGATCGGCGCGCGGGTGGACAACGAGCACTCGCAGCGCGTGCGTAAATTCTGGCAGGAGTACTTCGAAGTCACGGGCGCCAGCCTCCGCGACCCTAACTACATGCATCGACCGGTCAAGCTGCCCGAGCACCCCTGTCCGTAGGGGTCCGTCCAACACCGCGACGGCTGGAGTGGCGGCCGCGGACCCGAGAGGTGTTCGCGGCCTTTTCTCATCCCATCGCGGGGCGAGAGCGACCCGGCTACGTTGGCTCACAGCGTTGAACGACTGAAACAGGGAGAACTCCGGTGGCCGACTCCTTCTACACCTCGAGATCGTCGATCCGTAAAGTACGCGGCGTGCACCGCGTAGCGCGGCTGGAAGCCGGTGCAGAAGCCGAGATGGGCGTTCACGGCAGTATCAAAGCTCATTACAACATCGACTCTCCGGATCTGCCGCTTCCAGTAGACTACATCGTTGCCGCGACCGGGACCTGAATGCTCGGTACGCTCAACGGCGCACTGGAGGTGCGCGGGATCGATCTGGACCCGGAGAGCATATCCGCCGAGGT
>JBFILW010000115.1:0-8844 GCA_041612005.1 Gemmatimonadota bacterium
CGAGCCGCGGCGCCGGCGCGGAGGCTCGGTCGATACGGACACTCTCGATGAAGTCGATCGCATCCTCGACAAGATCCGCGCATCCGGGATCAACTCCCTGAGTGGCGAGGAACGCGAGTTTCTGGACGAGATGAGCCGCAGGTACCGGAAGACGACCTGACGCGGGCTTCGCGATCCCCGGCCCCCAGACCCCGCCGTAGCCTCCACCCGTCCCCTTTCGGTGCCCGTGGAGGACTCCTAAAATGAGTGCCCCATCCTACGCATGGTCATCCCCGGAAGGAGGAGTCGATGGCATCGACGGTTAGCGAATATCCCTCTTCGAAGATCAGAAACATCGCGGTACTCGGTCACGGCGGAAGCGGCAAGACGACGCTCACCGACGCGATCTGTTTCATAGCCGGATCGTCCTCCCGCCGCGGCTCCGTCGAAGCGGGTAATGCCCTCACCGACTACACGCCCGAGGAGCACGAGCACGGGATGTCGATCAATCTCGCCTTGGCTACCGCCGAATGGATGGGCACCAAGCTCAACCTGCTCGACGCGCCAGGCTACCCGGATTTCTTCGGGGAGGCGGTCGCCGCACTCCGCGTGGCTGATTCGGCGCTGGTGGTCGTGAGCGCCACCTCCGGAGTCGAAGTCGGAACCGAGCGTGTATGGGAGCAATGCGAGCGCCTGGAGCTGCCGCGTATCGTCCTCGTATCCATGATCGACAAGGAGAACGCGTCCTTCGAGGAGACCTTCGGGCAAATCAAAGCCGAGCTGTCGTCTCAGGCGATTCCAGTCGAGATTCCGATCGGATCCGGCGAGAACTTCAGGGGCATCGTCAACCTCTTCTCCCAGAAGGCCCACATCTACAAGCCCGGCTCGAAGAAAGGCGAATACGACGAGCAGGAGATTCCCGAGGAGCTGCTCCCCACGGTCGAGAAATACCGCGAGGAGCTAATCGAGACGATTGCGGCCACCGACGACACCCTTCTGGAAGCGTACCTGGAAGGCGAGGAGCTGGACCGCGAGCGAGTCATCGCCGCAATGTCGGCCGCCGTCCACAACGGAGAGCTGTTTCCCGTATTCTGCGCGTCCGCCGAAACCGGTTATGGCGTGCGCGCGGTCATGAACAAGATCGTCGAGCTGTTTCCATCGCCAGAGGACCGCGGCCCGGTGGTGATAGAGGACGGCAAGGGCGAGCTGATCGAGCTCTCGCCGAGCGATGGTGCCCCGTTCAGCGCGCTCGTCTTCAAGACGATGTCGGAGCCACACGCTGGGGAGCTCAGCTACTTCAGGGTGTACAGCGGCTCGCTGACTCCGGGCTCCAACGTTGCCAACCCAAACCGTCAGCGGTCCGAGCGCATCTCACACCTCCACGTCGGAAGCGGGTCGCAGCGTCACGAAGTGGCCCGGCTGCACGCCGGAGACATCGGCGCGGTGGCGAAGCTCAAGGACACCCACACAGGCGAGACGCTCAGCGACTCATCGCTTCAGGTCACCCTGCCTGGTGTCGACTGGCCCACCCCTGACTCTTCGATCGCGCTCTATCCCCACTCGCGCGGTGAAGAGGACAAGCTGGCCAATGGACTCTCCAAGCTCCACGAGGAAGATCCGACCTTCCGGTCCGCGTACGATCCGGAACTAGGGCAGACGATCGCGCACGGGCTCGGCGAGCTTCACCTCAACATCTCGCTGGAGAAGCTGCAGCGTAAATACGGCGTAAGAGTCGAAACGGAACAGCCGCGCATCCCGTACCGCGAGACGATCACTCGCAAGGCCGAGGGTCAGGGGCGGTACAAGAAGCAGACGGGAGGCAGAGGCCAGTTCGGCGATTGCTGGATCCGCCTCTCGCCGCGTTCGCGTGGGGAGGGCTACGAGTTCGTCAATAAGATCGTCGGAGGTTCGATCCCCGGTAAGTTCATCCCCGCCGTGGACAAGGGCATCCAGGCTGCGGCGGAACGTGGTGTCCTCGCCGGATTTCCCGTGGTGGACCTGATAGCCGAGTGCTACGACGGATCCTACCACTCCGTAGACAGCTCCGAGATGGCGTTCAAGGTCGCCGGCTCGATGGCCTTCAAAGCGGTGGCGTCCAAAGCCCATCCGGTTCTGTTGGAGCCGATCGTCGAGCTCGAAGTGAAGGTTCCCGACGAATTCATGGGCGATGTGATGGGCGACCTCAACCAACGGCGTGGCAAGATCCTCGGCATGGAACAGGCCGGTCGCCGGCAATTGGTGCGTGCGTACGTGCCGCTCAACGAGCTCTACAAGTATCAGGCGGCGCTCCGATCGCTGACCCACGGCAAGGGCACGCACAAGCGGCGCTTCCACGGATATGAGCCGGCACCTGCGCACGTGGCGGAAAAGGTGATCGCCGCGGAAGCGGACCGGAAAGCCAAGCGGGCTTAGCGGAGAGAATGGCCGGACACAGCAAATGGGCGCAGATCAAGCGCCAGAAGGCCGTCAATGACAAGGCACGCGGGCGTCTGTTCTCCAAACTGGCGCGCGAGATCTCGGTCGCGGCACGCGAGGCGGGGAAGGAGCCGGACTTCAACCCCCGTCTTCGCACGGCCATTGCCAACGCCAAAGCCGAGAACATGCCGAACGACAACATCGAGCGCGCGATCCTACGCGGCACTGGTGCGTTGCCCGGCGTGTCGTACCAGTCGCTCACCTACGAGGGCTATGGCCCCGGCGGTGCGGCGCTGTACATGGAGTGTCTGACCGACAACACGAAGCGTACCGTGGCGGAGATCCGCCATATTCTCGAGAAGGGCGGGGGTAATCTCGGGCGCGACGGCTCGGTCGCCTGGATGTTCGAGCGCAAGGGACAGGTGTACATCGATGCCAAGCGCTATGATGAGGAGGCGGTCCTCGCCGCGGCGCTCGATGCCGGCGCGCAGGATGTGGAACGCGATGACGACCTCTTCGTCGTCTCGACGGCGCTGGAGGACTTCCACTCGGTCCAGGACGCCCTGCGGCAGCGTGGCGTCGAGATACAGGAAGCCGAGCTGGCAATGATGCCGACCTCGACCATGCAGGTGGCTGGACCAGACGCGGAAAGTCTGCTGCGGCTCGTATCCAGGCTCCAGGACCAGGATGACGTTCAGAAGATCTTCTTCAACTTCGAAGTCGACGAACAGGCATGGGAGGCGCTGAGCCCATCCTGAACGGCCGATGAGAGTTCTGGGCGTCGACCCCGGCGTACGTGCGACCGGCTATGGCGTCGTGGATCGGCGGAACGGCCAATTGCGGCTCGTCGAGTGCGGCGTGGTCCGACCGTCGGCGACTCTCCCCCTCGCCGGGCGACTGGCGGAGATCCACCACGGATTGGTCGAGATCCTGGAACGACATTCCCCTTCCTGCGTCGCCGTCGAGGACGTGTTCTACGGTCGCAATGCCCGCACCGCTTCGGTGCTCGGCCACGCCCGAGGCGTGATTCTGATGACAGCCGCCTCCCGACACGTGGACGTAGCCGAGTATCCCGCCGCCGAGATCAAGAAAGCCGTAACCGGCCATGGCTCGGCGACGAAGACTCAGGTGGCCTTCATGGTTCAGAAGCTGTTGGGCCTCGTCGAGCCGCCCGCGCCCGCCGACGCGGCCGACGGCTGCGCGGCCGCCATCTGCCACTTCCTGCACGGCGTCGGTCCCGTCGCCGAAGCGCAAGCGCGGTTGTGATCCGCCGCATTCGGGGCAAGCTGCTCCACAACAGTGTCGGTCGGGTGGAGCTGCTTACCTCCGGTGGGGTGGGTTACCTCCTTCTCGTGCCGGCGACCCTGTTCGAGCGACTGCCCGCGGAGGGAAACGAGGTCGAGCTCCACAGCGCGCTGGTCGTGCGCGATGACGCACTCGAGCTCTACGGCTTCGAAGACGGCGGGGACCGGACGCTGTTTCTGCGCCTCCAGAGCGCCAGCGGCGTTGGGCCGCGGTTGGCCCTGGCCCTGCTCAGTGCGCTGCCACCGGCCCGCCTGGTGCGGGCGATCCGTGCCAAGGACCACGCCGTACTGCAGACGGTGAGCGGGGTAGGGCGAAAGATGGCTGAGCGCATCACCGTCGAGCTGGCGGACAAACTGGACGATCTCGAGACCCTGGACCGCGAAGATGACCAGATTCCGGCTGGCGTGGCGGCCGTCGAGGCGCTGCGCTCTCTCGGTTACGGACAGATCGAGAGCGAGGACGCGGTGGCCCGAGCACGCCAGGAGATGCAGGATCCAGAACCGGACATGGAGGAGCTGCTTCGCGTGGCCCTCCGGCATGTGTAGAGGCGGATGCCACAGAATACAGAGGTCACGACACCGCGGGCGCTGAGCGAGGAAAGCGGGTACGAACGCTCATTGCGGCCCGACCGCCTGTCCGAGTTCGTCGGACAGGCGAAAGTGAAGCAGAGCCTCCAGGTGTACATCGAGGCGGCGTTGAAACGCGGCGATGCGCTCGACCACACCCTCTTCTTCGGTCCGCCGGGGCTCGGCAAGACGACACTGGCGATGCTGATGGCGCGGGAGCTCGGCGTGAAGATCAAGACGACGTCGGGTCCGGTGCTCGAGAAGGCGGGCGATCTGGTGGCATTGCTCACGAATCTGGAGCCCGGAGATATCCTCTTCATCGACGAGATCCATCGCCTGCGGCCGGTGATCGAGGAGTTCCTCTATCCGGCAATGGAGGACTTACGGATCGAGATCCGGCTCAGCGAGGGCGCCAAGGCGCAGACGGTGTCGATGAAACTGGAGCCTTTCACGCTCGTGGGAGCGACGACGCGCTTCGGTCTTCTCACTGCCCCGCTCCGAGCCCGATTCGGCATCATTGAACGGCTCGGCTACTACCCGTCGGATGAGCTGCTGGAAATCGTAGGGCGCTCGGCCAGCATTCTGGGCGTACCGATCACGCCGAATGGGGCGGAGGAGATCGCGCGTCGCTCGCGTGGCACGCCTCGCATCGCCAACCGACTGCTGAGGCGGGTGCGGGACTATGCCGAAGTTCGAAGCGACGGCGCCATTGATCGGGACACGGCCAGTGGCGCACTCGAGATGCTGAGCGTGGACCAGTACGGCCTCGATGAAATGGACGCACGCGTGCTGCGCGCCATCATCGAGAGCTTCGAGGGGGGGCCGGTCGGCCTCAACTCGCTCGCCGTGGCGGTCGGCGAGGACGCCGGCACGCTCGAGGAAGTGTACGAGCCCTTCCTGCTCCAGAACGGGTACCTGCAGCGAACCGGGCGAGGGCGAGTCGCGACTGCCAAGGCGTATCGGCGTTTCGGTTACGAGCCGCCCGATTCGGAGGGCGGTCCGCAGCCGAGCCTGTTCACCGATGAGGGGTAGGCCGAGCGGCGCGACCGAGCTCTCGACCGACGCCTTCGACTACGCGCTCCCCCGTGAGCTGATCGCCCGCTTCCCCGCCGAACGCCGCGATGCAAGCCGCCTCCTCATCCTCGATCGCGGCCGCGACAGCCTCGAAGACCGCAGCTTCGCCGACGTGGTGTCGGCGATGTCAGCGGGAGACGCGCTGGTCGTGAATGACACCCGGGTCTTCCCGGCCCGTCTCCGCGGCCGGAAGCCGAGCGGAGCCCCAGCCGAGATCCTCCTCCTGCGCCCCTGCGCATCCGAGGACGGAGACCTCTGGGAGGCGCTGGTCAGGCCCGGCGGCAAGTTGAAACCGGGTCGTACGGTGATCGTGGACAAAGGACTCGAGGTAGTGATCGAGGATTCAACACCCGGGGGAGGCCGCATCGTACGCCTCCTGGGCGAGGGCGATGCACGGAGCCTGGTGCAGCGCTACGGCGAAGTACCTCTTCCCCCTTACCTGGAGCGGGAAGCGGAGCCGCTCGACCGCGACCGCTATCAGACGGTATACGCGCGGCAAACGGGTAGTGTCGCCGCGCCGACCGCGGGCCTTCACTTCACTGCAGAGCTGCTGGAGCGCATCCAAGCGCTCGGAGTCCGTGTCGTGACGGTCACGCTGCACATCGGCATCGGGACCTTCCGGCCCGTGGACGCGCCGACACCCTCCGAGCACACGCTGCACGCGGAGAGTTACGCGGTCGGTGAAGAGGCCGCGAGCACACTGAACTCGGTGCGGGAGAGCGGGGGTGCGGTGTGGGCGGTCGGTACCACGGCTGCCCGGACTCTGGAGACGATCGTGGGCGAAGACGGGCGTTTCGCCGCGGCCGATGGCTGGACGGACCTCTTCATCTATCCACCATTCGAGTTCCGTGCCGTCGACCGGCTACTCACGAACTTCCACCTGCCCCGCTCCAGCCTCATCATGCTCGTCGCGGCTTTTGCGGGCCACGGGCTCACCATGCGCGCGTACGAACACGCGGCTCGCGAGCGCTACCGCTTCTACTCGTACGGCGACTCGATGCTGGTGCTTTGATGGAAACGACCGTCGGCGACTACGCAATCGAGCGAACGGACGGAAGCGCCCGGGCCGGGCGTCTGCAGCTCTCGCACGGCGAGGCTCTGACACCGTGCTTCATGCCAGTCGGCACCCTGGGCACGGTCAAAGGGCTGAGCCCGGAAGATCTCACGGGCGCTGGGGCGGAGATCATCCTCTCGAATACGTACCACCTCTATTTGCGGCCCGGGCTGGACGTGATACGCGCCGCCGGCGGCCTCCATAAGTTCATGAACTGGGAGAGGCCGATTCTGACCGATTCCGGCGGCTTTCAGGTTTTTTCCCTGGCTCGGATACGGACCGTGGACGACGACGGCGTGACCTTTCAGAGCCATATCGACGGCTCGGAGCACCGGCTCACCCCCGAGAAAGTAGTGGACATCCAGGCGACGCTCGGCTCCGACATCATGGTCGCACTCGACGAGTGTCCACCGGGCAAGGCCGACCGGGCGACGGCGACGGAAGCCGTGGAGCGGACCCTGCGCTGGCTGGCGCGCAGCGTCGCGCGGAGGGAGGAGCTCGATGAGGCATCCGCTGGCATTCTCGTTCCGGTGCTTCAGGGCGCTTCATTCGAGGACCTGCGGTTGGAGGCGCTCCGCCGCACGCTCGACATCGCCGAGTGGCCGGCCCTCGCCATCGGGGGGCTCTCGGTCGGCGAGCCGAAAGAGACCACACTGCGAATCCTCGAAGCCTGCGAACCGCAACTGCCTTCCGAAGTTCCGCGCTACCTGATGGGCGTGGGCTATCCGGAAGACATCATCGAATCGGTCAGGCGAGGCATCGACATGTTCGATTGTGTCGCACCGACCCGAAACGGGCGCAACGGAACTGCCTTCACTTCGACGGGCCGGGTCAACGTCAAAGTGGCGCGCTTCGCGTCAGATACTCGGCCGTTGGACCCGTTCTGCGACTGCGCCTGCTGCCGAGGCTACACGCGCGCCTACCTCCGCCACCTGTTCGTGTGCGACGAGCTGCTGGGTTTACGCCTGCTCTCGCTCCACAATGTCCACTTCACGATCCATTTGACCGCCCTCGCGCGAGCCGCGATAGTTAATGGCGACTTCAACGCGTGGGCCGAGGAGTGGCTGGCCCGCTACCGAAGCGGTGAGCCGCCGGACTGAGATCCGGCCAACTGACCGGGTAAGATTCGCCGCCGCCCCGACCCCGCGAAGACCAACGGCCCAGGCAGGTCGTCAGCGACTTGCTGATAAGAGGAACGAGACTGTGAATCCCATCATTGCCTTCATCGGCGCCCAACCGGGTGACGGAAGCAACCCGCTCACCGGAACCCTGTTCATGTTCGTTGCTATCGGAGCGATCTTCTACTTCCTGATCATCCGGCCGCAACGCCAGCAACAGAAGCAGCACGAAACAATGGTGCGGGGTCTCGCGCGCGGCGACGAGGTCGTGACCCTCGGCGGCGTGATTGGGAAGATCGTGCACGTGGCTGACGACCGGGTCGTCATCAAGTCGGGTGATACCCGGATCGAGGTTGAGCGCAGCAAGATCGGACGCAAACTGGCCTCAGGCGACAAGGGCGGCGCCGACAAGTGACGATGCGCGAGATCCGAATGCTGGGCGACCCGGTGCTGCGAGCTCCGAGTCGACCGGTCGAGATGATCGATGCTGAGGTGCTCGCGCTGATTGACGACATGGTCGAGACGATGCACGCATACGATGGCATCGGGCTTGCCGCTCCGCAGGTAGGCGTGCCAATCCGGGTTTTCGTTTTTGACGTGCGTGAGCCCGCGTTCGAGCCGGGCGTTCTGATCAACCCCGAGATCGTGAACTCGGAGGGTGTCGTGAAGGAGTCGGAGGGCTGCTTGAGCATTCCGAACCTGACGGAAGTCGTCGAGCGGGCCGCTCAGGTCGTCGTCCGCGGTCTGGATCGGGACGGCGAGGAGATGACGATCGAAGCGTCCGGTCTTCTTAGCCGCTGCCTGCAGCACGAGATCGACCACCTCGACGGAGTACTGTTCATCGACCGGGTCAGCCCCCTGAAGAGACGCCTGTTGCTCGGCAAGTGGGCGAAGATGGACGATTCGGAGCGCCGCCCGGCGCCCGCATTCTGAGACGACAGCGCTCCAATGCGTGTCTTGTTCTGGGGCACACCGGCCTTCGCGCTTCCGAGCCTTCGGGCGCTGACCGACGAGGGTCACGATGTCGTTGGCGTGGTCACACGCCCGGACCGCCCTGCTGGACGCGGGCGTCAGGTGCGAGCCAGCGAGGTGAAGCAGGAGGCGGAGACGATCGGGGCGCCCATCTTGCAGCCGAACAAACCTTCGGAGCCGGAGTTTAAGTCCGCGATCGAGGAACTGGCGCCGGACGTATCGGTGGTCGTCGCATACGGTGCCTTGCTACCCGATGACGTGCTCGCCCTTCCGGATCAGGGCTCCGTGAACGTCCACGCGTCGCTGCTCCCGTCACTGCGCGGGGCGGCACCCGTCAACTGGGCCATCATCCGCGGTCACG
>JBFILW010000116.1:0-8728 GCA_041612005.1 Gemmatimonadota bacterium
CCGTTCGCGGTCAGGATCTCGATCGCCTCCACGGGTGTGAAGCCTGACTCGATCATCAGCTCGTAGTTGCGCTGATCTCCGTAGCCTGGGAGCGCTCCCCCGATACCGGTCGGATCCACGCCGGCCGCCAGCAGCCCGCCGGACTGGGCGAACATGTACGCGAACGCCTGCGCCTTGGCGAAGATCTCCGCCGCGATCGCCCCGCGTCCCGTAGCGCTGATCCGCTCCCGGATCTCCAGGTATTCCGCGCGCGACTCGGGCGCCAGCGCCTTCAGGGTCCGATCCTCGAGGGGAGGCCGGTTCGGTACGTACAGCTCGTAGATCGCCTGCGTGGACGTCATGGCGACGTCGTTGTCCACCATCGCCTGGATCGTCGCCGCGACCTCGGGGCTCTCGAGGTCCACCTCGATGAGGCGGTCGAGGGCGCCGGTCGGGCACTGGTCGGCTGTCTTCTCCGGATCCCAGTCGGTGTTGACGAAGAAGCCGTGCTCCACGTTGTCCATGCCCAGCTCTACGGCCTCCTGGAAGCTCACCGAGCACAGGTGGCCGGTGATCTTGAGGCCGCGCTTGTGCGCCTCGTCGATGGCGGCCGCCAGCTCTTCCCGGCTGATCCGGGTGTAGGCCTTGAACCAGGAGGCGCCTTCTTCGGCCCAATAGGCGACCACGCGGCGGGCATCCTCGGGTCCGTTGACCTGGTACATGTCGTTGGCGGCGCCCTGCCCCGTGATGTACGGGCCCGTGATGTGCATGCGCGGCCCCGGCACTCGACCATCCTCGATACCTCGCTTGACGTTGATCTCGCTGTACGGCGAAAAGCTGCCCGTCGTGCGGATCGTGGTGACGCCGCTGGCCAGATAGAGCCTGGGCGCGCTGTAGTTGAGCTGCACGTCGCGACGATACGTGGTGTAGAACGTGTGGTTGTGCATGCCGACCAGCCCGGGGATCACCGTATGCCCGGCGAGGTCAAGAACCTCGGCATCGTCCGGCATCCGTACCGAGGCGGCCGGTCCGATTGCGACAATGCGCCCGTCCCGGATCAGTATGCTCTGGTTGGCCGCCGGTGGGGCGCCCGTACCATCCACCACCTGAACGTTGGCAAGGACCACAACCGGAGCGTTGACGCTCACGTACTGGAGGACCTGCTCCGAAAGATCGCCGGCCTGCTGCGCGGCGACGCTTCCGACTTGCACTGCGAGCCCCGCGATCACGACCGTGACGATCGACGTCAGCCTGTGCATTCGAACCTCCTGATCCTCAATTTGGCATTCGTTCGTTCGGATCGACGCGAAACACCATGGCCATTCCCACGGCCAGGTGCTCGGCGATGTGACAGTGCAGCATCCAATCGCCCGGGTTGGACAGCTCGAGCAGGATCTCCGAGCTGGACCCAACGGGCAAGAGCATCGTGTCCTTCCACACGAGGTTTTCGTTGGGCACACCGTTCACGCTCAGAACCAGAAAGCGCTGCCCGTGAATGTGAATCGGGTGCTGCATGGCGTGGAAGGCGGCCCGCGTGTTGACCAGCCGCAGCTTGACCACGTCGCCGACCTCGAACCACCACTCGATGTCCCGGTTCTCGAGACCCGTATCGGAATCGCGCAGGATCCACTGCACGTTCCGGCCGGTGGTGGCCCAGTTCATCATCGGCATCGTGCCGCTCCACTCGACCGGTGGGAAGTAGGCGCTGTCGAGGCGCATCACGCGGTCAACAACGAAGGGGAGACTGTCGACTTGCATGTGGAGCACCAGCTCGTGATCCACGGGACGGTCGAACTCAGCGGCGTACGCGCCGATCTCCTCGACGACATCGGCGTGCAGACGCAACGTCTCGAACGCGGCGGCATGATCCGGCTCGGCCCGTTCGGGCCGCACGTCGATCACGGCCAGCGTGTCCTCCTCCGGAAAGAAGTAGCCGAACACGTGATCGATCCCCTGCACCCGGTTCAGCAGCGGAAGCGGGCCGTCGGTCTCGAAGCGGACATCGACCACGTACCGCTCGGCCGGCGCGATGACCACGTGGTCGACCCACATCTCCCGCTCGTACAGGCCGAGGTCCGAGCCCACGAGCTTCATCCTCGTGCCAGGAAGCGAGAGGTTGAAAGTCCGGGTGTTGGAGACGTTGGTCAGAAGGAGCCGCACCACATCGCCGGTCCGCGCCGTGATTCGGTAGTCTGGTTCACCGTTTACCAGCATGACGTTGCCGAACCGGCCCATGACCGCGTGAGTGGGCGTCTCCGCCCCGTACGGAACCAAACCCGCCTTGCCGATCAGCAGGTCGTCCAGCATCAGAAACTCTTCCCGGTTGGCCGGACCGAAGTAGGAGGGGTCGGTCGGTCTGACGAACATATTTCCGTACAGTCCCAAATCCTGCTGGATGTCCTCCCGGTGATGCGGGTGATACCAGTAGAGGCCGGCGTCCGGGAAGCGAATGACGTACGTGAACCGGCCACCGGGCTCCACCGGCTCCTGGGTTACACCGGGCACACCGTCGAAGCGGTTATCCAGACGGATGCCGTGCCAGTGCACCGATGTCGGCAGGTCGAGGTTGTTGGTGAACTGAACGATGATTTCCGCGTCCTGCGGAACGTGGATCAGCGGCCCCGGATACTGCTCGTTGAACCCATACATGGTGAAGGTGCGACCGTGGATCGTTCGACGGACGTGACCGGCCTCGAGTCGCAGCGTATCACCATCCCTCAGGGTCGCCAGCTGGCGTGGACGCGCAAACGGAATCTTGGCGCCAGCCGGGACTTCGGGCAGATACGGGTTCGCATCCGGCCGCAGCCAATCCAGACCCGGAAGCATCGCGACGCGTGGGTGAACCGGCGGCATCGTCCACACGTCCGGTCCCACCGGCACGCGTTGCTCGGCCGTATCGGACGGCGGCGGGGTGAAGGCCGAGAGGGGCAGCGCCATCACATCGTGGTCTCGCATCCGGCTGCTCGGCGAGCTCCCCCGCAGGACGATCCGGCCCTTACGCTCAGCCCCGCCACCCGACGGCTCGGCGCTCACCAGGATCAGGAACTTGTTGAAGTCGGCGACGCCGATCTCGAACTCTCCGTTCGCCACCTCGCCGAGCCTGACCATGGGAGTCAGGACCGGTGTCGTCAGCCAAGCCACATAAGTGGAGTATGGACCCAGCCTGCTCGGATCCGGCAGGCCGCGGAGCTGGAAGACAAGCCTGAAGCGCGGAGTGCCATCCGTACCGACGCTGATGTCGAACGGGCCGGGCGGGCGACGAAGCTCGACCGTTCCGGCGGCTTCGAGAAGCTCGGGAATCGCGATGAGGTTGATGCAATAGAGATCGGTGCTGGCCGGGACGTCGGCTGACCAGGCCGCGAGGGCCTCCGGAGACCCGCCGTCTGCCATCGGGCTCGGAGGGGGACAGAAGCTCGAGTCGGGACTCGACTCTGGCAGCGCGGTCCGTGCCAGCAGCACGGCTCCGCCCAGAGCGATGAGAAGCGCCCACGGCCGCAGCGGTATCGATCTTCCGGTCCTCGGCATAGGGGCCCAAACTCTGGCTCGTCAGCCGCGGGCGCCAGCCACCCCTGCACGGTTTTCACAGGGCCGTCGACAATTGCGGGCTCCGTGGCGACCCGCCGTGGCCTACCCGCTACGGCGTGCAAGCATCGCCCGTTCCAACGTCATACATGAGTGATGGTTACGGTACCGGGCGGCAGGCATCCCCATAAATGCATTGCAGGCATGCACATTGCCGCTCGCTGAGAGGCAAGAGAGGGCTCGGTGTTCAAGCTGTTCCGAGCCCCTGCGGAGCGAAAGGCGGTCAAGCGATGCTGAAGCTGTTGTACGGAGCGGGATGGGCCTACGTGGCCGTTTGCGGACTGGCGATCGGCATGTACAAGGCCGCCGGCCAGCCGCTCATCAAGACGCCCCACGCCGTGGCGGGATTTCCGGAGCACGGCGGCGATGCAGGACGCTGGTTTCTGAGCTTCAAGCAATACTGCAATTCCGTCGAGGTCGAGACAGCCCACAGTCGCTTCCCACCTCCGGCCAGCCGTGAGGGCAAGGCGTTCAGCGCCGCTTGCTTCGCGCTGGCAGGCAAGATCGACCGGGCTCGCGCCAGAATCGATGAGCTGCCCGCCGGTCAGAGGGCCTATGCGGCAGGAATCGTGTTCGGCGTCGGACATCCCGTCGCGGACGCGGGCGACGACGAATCAGCCGGACCGATCATGCGTCTGGTTCTGGAGTTCCAGCCCGATAACTACATGGCGCTCTATCACGCTGGCACGTCCGAGAAGATTCTGGGCCAGGACGCGCTGGCCCGTCTGCACCTGACGCGCTTTCTGGAGCTGTACAGCCGCGAGGATGGCTGGACGTCCAGCGCTCGGCGTCAGCTGCAGGAGCTGAGTGAAGAGGTGAACCGGTGATCTCCGAGCACGTGATCGGCCCCCATCTCAGGGGCGGCATGGTCCTGCAGAGTCGCTACGAGATCCGAAACGAGATCGGACGCGGCGGCTCCTCGATCGTCTACCTGGCGATGGACCGGGAGCTGGCCTCGGAGGTCGCGATCAAGCTGCTCGTCCCACCGCCGATCGGGGCCGAGACGGCCCGCGAGCGGATGCGGCGCGAGGTCCAGTCCGTGCGCGGGCTCACGCACCCGAACGTGGTCGCCGTCTATGATTATCTCGAGGAGGGCGAGGCCTCTTTCATCGTCATGGAGTATGTAGACGGCGTCGATCTGCGCAAGCTGGTCGGGCGCCGCGGGCCGTTGTCCGTTGAGCACGCCGTGGGGCTGGCCCGGGGCATGGCGGCAGCCCTGCAGGCTGCGCACGGCGGTGGCATCCTGCACCGGGACGTGAAGCCACAGAACCTGCTGATCGACCCTGACGGTGTTGCGCGCCTCGTGGACTTCGGCGCCGCCCGCCTCGACGGGCTCGCGACGATCACCCAGAGTGGGGCGTTGATCGGGACGTTGAGTTACGCAGCGCCGGAGGTGCTGGCGGGCGAGCGAGGCGATGCGCGCTCGGATCTCTATTCACTCGGCCTCACGCTCTACTTCGCCCTCTGCGGCCAGCTGCCGGGTGGTGGAGCCAGCCGCATGCCGCCGGCGCCTCGACCGGAGGGTTTCGCCCCGCGAGCCGTGAGAGCCGAAGTCCCGGAGTGGCTCGACGCGATCGTGGCTCGTTCCACGGCGGCCGACCCGAGCTGGCGCTTCCCATCCGCATCCAGCCTCCTCGACGCGATCTCCGCTGGCGACGAAGGCGAGGGTTGGGAAGTGGCGAGCCGACCCGTGGGCAGCGGCTGTCTCGTCTGCGGCGCCCCGGTTCGGGAGGATGCGACCATGTGCGCCGCCTGTTCGGGCCTCTCCGCCCGCGCGGATGACCGACTCATCTACGTGCGTCCGCCCACCGGCCGCGGCGCCCGCAGGGAGCTGGTCGAACGGCTGGCGCTTCTGGCGCCCTCCATCGGAGGCGGGGTGGAACTGCTGGCTGTCGCGCGGGGACGCCGGCCGCTGTTGCGAGTTCCGCGGGTCAGCGCCGACCGAGCGCTGTTACGCCTGGGAGCCAGGGATATTCCGGCCGTCACCGCCGCCGCGGGAAGCGCTTGGAATGCCCTGCCCGCGTCCTTCTACGCGTTGGCCCTCACCACTGTGGCAATGGGTCTGCTCACGGGCGCCATGGTCGCGCCTGTCTTCCTGTGGAGCGGTCCCGTCGTCGGCGCCACACTCCTGCTGCTCGGTCACCGGAGCGCACAGCGTCCGCTTGTGGTTCCCCGCGAGCGCCCGTCTCTGCTCCCGGAGGAAACCGAGCGACGCGTTGTCGAGACGCTCTCGCTCCTGCCCCTCGGCACCGCGCGCAGCCTGCTCGCGGATCTGACCGCCATCGTGCGCTCGATCGTGAGCGCACCATCCCCGGACGGGGGTGCGCAGCATACGGACGAGCTCCCTGATCTGCTCGCGGCGGCCTGTGACGCAGCGCTCGACCTGGCGAGCCTGGATGAAAGCCTTGTGAGACTGGAGGCGCAGCGGGCACGCCGGGAAGACGCCGCACCCGAGTGGATGGACGCGGTCGCACGGTGTGGTCGGGCGCGCGATCGACTCGTGCAGCGCTTCCTGGACGCCATCTCGTCCCTCGGTTCGATGCGAGGACACCTCGCCTCCGATCGCTTGGCCGGGGGGTTGGACATCGCCCTCCTGACCCATGAGCTGGAGGAAGATGCGCGGCGCCGGGCGGAAGCGGCGGCCGAGGTCGAGCAGCTGCTGGATTCCACTCTCAGAGGCGAGAGCGCGAGCACGTAGAGTCGGTGCTCCTGCCGGTCCTCCTATATCTCGTCGCCGAACAGATCCAGCTCGATCGGAGGTGGCGGCAGCTCGTGCTCGGTTGGTTCGACGCAAGCCGGAGAATCGTTGGCCGGGTCGTTCACAAGACGGCTGACGGAATATGCGGTGAGCTCATCCGCCGAAACCGGCTCGAACATCGCCTGCAAGTCTTCGAGGTCCGTCGCCATCGGGTCCAGCCAGCGAGCGTAATCTTCCGGGCGAAGAATCACCGGCATACGGTCATGCAGGGGCTCGACCACCTCGTTGGGGCGCGTGGTGAGGATCGTGCACGACTCGATCTCCGTTTTCGTCCCGCGACTCCAGCGCTCCCACAACCCGGCGAACCCGAACGGCCGACCATCGACCCGACGGATGAAGTACGGATGTTTCACGCCGCCGATGGAACGCCACTCGTAGAAGCCGTCCGCCCCAACCAGGCAGCGCCGGTTCCAGAACGCGTCCCGAAAAGTCGGTTTGACATGCGCGCTCTCGGCGCGGGCGTTGATGAAGCGCCCACCGATCGACGGGTCGTCGTACCAGGAGGGGATCAGTCCCCAGTGCATGAGGACGAGCTCACGTCCCGACCCTGCCGGACGCGCCGCGATCACCTCTTGGGTCGGCGCGATGTTGTAGCGGGGAATCCAATCTTCGATCGCGTCCGCCGCCGCTTCGAAGTTGTGGCTGACTTCCTCGAGCGTCGTCCGTAACGAGAACCTTCCGCACATGAGGTGGCTAGACGGCGGAAGTCGACGTTGCTCGAGCGCTCATGATACCACCGGGTCGCCTGCGTTCGCCGTCTGCTCCCGGAAAAGATCGCTCAGGCGCCGCGTAATTGCGCCCGGTTTACCGCCTCCGATCGGGCGCCCGTCGATCGCCTTGACCGAGACCAACTCGCCCATCGTGCCCGTACAGAATACCTCGTCGGCCCGGTAAACCTCCGCGAGTGAGATATCCCGCTCCGACGCAGGTATGCCGTGCTCGCGGCAGAGGGCCAGAACCGTAGCGCGGGTGATCCCCTCCGGGCAGGCCACCGTGCGGCTGGTCGCCAACTCGCCCTCCTGCACGATGAACACGTGAGTGGCGTTCGTCTCGGCCACGAAGCCGCGCACGTCGAGCATCAGGGCGTCATCGGCGCCGGCCGCGTTGGCCTCGATCTTGGCCAGGATGGACTGGAGCAAGTTGGCGTGGTGAATCTTGGGGTCGAGGCAATCGGGCGGAAAGCGGCGGATGGAGCTGCTGATCAACGAGATGCCGGCGGTACCGTAGACCGGCGGCTTGTGCTCGGCGAGCACGATCAGGGTCGGTCCCGACTGGTTGAGACGCGGGTCCATCCCGGAGGTGATCTTGACGCCACGGGTGAGCGTGAGGCGAATGTGCACACCGTCCCTCATCCCGTTCGCCGCCAGGGTGCGGCGGATCTGGTCTGTGATCTCATCGTGGCTCGGGATCTGGTCGAAGGCGAGGGCGAGCGCCGAGCCGCGCAAGCGATCGAGGTGCTCGCGGAGCTTGAAGATCCGCCCCTCGTAGAGCCGCAGGCCCTCCCACACGGCATCTCCGCCCTGGACGACGGAATCAAACGGGCTGATGCCGGCTTCATCGCGGTGAACGAGCTCACCGTTGATGTTGATCAGCAGGTCGCGGTTCTTTTCGTTGAACTGTTGCAGCATTCGTGGCTCCTCGTCGGGCGTCGGTTCAGGCGCCCAGGCGGTGCGCGTACAGCTGTTCGTAGCACTCCATGCACGCCTCGTACAGTCCTCGCAGCCGTTCCGGCAGCTCCTGTTCCCTGTCCACATAGGGCCTGAAGCCGGTGGACTCGTTCACGCGCTCGTACCAGTGACGCGCCCACACGCCGTCGGTATCGCGCTCGCCGGGCGGCCACGAGAGCATCCGCTCCTCGAACGGAACGCCGAGCGCTTCGGTCCACAGGGAGAGCAGGCGGCGCGGATCCTCCAGCACGTCGCGCGCATCGAGCACGGGAGGAACGCGGCCGGACTGTCGCCTGACCTGCTCGAACAGGTCGAGCTGCTGCGGAAGGCCGGTCTCCTCCAGCCCGGGATCAGGGAGCACCCGGTCGAGCGACAGGATCATATTGCGGGGGTGACGGATCAGGAAGCTGTGGCTGAGCCGGTCCAGCCAATCGCGTTCGATGTCCGCCACCAGGTGGTGCGCCATCTGTTTCTGGTAGAAGACTGACTTCCCTTCCGGCACGGGTCCGGTCAGCCACTCGGCGACGACACGCCAGTCGGTCTCGTGCTGTGCTACGATCTCCTCCGCTCCCGGGTGCGGGGCCTCCGTGGTCGCCAGATAGTGCGCATAGAGCGGTTCATCGCATACGTACGTGTCCGACCGGTTCCCCCATGAGCGCATGAGGGCGGTGGAGATCGTCCGAGGACCGGACCAGACGGCCAGTCGCAGGGGCGTCTCGGGCGTCGCGCTTACTGGGTCGGC
>JBFILW010000117.1:0-8654 GCA_041612005.1 Gemmatimonadota bacterium
CCACACCCTCAGCCTCACGGACGACGCGATCGAGGCGCGAGCCGACCTGGTGGCCTCGCTCACAGGGGGGCGCGGCGCCGACGTGGTGATCGAGGCGTGCGGGAGCCCGCTCGCTATGGCGGAGGGCTTCGAGCTGCTGCGGGATGGAGGCACGTACGTGATCGCGGGCCACTACACGGACGCCGGTACCGTCGAGATCAACCCGCACCTGGCGATCAATCGGAAGCACGCCGATGTTCGAGGCCAGTGGGGCACGGACTTCCGGCACGTCGTGCGGGCGTTGGAGGTGGTGGCGAAGCACCGCGCGCGACTCCCGTTCGCGGAAGCCATCGGGGCGCGCTATCCGCTCGAGGAAGCCAACAGCGCACTCGATGACGTCGAGAGTCTGCGGGTCACGAAAGCGATCATATCACCCGCGATGCGCTGATCCGCGCCGGCAGCGACAGCTAGCGGAACTTCTTCTGCAGCTCCTGCAGAGCTGTAGCGCCGGGGTTGAGCCGCTCGAACGGGACCTGCGTCAGCGGTTCATCGACTGTTCCCTGCTGTGTATGGAAGTCCTGCGAGTCCTCCTCGATGAACAGGAGGCCGGTGACGATCTCGCCCTGGTCACCCCGCTCGCGCAAGTACGCTTCGACGCGCTTCCTGTCAGTGGGATCGAAGTCTTCGGCGATCTTGCGGAACCGCACCACGCTGCCGTCGTGCATGGTCACGTCCCGGGTCCCGCCCGACTCGTAATCCGCCGTGATCGTGTGGGTCAGCGGGACGAAATCGGTGTGCACGACCTCGAACTTGTTCTCGCGCGTGTAGGCGTAGCTCTTGGTCGAGCCCTCGTGATCGTTGAACGTCACGCATGGCGAGATGATGTCGACCATGGCAAGTCCCGGGTGCCTGAGCCCGGCCTTGAGGATCGGTACGAGCTGCTTCCTGTCGCCCGAGAAGCTGCGGGCCACAAAGGTGGCGCCGATGCTGAGGGCGAGTAGCACGGGATCGATCGGCGTCTGCACGTTGGACTTGCCCCACTTGGACCGTGAGCCCACGTCGGCCGAGGCCGAGAACTGCCCCTTGGTGAGCGCGTACATGCCGTTGTTCTCTATCAGGTAGAGCATGTTGACGTTGCGGCGGATCGCGTGGCACATCTGCCCGATCCCGATCGAGAGCGAGTCGCCGTCGCCGGAGATCCCGATGTAGATCAGGTCACGGTTGGCGGCGTTGGCGCCCGATGCGATCGCCGGCATCCTGCCGTGCACGGAGTTGAAGCCGTGCGACTCGTTCATGAAGTAGGTCGGTGTCTTGGACGAGCAACCGATACCGCTCAGCTTCGCGGCCCGGTGCGGAGGCATGTCCAGCTCGAAGAACGCTTCGATGACCGCCGCCGTGATAGAGTCGTGTCCGCAACCGGCGCAGAGGGTGGACATGGAGCCTTCGTAGTCGCGGCGGGTGAGGCCGAGCGCATTCTTCTTGAGGCCGGGGTGACGTACCTTTGCCTTCGGAGTATGGGTCATACCTCTACGCCTCCGATCCTGCTCTTCACGCCATCTGCCGCGTCGGGAATACCGGCTCGACCCTCTTCTCCGTACTCGGCCACGGTGCCCGTGCCCTGCAGCAGCTCGTTGACTCCGGATACGACGTGGTGAGCGCTGAGGGGCATCCCCCCGTAGTAGCGCACCGAGGCCAGGCGTTCCTTCGGCACGGTCGCCTCGATCGTGAGAAGCGAGTGCAGCTGGCCGTCGCGGTTCTGGTCGACCACGAAGTTCCGCTCGTGCTCGCGAAGGAACTCTCCGACCGTGTCGGCAAACGGAAAGCCCCTGATCCGCATGTAGTCGAGGACCACCCCATCCCGCTCCAGGATATCGAGCGCTTCGATTACGGCGGGATGCGAGCTGCCGAGAGCGACGATCGCCATCTGGGCCCCCGGCCGCCTCACGATCTCGGGCTCCGGAACGTGGCTCGCCGCGCCATCGATCTTTCGGCGCAGCCGGTCCACCACCTGCGTGTATTCCTCGGAGTCCTCGGTATAGCGCCCGAACTGGTTGTGCCCGGAACCCCGTGTGAAGTAGGCGCCCTTCGGATGGACGCCCGGCAGAGTCCGATACGGAATCCCATCGCCGTCCACGTCCAGATAGCGGTAGAACTGGTCGATGTTCTCGAGGTCCTCGGCACCGAGGACTTTGCCCCGGTCCGGCCGGTATGAGTCGTCCCATTCGAGGCGCGGGACGACCCAGTCGTTCATCCCGACATCGAGGTCCGAGACGACGAACACCGGCGTCTGAAACCTCTCGGCGAGGTCGAACGCACTCACCGACATCGTGAAGCATTCACCGGGGTCGCCCGGGAACAGGACGATGTGCTTCGTGTCTCCGTGGGAGGCGTAGGCGACCATCAGCAGGTCGCCTTGCTGTGTTCGGGTCGGCATTCCGGTGGACGGCCCCGCGCGCTGCACGTCGAAGATCACGCCGGGAATCTCGGCGTAGTAGGCGAGACCGATGAACTCGCTCATCAGCGAGATACCTGGACCGCTGGTCGCGGTGAAAGCGCGGGCTCCGCTCCAGCCGGCGCCGATCACGATGCCGGCCGCCGCCAGCTCGTCCTCCGCCTGGATGATGCAGAAGAGGTTCTTTCCGCTCTCCGGGTCGTGACGGTACTGCTCGCAAAAGCCGGAGAACCCGTCGACCAGTGATGTGGATGGCGTGATCGGATACCACGCGGCCACGGTGGCGCCCGCGTACAGGCAGCCGAGCGCTGCGGCGGTATTGCCGTCGATGAGGATCGAGTCGTTTCGCGGGCCGGTCTTCTCGAGATGCACCGGAAGCGGCGTCTCGAAGTGCTCCCGCGCGTAGTCGTACCCGAGCTTGATCGCCTGGTAGTTGGCGTCCATCAGCTTCGGTTTTCGGGCGAAGCTCTGCTCGAGCAGCTCCTTCACGATCTCCGGATCGATCTCTAGCAAGGCCACCAGCGCGCCGACGTACACTATGTTCTTCATCAGGATGCGCGTCCGGGAGCCGCTGAAGTGCTCGTTGCCCATCCCGGCGATCGGAATCCCGATGAAGGAAATGTCCTCCCGCTGGAGAGCCGCATCGAGGGGCCACGTCGAATCGTACAGCAGGTAGCCGCCGCTCCGCACCTCCGCGACGTCGCGGTCGTAGGTCGCCGAGTTCATGGCCACGAGGAGGTCGTACTCAGGGGTTCGTGCCGTATGTCCGGCACCGTTCACCCGGATCTCGTACCAGGTCGGAAGACCCTGAATGTTGGACGGGAACACGTTCTTGCCGGAGACCGGAATGCCCATGCGGAAGATGGCCTGCATGAGCAGGCCATTGGCGCTCGCCGAGCCGGTTCCGTTGACCGTACCGATCTTGATCGCGAACTCGTTGACACCGCTCATGCGGGTGCCAGCGACTGGGCGGGCGCGCCGGCGCGCTCCACGGGCCGTCCGGCGTACGGCATGAGCAGCTCGAACTGGCGCATGTCCCACGCGGCCGTCGGGCAGCGCTCTGCGCACAGGCCGCAGTGAATGCAGAGGTCTTCGTCCTTCACCATCACCCGTTCGGTTTGCGGAAGCGCGCCGGACACGTACAGGTCCTGGGTGAGATTCTCGGCCGGCGCCGTGAGCCGTGTTCGCAGCTCGACCTCCGAGCCGTTGTCGGTGATCGTGAGGCAGTCGAGCGGACATACATCGATACACGCGTCGCACTCGATGCAGAGGCGGTCGATGAAAAAGGTCTGGATGTCACAATTCAGGCAGCGCTCGACTTCCGCCACGGCCTGGCGTATGTCGAACCCGAGCTCGACTTCCGTCCCCAACGCGGCGAGCCGTTCCTCCAGCTCGACGTGTCGCATCGGCGTTCGCTGACCGGGACTCCCTGGCAGTGGTTGTGGATCGAGATCGCCGCCTGATGCCCGTGCTCGACGGCCCAGATGATGTTCTCAGGCCCCCAGGCCGCATCCCCGCCGCAGAAGACGCCGTCGAGGCTCGTCTGGAAGGTGCTCTTGTCCACGATCGGCATCTCCCACTCGTTGAACTCGATCCCTATGTCACGCTCGATCCAGGGGAACGCGTTGTCCTGCCCGATGGCCAGGATCACCCGGTCGCACGGCATGAACACGGTATCGTGCACTTCCTTCTCGAGCCTGCCGTTGGCGCCTTCGTGCCATGACACGAGCTCGAAGTCCATCCCCTTCAGCTCGCCGTCCTCGATCACGAAACGGAGCGGCGAGTGGTTCTCGCAGATCTCGACCTGTTCCGCCTCCGCGTCTTCCAACTCCCACGGTGATGCCTTGAACATGCCACGCCCTTTGCGGGCCATGACTTTGACGTCGGTGCCACCGATCCGCTTGGCGGTCCGGCAGCAGTCCATCGCCGTGTTGCCGACCCCGATCACCAGGACCCGCGGCTCGATCTCGGAGATGTGCTCGAAGGCGACCGACTCGAGCCACTCGATTCCGATCTCGATCCGGTCGGTCTCGTAGCGGCCCGGGATGTCGAGGTTCTTGCCCTTCGGAGCCCCCGAGCCGATGAACACCGCGTCGAAACCCTCTTCGAGCAGGGCCTTCATGGAGTCGACCGGCGTGTTGAGCCGCAGATCCACGCCCATGTCGATGATGTAGTCGATCTCCTCCTGAAGCACCTGGGGGGGAAGGCGGAACTGAGGAATGTTCGTCCACATGAGGCCACCGGGGCGGTCGAGCTTCTCGAAGATCGTCACCTCGTAGCCGAGCGGCATCAGGTCGTTGGCCACCGTCAGCGAGGCGGGACCCGCGCCGACGCACGCCACGCGTTTCCCGTTCTTCTCGGCCGGGGCACGCGGCAACCGGTCGGTGATGTCGTCGCGGAGATCGGCCGCCACCCGCTTGAGGCGGCAGATCGCCACCGGCTCCCCGTCGATGCGGGTCCGCCGGCACACGGGCTCGCACGGCCGATCGCACGTCCTGCCCAGAATACCGGGAAACACGTTGGACTCCCGGTTCAGCATGTAGGCGTCGCTGTACTGACCCTGCGCGATTAGTCGGATATACTGCGGGACGTTGGTGTGAGCGGGACAGCCCCACTGGCAGTCGACGACTTTGTGGAAGTAACTGGGATCGTAGACGTCCGTCGGTTCCACGTGTTTGTCCGTTCCGGTCTTCGTAAGGGCCCTCGGCCCTCCCTCCTGGTTTATGCTCCGGCCCGCCGGAGCCGCTGCCCTAATCCTAAACAGCCCCGAAGCCGCGGGCCAGAACGACGGGACGCCAGCCGAGCGGGAGACTCAGGACTTGGGGATCTCTTTGCTTGGGTCCACGAACGGCTTCGGAACAACGGTGACCGGTTGCTCGCCGGTCGGGACCTCCGCAACCAGTGTCGTCCCGAGTTCGGCGTGCTCGACCGGCACCATGGCGTAGCCAATGTTCTTCTCCAGACGCGGCGAGTAGACAGCCGACGTGATCGCCCCCACCACGTCGCCGTTCGCGCGCACCGGCCAGCGGCTCATGTTCATGTCCAACCGCTCACCCGCGATCTCGACCCCGACCAGCTTGCGGCGCACACCCTCCTTCTTGATGCGGGCGAGCGCCTCTTTGCGGATGAAATCGGCCTCCTGCTCCAGCTTCACCTGCCACCCGAGCCCGACTTCGAATGGGTTCTCGTCTATCGTCATATCGACGCCGTAGTTGAGGATGCCCGCCTCGATGCGGCGGATGTCCGACGGCCCGGTGGGAGCGATCCCGTGCGGCTTTCCCGCCTCCATCACCCGGTCCCAGAGCTCGACCCCGCGGCTCGGGTCGCGCAGATAGAGCTCGAAGCCGACTTCCCCACTCCAACCCGTGCGGGTCACGATCACCGGAATGCCGTCCAACTCGGTGTCGAGGAACCAGTAGTAGTCGAGCTCGAGAACCGCGTCGCCGAACAGCTCCTGCAGCACGGGTTTCGACTTCGGTCCCTGCACCTGCATCGGCGCCACGTCGAGCTCCTTCACCTCCACGTCCATCCCGGAGTTGTACGCGACCCCGCGCGCCCACAGCAGCACGTCGCTGTCGGCCAGCGCCAGCCAGAATCGGTTCTCCTCCAGACGAAGGAGGACCGGATCGTTGACGATCCCACCGTCTTCGGCCGTGATGATGACGTACTTGCCCTGACCTACCGCGCACTTGGAGAGGTCGCGGGGCGTGAGGAGGTTGGTGAAGGCGAATCCGTCGGGACCGCTGATCTCGACCTGCCGCTCGACCGACACATCCCACACCGTCACGCCGTTCAGAAGCTTCCAGTACTCCTGCTCCAGGTCGTCGTAGCCGATCGGCAAGAACGTGTGGTTGTACACCGTATAGCCCCAGCATCCATCTCGCAGCGTCGCGTCGAAGTAGGGTGAGCGGCGGAGTCGCGCGCCGCGCTGGACCGTCGCCATGTCGAAGCCTGCCGTCATCTCACCTCCTGGGTCTCCGGGTTGCTGTTCGGGCCGGATCATCGAGCATCGGCTCGAGTCGCGCAAGCCACTGGAACGTCGGCGCCACTCGACAGTATATTCAGGAGTATTCCCTCCGTGCTCGCGCAGCGAGACTGAACTGCGGGAGCGTATCATGAAGACCCGAGTTACTTACCTCGTCTGCGCGCGCCTTGTCGGAGCGGTGGTGCCCGTGTTGGCCCCCGCTGCACTGATGGCGCAGGCGACACAGACGGCCGACGGCTCGTACGGCTTCGTGCGGGTGGTCGACGGCTCGGCCTATCTCGTCGAGGCCGGCACGGGCCAGCGATCGGACGTCCGGGCCAACGAACCCCTCCTCACCGGCGACAATCTTTTCGTCGCCGCGCGCAGCCGCGTCGAGCTGCTCCTCTCCGACCGGAACATCGCGCGTCTTGGCGACCGCGCGGAGGTGGAGTTCGTGGGCCTGGCCGGGTCACCCGATGGCCAGACCAATCACACCGTGCTGCGACTCCGTCGGGGAACGCTGCAGCTGGTGGTGGTGGATGACTTCGTGGGCGGTTTCTATCCGACCGTCGAGACACCGCACGCCAGCATCGAGGTGCGCGCGAGCGGCTCCTACCTGCTGACCACCGACGGCGGCAATACTGTCCTCACAGTGCGGAGCGGAGCGGCCGACGTGTTGACGGATCGTGGCTCCGACCGGGTGGAGGCGGGCGACGAGCTGATCGTTGACGGCAGCGGGCGCCGTGATGTCAGGTATGTCCGAGCCGGAACGCTCCATGCTCTCGAGCGCTGGGGCGATGGCCTGACCGCCGCTGCGTACGGCGAGGACATTGGCTACGTGGATCCGGACCTGGCGTATGCCGCCGTACCGCTGGCGCGATATGGGCGTTGGGTCACCGTCGGGGGACGGCATGCCTGGTACCCGCACCACAGATCAGGCTGGCGACCTTATTGGAACGGCCACTGGCGCCACACTCCCACAGGTCTGCTCTGGGTCTCGTACGAGCCGGGGGGTTGGGTTCCCTATCACTACGGCGTGTGGGATGACGTGCCCGGATACGGGTGGCTGTGGTTTCCGGGCCGTCGCTTCGCGCCAGCCTGGGTCGCCTGGTACTGGGGTCCCGCCTACGTGGGCTGGGCGCCGCTCGGCTTCTATGCCGGTTACTACAGCTCCGGCTTCAGGATCAGCATCGGCTTCGGCCACTACGGCTGGGGATACGGCCCGGCACACCGCTTCCGCGGCTTCACATTCGTGCCCGGGCACAAGTTCGGGCGCCGCCATCAGCACAAGTGGGCGAGGCGCGGCTACGACCTCGGACGATCCGGGCATGTATTCAAGCGCGGGATCATGACCGCCGACACGCGGGGCATCAGTCCGCCCCGCTGGCGGAGGCCGGCCGACGTCGTTCGGGACCTCGACGAGGACGGGCGACGCCGACGCGGTGGACGAAGCCTGCCCGATGCGACGCCCTTCAGCGGCCGCGTGCGCGATCTACCCAAGAATGGCACGCAGGTCGCGGCGGGTGATCCCGGACGAGCCGGCAGTCCGAGAGCAATGCCTGGCGGGGTCACCGGTGGGTCGGCCCGGGATCGTGCGGGCAGCTCCCCGCGGCGGGCCGGCGGAACGGACGCGGGCGACAGAGCCCGGCGTCGGTCTGCAGCAGACGCCCCGAATCGGCGGCCGCTCGTGAGCAGCCCGAACCGGCGTCAGCCGCAGGTGAGCGAGCCGGGACGGCGTCAGCCGCGGGTGAGCAGCCCCAACCGTCGCCGGACGCCGACAGGCCAGTCTGCAGACCGTGGACGCCGTCCCGAGCCGCGCTCACGAGGCCCCGTCGTCCGAACTCCGACACGGACGCCGGAACGAGCGAGACCCCGGGCTGGTACGTCCGATCGGCCGTCGCGCGTCGGGCCAGGGGCGGAACGCGGACGCGTCAAGGTTACCGAGCCCACGTCGCGAGCTTCACGACCGGAGACCCGTTCGCGTCCAGGGACCCGATCGCGACCGGAGACTCGCTCGCGCCGATCTCCGACCGTATCGAAACCAGCCGCGGCCGGGCCTCGCAGGTCGCTCGGCTACGAGCGGAGCTCGCCGAGCCGCGTGTCCGGTTACTCGAAAAGCCCGGGAGGCTCGCCCACGATCGGACGGAGCTCGGCGCGGGCGAGCAAACCGAGCCGGTCACTTGGCAGTTCGCGGAGCCGGAGCGGCTCCCGGGTCGGGGCGCTCGGCCGGCGACGCTGAGTGCCGTGTCTGAGCGCAGG
>JBFILW010000118.1:0-8482 GCA_041612005.1 Gemmatimonadota bacterium
GAGCAGAAAAATGATGAGCCAGACGGCAAGCTGGACCATGAAGCCGATCGCGCTCATCCCTGTGATGCTGCCGGGGTCAGTCTCCATCTGCTTCTTCCGGTACGCTTTGATCCAGCCGGAGATGAAATCGGTGATCCAGAATCCGAGCTGGAGGAACAGGGCAATCATCGCCAGATGGACCAGGAGCGTCTCCGGTCCGGATGGGAGATCGAGTGCCAGCGAGCCCGCGTATACGGCCGCCACGGCGAGCAACCCATTCTTGGTCCGTCCGAGCGCCGCGATGATCAGGTCGTCGATGTTGCTGCTCGTCCGGCCCGTGAATCCGGACACCCAGCGCTGCATTCCCCACACGATCAGGCGCAGGGCCAGGTACGTGGCGACTGCGATCGCGAGCGCCGTCAGCCAGGCGACCAGATCGTTGCCGAGGAATTCAATCTCTTTGAGGAAGCTCAACCAGATGCTCCTTGATTAACGTGGCAGCTCAACGCTCGGGGGACTTTACCTGCAGCGGCTCCGGCACGTGTAACGTCCGAATCGGGAAAGGAATCGTGATCCCCTCCTCCCGGAAGCGCTCGTGCAGTGCCTTGACGAACTCGTGGCGCACCCTGTATTGCCGCTGGAAATTGGCGACCTGGAGGCGGATCGAGAAGTTTACGCTGGACTCTCCGAACTCCTGGTAGCGCAACACCGGCTCGGTCAGCGACCCCGGCCCGCCGAATTCAGTTGACACGTCCTTCGCGACCTCGATCGCAACCTGCTCCACCTTCTCCAAGTCGCTCGAGTAGCTGACGCCGACCGGAATCCGCACCCAGATCGCCCGGCGCGGCTTGCTGTAGTCGGTGACGATCGAGTCCGCCATCTTACTGTTGGGGACCACGATCTCGCTGTCGTCGTACAGTGACTGGATCGTCGTATTGCGCCACTTGATGTCGACGACGTACCCCTCATCGCCCGTTTCGAGCCGCACGTAATCGCCTGTTCTAACCTGCCCCGCGGCGATGATCTGGAAGCCGGCGAACACGTTCGAAAGCGTCGGCTGAAGCGCGAGGGCGACGGCGATGCCACCGATGCCGAGGCTGGTGATCACCGGGGCGATGGGGACGTCGAGCGCCTGGAGGATGATGACGCCGCCCAGTACGAGCACCAGAACCTTGACCAGGGTCTGGATCAGAGAGCTTGCGGGTATGCCCCTGGCCGATTTCTCCGCATAGGCGGCGACGAGCCGAGCGGCGACCCGGGCCAGGACGAGGGTGATCGAGAAGATGACGATGACCGTCAGCATCCGACCGAGGAGGTAAACGACAGTGTCGCTGAGGTCGAAGCTGAGCGCCGCGAGGTAGATGCCGGCCGCCGTGCACCAGAGGACCGGCGCGCCGCGCAGAGAGTCGACCAGCACGTCGTCCCAGCGGGTGGTCGTCTCCTGCGCGGCCCTACTGAGGCGTCGCAGCACCAGACGCTCTAGAACAACGCCGATGATGAGTCCGCCAATGACAAAGGCGGCGGGACGCCAGTACGCGACGACTAAGGACCCGAGGTCATCCATGGTTGTCTAGCTTACTCTCGCGAAGCGCCGACTGCTACAGGTCTCCACAGGCAAGGGCGTCACCGTCGGGCCCACTGATCTGCGCGAACAGGCTCCGCGCGTCACCGATGAACTCCACATCGATCGACGTGGAGCTGGTGGCCCGACCCTCGTCGTCCGGCGTCAACGACACGAGCTGCGCCAAGACCCCCCTGTCCGAGCCACACGAGCCTGAGCGAAGGTGTACCGGGTAGACGAAGCGGGGATCAAGGCCGTCCGCGGACATTGCGGTATCAAGCCGGCCGGACGAACCGTCGGCAGTCTCGGAGTCCTGGGGCGTGATGGTGAGCGTCGCGTTCACACCGCTCTCTTTCACCGGTTCCAGGGCGATCGTCCGGGGGGTCGCGAGCAACGCCGCGACCTCGCCCGATCCGCCGTCGCCGGACCCGCCACATGCGGCGGACAGCGCCGCCAAAGCGAGCGACGCTAGACGGGCAGGCAACTTGATCATCTGTCTCTTCCTCCCGATTATTGACGTATGTGGTTGGCGCGATTGCTCAGCACCATTTAGCAAGCTGACGCGCCGGGACTCGAAGCGAAAGATGCGATTGTGATGAAGATCAGTGCAGTCACGACGGCCGTGTTGTTGCTCTCGACCGGCCACCTCTGGGCTCAGGAGCGTGCGGCTCCCGGGGCGGATACCGTGCGTCCGTACACCGTGGCGCCTCAGCTCGAGAATTCGGCTGAGATCGCGAGCTTACTGGAGAGCCGGTATCCCCCGGACCTGCGGGCCCGCGGCATAACCGGCACCGTGCTGCTGCTGGTGCTGGTGGATACCGAGGGTCAGGTCCGCCGGTCGGCTGTGTGGGAGAGCAGCGGGTACGACGCCTTCGACACCGTGGCCAAATCGGTGGCTTCCAACATGCGCTTTGTTCCGGCACAGAGCTCTTCAGGGCCCGTGGCCGTTCAGATCGAGGTTCCGGTGCGTTTCAGGCTGAAGCAGGATGTCCCTGCGGCACCCGAGCTCATCTCGTATGACGTGAAGCCGGCGTTCCTCAACGCCGCCGAGGCCAACCGGGTGCTGGAGGCGCTCTATCCGGCGCGCCTCAAGTCGTCCAAGATCGGGGGTCGTACGGTGCTGTGGGTGTATGTCGGCGTCGACGGGCATCCGGAGCAGGTTCGCCTAATGGAGAGCAGCGGATACGAGGAATTCGATCGGGCTGCCGACCTCGCCAGCCGGGTGATGGTGTTCCGTCCGGCGGAAGCGGAGGGCCAGCCCGTGGCGGTGTGGAACCAGGTCACAATCACGTTCCTGCCGGACGGTAGATCGACGATCCGTCCGTGAAGCGATCGCCGCGACCCGGGGGGAAGCCCACGCTGGACTGATCATTCCGCCAGGAGTTGTCGAAACTCCTCCGGGTCGGTTGTGGGCCGGCGGCAGGAATAATCCTCGCACACGTACGCCGCGGCCCTCTCGTCGACCGTGCCCATCGCGGCGGTGAACGGGGCCAGGCGCTCGGTAGCCTCTCCGGCCTCTCCGGCGGACCGCAGCAGCGTCACCCGACGTGGCGCGAATCCCTCGCGCGCGATTCGGAGCAGGGCCTCCGTTTCGGCGCCGCCCCGCTCTCCGACGATCACGATCTCGCGCGTCGGGCCGAGGCTGAAATCGAGTGCGCTCACAAACTGGGCATGCGACGCGGGCATTGGTGCCACATCGGCCGCGAAGGCCGACAACACGGCGCGACCTCGGTTCTCCAGCTCGGCGCGTCCCGTGAGGCGGCCGAGCCGCAACAGATTGAGTGCCGACACGGAGTTTCCCGACGGAATCGCACCATCGTAGATCTCCCGCTTCCTGACGAGGAGCTGTTCACCATCGTCAGGACTGAAGAAAAATCCGCCACTTTCGCCGTCCCAGAAGTGGCGCACCTGCTCTTCGGTCAGATCGAGAGCCGTCTCCAGATGGCGGGATTCATAGCCTGCTTCGTAGAGCTCGATCAGCCCCCAGACCAGAAAGGCGTAGTCGTCCAGGTTGGCCGGGATGCCGGCGACGCCGTCCCGATACCTGTGCAGTAGCCGGCCATCGGGGAGCCGCAGGTTGTCTAGCACAAAGGCCGTGGCGGCCTCAGCCCGCCTTCGGTACTCAGGCTGATCGAAAGCGACGGATGCGATGGACAAGGCGGCGATCGCGAGGCCGTTCCAGTCCGTGAGGATCTTGTCGTCGAGGTGTGGGCGCACCCGTTTGTTACGCGCCGCGCGCAGAACCTCACGGGCCGATGCGAGCCGCTCCTGCAATACGCCAACCGGCAGTCCCTCCGACTCGGCCACGGCCTCCAGTGGCCGTCGCAGAAACAGGATGTTGGCGCCGGTGAGACGGCGGGTGGCCTCGTCCCTGAAATTGCCGGACGCCTCGACGCCGTAGACGTCCGCCAGCAACGCGGCTTCGTTCGGCTCGAGGAGCTCCGCGAGCGCGGCCGCGGTCCAGAGGTAGAATTTTCCTTCCTCTCCTTCGCTGTCCGCATCTTCGGCCGAGTACAAGCCGCCGCCCGCGTCCGTCAGATCCCGGGCGAGGTACTCGAGGATGCCCTCGGCGGTGACGCGGAAGTCCGGGCGTCCAGTTGCCTGATACGCTTCGGCGTAGGCGACCGCGAGCATGGCCTGGTCGTACAGCATCTTCTCGAAATGCGGTACCAGCCAGCGGGCGTCGGTGGAATAGCGGTGGAAGCCACCTCCGAGGTGGTCACGGATACCTCCAGCCTGCATCGCCTGCAGTGAATCCTCCACCATGCGGAGGGCATCCTCCTCTCCGGTCCGCGACCAGTAGCGGAGCAAAAAGCTGAGGTTGTGCGGCGTCGGAAACTTGGGCGCGTGACCAAAGCCGCCCCACGTCTCGTCGAACACGCGCGAGAGTTGGCGGTATGCTTCGCGCAGGGTGCCTTGCGACAGCTCGGCCGTTCCCCCGGTCGCCGGTGGCTGACTCAGGGAGCCCGTGATCCTGGCGGCCGAGGACAGAACCTCATCGCGACGCGTCGCCCACAGGTGCGCGACCCGAGGGACCAGATCCAACATCCCGATCCGGCCCGGCTGACTGTGCTTCGGGAAGTAGGTTCCCGCGAAAAACGGCCGTTTGTCGGGGGTCATGATCACGGTGAGCGGCCAGCCACCTGCCCCGGTGAGCATCTGGGCGACGGTCATGTAGACGCCGTCGATATCGGGGCGTTCCTCCCTGTCCACCTTGATGGAGACGAACGCCTCGTTCATCAGAGCGGCGACCTCGGCGTCTTCGAAGGACTCACGCTCCATCACGTGGCACCAGTGACAGGTGGAGTAGCCGATCGAGAGGAATACCGGCTTGTCTTCGGCGGCCGCTCGCTCGAACGCTTCGGCCTCCCACGGGAACCAGTCAACCGGGTTGTGTGCGTGCTGCAGCAGGTATGGGCTCTGTTCGCGCCCGAGCCGATTGCCCGACTCAGACATGCAGACGCCGGAGACCGAAGAGGCGGCGCGCTCTCAACGTGGTCCCGCCACCGCGATCACTAGCCGATCACCAGTCGCGGAGTCGGTGAATTGCTGATCGAGCCGTTGCCCAGCTGGCCGCTCTGGTTCTTGCCCCAGCAGTACGCGTCGGCCCCCGCCACGATTCCGCATCCCTGCTCGCCGCCGGCGGCGGGCTGCCGCCAATCAAAGGCACCGATGATGCTTCGGGGCTGAGCCTGATCGAGGACAGATCCGTTCCCCAGTCGGTTGTTGGCACCGACACCCCAGCAGAATCCATCGCCATCAACGGTGATGGCGCATGTATGCGCCAGGCCAACGTCGACGGCCGTGAAGTCGAAGCCGCCGCTGACGAGAACCGGCTGGAAACGACTAATGAGCGAGGAGTTGCCGAGCCGGCCCTGATCGCCGTTTCCCCAGCACCAGGCCTCGAGGCCCGCGGTGATCCCACAGCTGTGTGTGCCGCCCGCGCTTACCTGTGTGAAGTTGAGGCCGCCGATCACGAGCTGCGGGACGTTCTGATCGTCGACGCGGCCGTTGCCGAGACGGCCGTTGGCGCCCTTCCCCCAACAGAACACTTCACCGACCGCGGTCACGGCGCAGGTGTGCTCAACGCCGGCGCTCACCTGAACGAGCGGCGCCTGTGTGCGCGCGAAGTTGACCCGGGTCGGCTGGACCTGGCTGTTGAAGTTCGCGGTGCCGAGTCTTCCGAGGCTGCCCTCTCCCCAACAGAACAACTCGGCGTCCGTGGTCACGCCGCATGTGTGCTCCTTGCCGGCGCTCACTTGCGTCCAGCCCAATCCACGGGAGGCGATCCGAGGTTGGACGGTGTTCGTCTCCGCGCCATTGCCGAGCCGGCCGCTGCCCCCGTTGCCCCAACAGTAGAGCTCGGTTGCCGTCGTTACTCCGCAGGTGTGCTCATCCCCGGCGCTCACCTGTGCCCATTCGAGTCCACCGCTCACCAGCATCGGGGTGGTCTGGTTGAGCGTATTGCCGATGCCGAGCCTACCACTGCCGCCGTTGCCCCAGCACAGGAGCACGCCGTCGGTCGTAACAGCGCAGGTATGCTCGGTGCCTGTGCTGATCTGCACGTAGTCGGCGACGAGCGCGGGCGGGAGTGGCGCACTCGGATCTTTTCCGCAGCCCCAGATCACGGGCAGCACGAAAACGAGAGGGAGAGATCTACGGCTATTCAACACTGCTGCCTGCCGGTCCGGGTTATCGGGTCGTGCGGTTGTACCCCATACAGCAAGTCAAGGGCCGCAGGGTGGGTTGCCAGACGCGCGAAACACATTGGCCCCCCAGGATTCGAACCTGGATTACCGGCTCCAAAGGCCGGGGTCTTGCCATTAGACGAGGGGCCAGACGGGCCAGCTTCGATTATGGATCGCTCCGCGGCGAGGCGTCAACCGGAGTCCGCGAGTTCAACAGGATCAGCGAGCGTCGCGGTCCGCACGATCCGCGCCTCGGGATCGGCGCATAGCAGCTCCGCGGCGCTCTCACGCCGCTCGGTCGTCGCGAAGATCCCGAAAACTGTCGAGCCGCTTCCACTGAGCATTGCAACCTCGGCGCCCGACGCCAGCAGAACGTCCTTCCACTCCGCCAATCGCGGGTGGCGGTCGAAGACCACGGCCTCGAAGTCATTGACGGCGAGGCGCGTCAGCGTGCGCCAGTCGTTGAGCCGGTTCGCGGCCGGGAGCGTCGATGCGGCGGACCACCCGTGCGCCTCCCGGTCCGCATCGATCCACGCGTACGCCTCTCCGGACCCGATCGCGTAGGGCGGCACCGCCAGGAGCACGGGCCGAGGTGGTGGAGCCGCCAGAGCCATCAGCCCCCGACCCCGCTCCCAACCCAAAGCCATGCTGTGCGTTAACAGGAAGAACGGCACGTCGCTCCCCAGCTCGCCGCCGATGCCCCGCACTGCGTCGTCGTCCAGCGGCCTGTCCAGCTGTGCGTTCAGCGCAGTCAGAACCGCGGCGGCGTCGGAGCTGGCGCCACCCAGGCCGGCACCACTGGGAATCCGTTTCTGGAGGCGAATCGCCGCGCCACCGGCCTGCCCCGACACTTCCAGCAGACGCTGCGCCGCACGCCAGGCCAGGTTGCGTTCGTCGTCGGGCACATCGGTGCCGCTCAGGGGCGGGGACAACTCCAAATCCAGCGTGATACCGGTCGCCGGCCGCAGAGCCACGTCCAATGCGTCGGACAACTCGAGTCGGAGGAACAGCGTCTCGAGTCCATGGTAGCCGTCCGCGTCCCGCGCCAGAACGCGCAGACGGAGATTCACTTTGGCGTGCGCCTGGATCGTCACCCGCTCTCCCACCGTCGGGCGTCACGGTCGGCGTTCCTGCCGCTGCCGAAGCCCTCTGCACCCGGCCCGTGCTCGACCGCCTCCTCGACGATCTCTTCGCTATGGCCCATTTCCGACCAGGTGAGGCCGAGGCGCCGCACATACCAGAGTCCGATGAGCGTGATCGGAACGAATGTCGTGATGTGGTACGTGGTAGCGAAGCTGATGATGAGGTCCGGACTGACGTCGTAAGGGAGAAGCCCGAGTTTGGCGGCTGCCTCGAAGGGACCGAAGAAGCCGGGACTGGACGGAATCGCCACCATGAAGCCGATCAAGCCCTGCAGGAACAGGGAGCCGATCGGTCCTGGGGCCGTGATCCCGAACGCAAGCAGGCCGCACCACATCGAAGCCGCGAGCCATACCCAAAGAACGAGTGACCACAGCACGGCGCGCACGAAGAGGCCGATGTCGTGCAGGGCCCCCAGGCCGCCGATGAACGAGGCCAGGATCTCGATGCCGCGGCTGGTCAGGTGTGGTGGGAGCACGCGTCCGATCGTGGCCTCGAAGAAGGCCAGTGACTTTTCCGGATACTTGACCAGAAGCCAGAGTCCGATCAGGCCGGCTCCGAAGATGGCCGCACCCAGGGTCGCGGTCCCGCGGACCAGATTGCTCTCATCGCCGCCGCCGAGGGGGAAGCCCGGAGAGGCCAGGGCAACGAAGACGAACAGGGCCAACATCAGTCCATCGAACACCCGCTCGACGACGAGAGAAGCAAAGGCCGCACTCACCCCGATCGGCGCAATCCTCGAGAGACTGAAGGCGCGCGCAAACTCCCCCAAGCGGGCGGGGAGCAAGTTGTTGACCATGAAGCCGATCGAGACCGCACCGAAACGCTCTCCAAAGCCAATGCCCGGATTTGCAGGCAGTAGGAGCACGCGCCATCGCGCGGCGCGCAACAGGAAGCTTGAAGTCGCCAACACCACGGCCGCTAACAGCCACCACAGGTTGGCGGACCGCACTTCCTGGAGGACCGCACGCGCGGAGACGTCGTGTAACGCCCACCACAGGAGCCCAATCGTAATGAGAAGGCCGATCAGCGTCTTTCCGCGGTGTCCTTTCACGCTGATCGCCGAGCCCCGAGCACGAGCGCCTTCATCTCCGCCACAGCTTCTCCGATGCCC
>JBFILW010000119.1:0-8481 GCA_041612005.1 Gemmatimonadota bacterium
AGGTTGTTGGTGAAGTTGCCGATCGACAGGAGGTATCCGCCGGCCATGAAAGCCAGGGCGCCGAACAGCGCCGCGGGCCATTGATGACGCCAGCCCCGGAGCAGCAAGTACATGCCGGCGCCCGCGATCGAGTAGTGGAGCGCATGGAGCAGGTTGACAGAGAACGGCAGCGGAAGCAGGTAGAGCAGGAGGCTACCGGGGTATAGCAGCCCTGGCTGCAACGAGGCGAAAAACGGCTCCCCGTTGAGGATCCATGGGTTCCAGAGCGGGAGCTGGCCGGACCGGACAGTCTCGACCAGGTAGTACTTCATTGGATAGAAGAAGGGGGCCATGTCCCGACCGAACAACGCCTCCCCACCGAAGAGCGAGCGGTGGAACAGAGCGGCGGGAACCGCCAGCAGAATCAGCCCCGTAATCCAGCGCGTTCTCGTCCCCCCTACTCTCCCCTCATCCACCCCGTAGCTCATTTCAGCGCTGCGCGTCGAGTCGCGCGATCGAGAGTTGGGCGAAAAGAGAAGGGCGCAGCGGTAACCCGCTGCGCCCTCCCAACGCCTGACTAGCTGTCGGAACTAGTTCTTCAGGATCCGACCCTGCGTCGTTCCGCCAGCTGAGCCGACAACAACGTGATAGGCGTTGCTGGAGCTGGCGTGGGACGCGGTGATCGCGTAGCCCGAAGCGCTCCCTGCCGAGGAGACCGTGATCCCCTGACTCGTGGTGAAATTGCCCGAACCGAGTGCGTTCGTGGCGTAAACCTGATTGTCCGTGTAGTAGGCTTCCATCGCGCTCATTGCGTTCCGGATGTCGCTCTTCGCGCTGGCATCGAAGGCTTTTTCCTTCGTGCTGGCGAACTGCGGAATCGCGATCGCGGCCAGGATCCCGATGATCACGACCACGATCAAGAGCTCGATGAGCGTAAAGCCTTTCGAGTTGCGCACCATGTTGCCTCCACTGGCATGAGGTGATTGGGTTCGACCGGGTTTCGCCTGTTGAGTCGAGACCGGTGGAGGCACCGCCTCCGCCCAAGCCGTAGGGGCAACCCATATGCCGCAGACGGGCGCAACAATAAGTGACGTATTTGCAGGTATTTACGGTCGTACCCAACGCCGGATCAGGTGGGCGCAGCCGCATTCGACCTTGCACTATGCAATGTTCGAACGCTTCTGCCACACGCTCAGCGGGCTCCTCAACTCAGCCTCATCAGACCTGGAGCTCGTAGCGCTTGATCTTGCGGTACAGGGTGCTTGGATCGATCCCCAATACTTCGGCCGCGCGGGTCTTGTTGCCCGCTTCGGCGCGCAGCACATGCTCGATGTAGGCGCGCTCGATCACTTCGAGGGCCGGGTTGGCAGGTGGTTGGTCCTTCACCAGCGGCTCGGCCGGCGCTTCCCTGAGTCGGGCGGGAAGCGCTTCCGGCTTGATCGTCGTTCCCCTGGTGAGCACGACAGCGCGCTCGATCACGTTTTCGAGCTCGCGGACATTGCCGGGCCACTGATAGGCCTGGAGGATCGCGAGGGCTTCGGGAGACAGGGTTTTTACACGATCGGTGGCGCGCCGGCGCGGCGATTCGCCAGCGGCAGCCTGTCCGCCGCCGGCCTGACGTTCGAGGAAGTGCTCGGATAGCAGCGGGATGTCATCCAGGCGGTCCCGAAGGGCCGGCAGCTCGATCGAGATCACGTTGAGGCGATAGTAGAGATCGCTCCGGAACCGACCCTGTTCGATATCCCGCTCGAGATCACGGTTGGTTGCGGCGATCAGGCGAACGTCCACACTCTTCGCGTCGGTGGCTCCGACCGGGATCACCTCCCTCTGCTGGAGCACTCGCAGCAGCTTGACCTGGGTCGCGGGCGCCATCTCGCCGATCTCGTCCAGGAAAAAGCTCCCACCGCTGGCGGCAACGAAGAGACCCTCTTTGTCCTTTACGGCACCGGTGAAGCTCCCTTTGACGTGCCCGAACAGCTCCGATTCCAGAAGCCCCTCCGGCAGCGCTCCACAGTTGATCGAAAGGAAACGTCCACCGGACCGGTCGGAGAGCTCGTGGATGTAGCGGGCGAACACCTCCTTACCTGTTCCGCTCTCGCCTCTGACCAGAATCGTCGATTCCGTGTCGGCGACCCGCTCCGCCAATTCCAGGGCTCGACGGAAGCTCGGACTCACGCCGTGTGGCTTCAGGACTTCACCAGTGGCCCGCTTGCGGAGCTCCCGCTTCAGACCGTCGTTCTCGCGAACCACCTCGCCCCACTGAAGCGAGCGTCGCAGGATCGCCAGGAGCTCCTCGTTGACGAACGGCTTCTGGACGTAGTGGGTTGCGCCGAGGTTCACGGCCTGGATCGCCGACTGGAGCGATGCCTGGGCGGTCATCAGCACGATCGGAACGTGCGGGTTGCGCTCGCGCAGCGTCTGCAGCACTTCCACCCCGTCCATCTTGGGCATGCGGACATCTGTGAGCACGATGTCCGGAGTGGTCTCCTCGAACCTCTGCACGCCTTCCGCCCCCGTGAGCGCGGAAACGACCTCGAAGCCCTCACGTTTGAGGAGGACCGAGAGGGTTTCGACGAGACTCTGTTCGTCGTCGATCAGCAACAGTACCGGTTTCTTGGTCATCACAGCTTCTCCGTCCTCCCCGTCCTCATGTACCGAGCCTGTCGGCAGGTGAAACAAGCATTTCCGGGTCGCCGGCTGAATCCGCGCTTCCGGCTGCTGGTAGCGGGTCATCCTTCGGCGGGCTCGAGCCGCTTGCGCGGCGGTCGCCCTTTTCGTCTCGGGTCGCGGCCCGACGCTCGCCGCTACCACGGCGTGGCAGCACGATCACGAAGGTGGCGCCGTTTCCCGGAATCGACGTCGCCATCAGGGCGCCGCCGTGGGCGTGGACGGCCCGGTGGGCGATCGAGAGACCCAGGCCGCTGCCGCCGGTGCGCCGCGTGTAGAAGGGGTCGAAGATCCGGTCCAGGTCGCGGGCCGCGATCCCCGGCCCGTTGTCGATGACTCGAATGCGAACCGGGCGTCCAAGTGCTACTTCCGCCGGAACCAGCGCGGGCCGAAGCGAGTCGACCACGACTTTGATCTCCAGCTCCGCCTGGGTCCGTCCCATCTGGGCGGCGTTGAGTATGAGGTTGACCATGACCCGGTGCAGGAGGTCCGGGTCGCCCCACAGGTCGTCGACTTCCACCTCGACCCGTGACTCGATCGTCGCCCCGGAGGCGGCATCCGGATGCTGGCGGACGACGCCGATCGCATCCGAGACCAGCTTCGCGAGGTCGATGACCTTCCGCTTGCTGATGTCGACGCGGGCGAAATCGCTGAACTCGGCCAGCAGGCGGTTGAGACGCTCGGCCTCCCGCACCACGAGCTGGCTGAGCACGCGATCGTCCTCATCCTCGCGGGCTCGCGCGCCAAGCTGCTCGGCGGCGCTGCGGATCGAAGCGAGCGGATTGCGAATCTCATGCGCCAGGGAGGCCGAGAGCTCCGCCACGGCTTCCAGCTTTTCGGTCTGGAGCCGAAGGTCCTCGAGCTGCCGCACCATCCTGAGATCCTGGAGAACGAGGGTCGCCGATTGGGACGTCCCGGGTCCGCGCAGCGCTGTCGTCCCGATGGCGAGCGGGACGACGATGGCGCCTTCGGCGAGCCTCACGCCTTCCACAGCATCGGGAGCCGGTCCGTAGCCGTTGCCGGAGCCCGGCTTCACGTCCCTCAAAGGTTGGACCGGAACCTCGATCTCCCGGTTTCGGATCGGATCGCCCGTTTCGAGCGTCTCGGTCACGGCGATGGCCACCTCGGGAGCGAACCGATGCAGCTGCGTCAGTAAGTCGTGCCCCAGCCATTCCTCGGGCTCCAGCCCCAAGAGGTCGCCGGCGGCCGGGTTCATGTACGCTACCCGCCCCCGCGAGTCGAAGTTGACCACGCCCGAGATGATCGTGCGCAGGATGTCGGCGGTGTCCACCCTCAGCTGCCGAAGCTCGCCCTGCACCGTTCGGAGCTGTTCCCGACTGCGGCGCGACTGGGCGCCGACCAGGCTGGCGACGGACGCGACAATAGTGAAGATCACGATCTGCGCCACTACCGGGACATCGAGCTGATCCGGGAACGCGATCGCGATGTCCGCCAGGTAGAGCACACCCATGAAAACAGCGACCAGAACCGCCGACACGAAGGGAAGCAGCAACGCGTAGCCGGACGCTGCGGCGATGTAGAAAAGGGGCGGAAACAGGCTGTTGCTGCCGCCGGTCAGGTGCACGATCCCGGTAACCAGCAGCGTGTCGAGGATGGCCTGCCCGAGCAGCAAGCTTTTGGTCGGCACGCCGCGCCAGTGGCTGAACCAGTACGCGATCGGGGTCACGATGGCGGCGGAACCCAGCCCGAGCATGGCCACGAGGCGCTGTGGTGTCGAGTCCGCCACGCTCAGCTCCCAACCCTCTCCGACCAGCAGCGCGCTGCCGAACACGGCGAGGCTTACGACCAGGCGGCCGGCGTAGATCCAGGAGAGGACGCGTCGGGCGTCGAACGGCGTGTTCGCGACCGTGCGAGGCGCGAGTCCGTATGCGCTATTCGGCATCGGAGGCTCGCATACTCTGGCACCGACGGTGCCTTGATACCATCAGGATGTTCCCGTCCTTCCAGAGGACTATGGAACGGTTGGGCAGGACAGCATTAATGGTACTCGCTCCCTTGCAAGATGCAAGGGAGCGCTGCCGCAAGCTGCGAGACCGAGTCGTGTGGTACGCCCAAGGGACCGCCCTAAGGTGACTTCGAGCCTACCACTCGGGCTCTTCGTCGAAGACGGTCACATGTGTGAAACTCCCGGACCTGACGGTGGCTGTCATGCTCAAACATCCCCCGCGCCGGTCGCTCAGACTGCGACGAACCAGAGGCACCGCGACGGTCACGGCGGCCTCGTCGGGGCTGCACTCCGGCCACAGCCCGAGGCTTTCGGTTGCTTCGGCGAGCGTCGGTCGGGGAATCCTCAAGCAGGCACTGCAGGAGCTCACGACCGGATGTTCTTCGCCGGTGCACAGAACGCGGAGATCGAAAGGTGGTAGCCCGAAGACAAGCCAGACACCGCCATTCTGTCGCCGTTCGACGTTGGGCACACCAAGCTCGGCGCGCAACTCATCGAGCCCCATGCCGATCAAGCATGTCACCGGATGCGCTTCACTGAAGGCGTGTCCGCTCACGCGCCCCCTCCCCGCTCTCAAGTCAGCCTCCGTAGCGGTCGGTCAGCTCTTGAATGCCCGCCGGCTCGCCAATGATCGTGAGGCGATCCTCGGCCTGCAGCAGGGTTCTCCCGCGTGGGACGATCGAATCACGTCCGCGGCGGACGAGTGCGACCAGACATCCGTCAGGCATGCTCACGTCGCGGAGAGACCGACCAATCAGCTCGCCACTTTGTGTTCCGGTACGCAACCGAAGCGACAGATAATGCTCGTCGCGAAGCAGCACCTCCTTGAGCTCCTGCTCGCCCTCGCAGGCCATCCAGGCCGGCATGAAGTCCTCGTCGTCCACGCGTCCCGCCACCTGGGCGAGGATCCGCAGATGCTGGCCGGGATTGTCATCGGGACTGACGAGGAAGAAGACGGCGTGCACGCGCTCATCGTGAGCGGCGTGGCCAAAGTCTTCGCCCACTTCCACGGTCAGGCCGGACTTCGAACGAACGATGACCATGTGCGGCGCCTCGGCCTCCTGCAGCCGCACGTGTGGCAGGGCGGCGCCGTGCGCAACCGGAGTGGCCCCGGTGCGGGCGCCGTGCAGAAAGCCGGCCGTGAGGCGGTCGGCGGTCACCGGCAGATTCCCGGCGAGGCGATCGGAAGCGTCGCTCACGACGTCCTCGAACGTCACCTTACCGGGGCGATCGATCACCAGTGCCCGGGCGACGACCTCATCGAAGGGGTCCTCCGCGCGAAGCCCTTTCTCCTTCAGAATCCCCCGTAACTCCGTGTCGAGCCCGTCGAAGCGCCGTTCGCCCAGGCGTTCGAACCAATGAAATACGGCTCCCTCGCGAGTGACGCGTTCGCGGGCGTACCAGAAGTACCAGGCCAGGCAGACGCCCACCAGAAGAGTCGTAAAGGCGAGCGGCAGGAGCCCCATCTCGGCGATGAGAAAGAACGGTGCCAGCAACCCGACGATCTGGATCCAGGGATAGAACGGGGACCGGAAGCCGGGATCGTACGACTCGATCCGGCTCTCCCTCATGACGATGACCGCCAGATTAATCAGCCCGAACACCATGAGCTGGAAGGCGCTGGCGAGCTTGGCCACGTTCACTACATCGAGGGTCAGGATGACGATGATCATGAGGACCGCCGTCACCACGATCGCACACCCGGGGGTTTTGGAGCGACCGACATGCGCGAAACGGCGGGGCAGCATGTGGTCGCGGGCCATGGCGAGGGGGTAGCGCGAGGCAGACATGATGCCGGCATTGCCGGCGGAGGCGAAAGCGGCCAGCGCCGGAATGAGTACCAGCGACAGGACTATCCAGTGAGGCAGCTGGTGGAAGAGCCGATCGGCTGCGTCGGCGACCGGTGTCAGGCTCGAGTAGAGGGCCGCTGGCTCGACGACTGCCACGATGATCGCCGCCCCCACGACATAGATTCCAGTCGCCGTTAACAACGCCAGGAACATCCCGAGTGGAATATTGCGGTCGGGATCCTGTACCTCCTCCGCGACGCTCGCCACTTTGGTCAGTCCCACGTAGGAAACGACGACCAGGCCCATGGTGGCGACGAGGCCCTCCGCGCCTTCGGTCATGAACGGGCTGAAGCCGCCAGCCCGAACCCCCTGATCCCCCACTCCGAAAAGCGTGAGCGCGCCCTGAACCAGGAAGACGGTCAGCACTCCGAGGACGATGAGGACGAGGTAGCGCTGCACGCCGCTGGACTCTTTGGCCCCGACCACGTTCAGCAAGGCGAAGGCGACGGTCAGGGCGACCGCCACCGGCTTGATCGGCAGATCCATGACGAGTGTGAGGTATGCACCCATGCCGATCAGCGCGAAGGCGCTCTTGAGGATGAGCACCAGCCAGGTGCCCAACCCGCCGACCGTCCCCACCATCGGGCCGAGACTCCGGTCGAGGAAGTAATAAGTGCCGCCGGCTTTCGGCATTGCCGTGGCGAGCTCCGCCTTGCTCCACATGGCCGGCAGCATCAGGAACGCCGCCAGAGCGAAGGCCAGCCCGACCGACGGCCCCGTCTTGGCTGCCGCCAGCCCGGGGATGAGAAAGAACACGCTCAGCATCGGGCCGAGGCTGATGACGAACACGTCGAACAGCGACAACTCTTTACTAAGGCGCTTCGCTTGTGCGAGCTCGGCCATCGGCTCCCGGGGAGGTCTCAGCGCCGGGTCAGGCGCCGCGATTCATGATAAGGGAAGATGTCGAGCACCTCCCCGGCTTCGTGTCTCGCCTGCATGTCACGCCAGAAGTCGACCGTCAGGAGGTCGGCGTGTGCATCCATGAACACGTCTTTGAGCTCCGGCGGAAATTCAAGGAACGCCGGGAACTCCTCGGGGAATATGTCATTCTCGCCCACGTAGAACCAAGGCTCAGCCGACATCTCGTCCTCAGGATGCCTCGGGGGCAGGATGCGCCGGAAGTTGCAGTCGGTGATCAGACACAGCTCATCGTAGTCGTAGAAGATCACCCGGCCGTGCCGTGTTACCCCGAAGTTCTTGAGCAGCATATCACCGGGAAAGATGTTGGCCGCGGCCAGATCCTTGACCGCGTTTCCGTAGTCCACCACCGCTTCGCGCAGGCGCTCCGGGGCTTCAGACCGCTGCAGGAAGAGGTCGAGCGGCGTCACCCTCCGTTCGGTATACAAGTGCTTCAACAGCACGCGGTCGTCGCTCATGGTGATCGACCGCGCGGCGTCGCGGGCCAGCTCCTCGAGGAGCTCCGAAGTGAACCGATCGCGCGAGAATTCGAGCGCCTCGAACTCCTGGGCGTCCGCCAGTCTCCCGACTCTGTCCCGCACGAAGACCAGCTGGTACTTCCGCATGACAGAGCGCCGGGTCGTCGACTTCGGGAAGTCGAAGCGGTCCTTGATGACCTTGAATACGACGTTCGAGGTGGGGAGGGTGAACACCGCCATCACCATGCCCCGCTTCCCCTCGGCTACCTCGAATCGGGCGGTTGGATTCTGTTGCAGATGCTCGTAGAGGGCCCGGTAGAACGCTGTCTTCCCGTGTCTATTGAAGCCGATCGCGGTGTAGATCTCGTCCAGGCGCTTGAGGGGCATGATCGAGGAGAGAAAGCCGATCACGTCGAGCGGGCGGGCGGCTTCGACGTGAAAGTAGGAGCGAGTGAAACCGAATACGACGCTCACGTCGTCGGATGAGGTGAGTACCGCATCGACGGTGACACCATGGGGACCGTTGAGCAGGGCCAGCACGAGCGGGACGAGCTCTTCGTCCTTCCGAAGGCGAGAAACCAGATAGGCTCCCTTGTTCCGGTACAACACGACCGGGAGCGTCTCGATGGCGTCGAAGCCGACC
>JBFILW010000120.1:0-8393 GCA_041612005.1 Gemmatimonadota bacterium
GATGGTCTCCCGTGGGTGACGCTCACCGGGCCACAGGGATCGGGGATTCTCACATCGATGAGTGAAGCGGATGGCCTCGCCATCATACCCGAGGGCGTGGACGAGCTGGCCGCCGAATCGCGCCTCGACGTCATTCCGCTCCGGCGGTGAGCGAAGTAGCGTTCACAGGCGCGGTGATGCAATGCAGATAGTGAGACTTCTCGTCGGCACGCGCCGGGGCCTCTTCGTCGTGAGCAGCGACGCGTCGCGGCTGAAGTGGCGAATCGACGGCCCTCACATGGCGGGGTATGAGGTATACCACGCGATCATCGACCCTCGCGATGGCCGAAGCGGGTACGCCGCCGCCAACCATCCGGTATGGGGTGCCCACGTCTATCGCAGCTCAGACGGCGGTGCGCACTGGGAGCAACTTCCTGAGCGTCCGGCGTTTCCGACCGACAGCGGCCACGAGTTGAGAGCCATCTGGCACCTCGCCGCCGGAGATGCCGGCCGACCCGGGCGACTCTACGTCGGCGCCGAACCCGGTGCGCTGTTCGCGAGTGATGATTCGGGCGGCAGCTGGGCATGGATTCGATCCCTCGAGACACACCCGACGCGCGCGCTATGGCAGCCGGCCAAGGGTGGACTCGCCCTGCACTCGATCCAACTCGACCCCCGCGACCCGGCGCGGCTGTACGTCGCGCTGTCAGCGGGCGGCGTATACCGAACCGACGATGACTGCCGGAGCTGGCTACCGATCAACGCCGGCGTCCGGGCAGACTTCCTCCCTGAGAATCTTCCCGTGGCCGGCCAGTGCGTTCACAGTGTCCGCCTCCACCCGGCCGAGACCGATCGGCTGTATCAGCAGAATCACTGCGGTCTGTATCGGAGCGATAACCGGGGCGAGAACTGGATCGAGATCAGCGATGGGCTACCCAGCGACTTCGGATACGTGGTCGGGCTTGATCCGGCCGATCCGCGGCGGTGCTGGGTGATCCCGGAGGAAAGCAGTCACATGCGCGCTGTGTGCGATCAACGTCTGCGCGTATTCGAGACGCACGACAGCGGTGGCAGCTGGACGGCACGGGATCATGGTCTCCCACAGGAGCACGCATACGTGTCGGTGCTTCGGGAGGCGATGGCCACGGATGGGCTTGATCCATGCGGCGTGTACTTCGGCACGTCGACCGGCCATCTCTTCGGCAGCCGCGACGGGCGACGCTGGTCGGCACTCGCAACCTACCTGCCGAAGATCCTCTCAGTGACTGCTGCCGTCGACCCCGATTAGGTTCCGCTCCACTCGAACACGATCGCGCCGCTGGTATACCCGCCCCCGACTGCGGTCAGAACGATGCGAGCGGGATCGGGCACCGGCCCGTGTCGTCCCCTGAGAACCTCATCGAGCGTGATCGGGACCGTGGAAGCCGACATGTTGCCGTAGTCCTCGATCGTGTGGATCACTCGTCCCTTGTTCAACCTCAACGCTTTTTCGATCCCCTGTGTAATCCTCAGGTTCGCCTGGTGGGGAATGACGAAGTCGATGTCGTCCCAGCCGAGCCCGGGTGTTGCCAGCGCCCGACTTGCCACATCGGTCATGGTGTTCACAGCCTGACGAAGCACTTGTGGTCCGCCGCCCATCCTCAGGTGGCTGTCGCTACCCTCGTCTATCCACCACTGGCCGGTGAGGTTCATGTGTTCATGTGAGTAGTCGGCCGCCAGGTAGGGTTGACCCAGAACGCCTCCACTTCCAGCGGACGCTTCCAGCACAACCGCGCCGGCGCCGTCCCCGAACAGAACGGCCGTCTTCGGGTCGGCATAGTCCACGATGTGAGAGAGGGCGTCACCGGAGACGACCAGGATCTTGCTCGCGATGCCCGACTTGATGAACGAAAACCCTGTCGCCATCGCGTAAATGAAGCCGGCGCAGGCCGCGTTCAGAACGTAGCCCCCGACCGATGGGGCGCCGATCAACGAGCCGACCGTGCAGGCGACATTCGGCACTTCCTCCGAGGCCGTGAGCGAGGCGACCAGGAGCAGATCGAGATCCCGGGCGTCCATTCGTGCCATCTCGAGCGCCCGCAGCGAAGCTTCCGCGCACATGGACTCGGTCGTGACTTCGCCTTCCGAGTCCACGATGCGTCGTTCACGGATCCCGGTGACCTGCCTGGACCAGAGGTCGAAGACCTCCACGGGCGACAGATCGTCGACCCCGCTTCCGTTACGCAATGAGCCGCGCGCCTTCTCCACATCGAAGTTGCGCCGGATGGCATCGATCTCGTAGAGCGCAGAGTTATCGAGGCGGGTAGGCGGAAGAAAGCTCCCGGATCCCACGACTTTCGCGGTCAGTTCATCTGTCGCCAAGCAGCCCTCCTGTCCTGGATGAGCTGGTAACAATACGCGACGTGGACGTAACGCTCAATCAGGGCGCGGCGGTGCGTCGGCAGGTACGGGCTAGCGGATCTCTGGCACGACGAGCGTCGCGTTCGGCTGGCCCCACTTGTCAAGGACGATTCCCTTCACGCCGGTCGGTATGAACCACTCACCATCGACGAGGAAGCCGAACTCGTATTCTCCGGGCTCCACGGCGAGCTCGACACTCCACAAACCCTCACCGGCGGGCTCCATGGGCACCGGAATCCAGAGTGTGAAGTCTCCAACGATGAACACTTTCGCGGCGGACGGAGCGGTCAGGGTGAAGGTGGCAGCCTCGCCGTTCAGACGGACAAGCTCGCTGTTCGCGGACCCGGCGCCGATCGCCTGCCAACTGAGGATGACGCCGAAGTCCCCGCTGGACGGCGTGGCCAGCAGCGGATCGGGAGCCGAGCGTCCGCCGGAAAGCTCGGTCCGGACACCGCGTCCGAACGGTACCGAAACGGCGACCTGGCCGGTTGGCTCAAAGCCGGAGGGCGTGTCCCACAGGCCCAGCTCGAGCCGCGTGCTGACGCCGGCGGTCTGCAGAACTGCACGTGCATACCCGGAGAAGTAGGAGCCCGCTGAAGTCTCGATCACGTCGGCTCCGAGGAAGGCGGAGGCCCGTCCGGCGATGCGGCCGATCTCGGCGCCCCCCCCGTAGCTCCACAGATTGTCCGCGAGAATCACTGAGAACAGCTCCCTCCGGAAGCTCGTGGTGGATCGGCCGAGGCCGCCGGCGCCCCGTATCGCGAAGGTCCACCCGCTCACGTACATGCGCACCTCCGGCGAGACTCTCCCCGTGAGACCGTTGTATGGAAAGACGCCACCGACGGTGAAGGCGCTCCCCCAAAGCGTGGCGCCAAAGTCGATATGGGCCCCGAGTGGAATGATCAGAACGGACCCCAGGCTACCGGAGGCCCAGCTCCCCACTTCCGCGTCAGGGGTGAGGCCCACATAGCCCGACCCGAACAGGAGCGCGGTCCGCGACAGGGATACGTCAAACCGGGAGCCGAGCAGCGCGTATGAAGAAGACTCGTCGATTAGGGCTTCGCCGGGCGGCAGCGTATGCGAGACTCCCGCATCGATGATGAGGTTCGACGTCTGAGCCGAAAGCTGTGGCGCTCCGATTGCCAACAGGAACGCGATCACCGGAATCAGACTTCTTTCGCGCTTGCTCAACGGCTCGACGTCCTCTGCTGCTGATTCGACCGGCGACCAGTTCCGCCATCCCGCGGCGTCGATCCTCAGACGCACCGAATCGGAATTCCGTTAACGCGGTGATTCATTCCCGTAACTAAAAAACCGGCTGCGCCATTGTCGAGGCGCAGCCGGTCCGTGTATAGCGTTGCTGAAGACGTCGCCAATCGGCGCCCTACCGATAGACGGCCAGTAGCGTCTGAAGTTCTTCGCGGGCCCGGTGGACCCGCATCTTGAGCGCCGGCACCGAGGCCTCAAGCATGTCGGACATCTCCTTGTAGGAGCGACCTTCGACATGCTTGAGCACGAATGCTTCGCGCTGGTCAGTCGCGAGTCTCTCGAGCGCGCGGTCGATCTTGGTGCCCATTTCGGACTGCTCGGCCGCGTCGCTAGGATTGTCTCGTTTGGTCGTCACGGCCGGGGTGTCTTGAAGTGACAGGTTCAGGCGGCGCCGATTCTTGAGGAAGTCCTTGCACAGGTTTGCGGATATGCGGAACAGCCAGGCGCCGACCCGCTCCGGGTTCCGGCACCGTTCCAGGTTCCGGTATCCCTTGACGAACGCCATCTGCACGATGTCGGCGGCCTCGTCACTGCTTCCCGTCATCCTCTCCGCGTGGCGGAAGAGGAAACCCTGGTATCGTCGTACCAGCGTCGCATAGGCTTCCGTCCGACCTTTCAGTACCTCGCGAACTACGTCTGCGTCCGATACTTCTTGCGCTGCCAGCATCGCCGTCATCCGGTCCCGAGTGCAGGATTCGGCGGCTCGTATGGGTACGCACCGCCACGTCACCGCGGCCGGGGTGTTGGAAAAAGCACGCCGGTTGTGGGGCGCATCCGGTTCGGAGCGTCGGCGTGGAGTGCGGCCGGGGCGGAAGTGCCCGTCAGCTATGGGGAAACCGCAACTACGTAGTTCGTACGCGGGTGTGGATCGACTACAGCAGCGCCGATGGGCGGGAGGGGCGGCGCAGTGCAATTTGCCGGGTCGTCTGGGTAAAGTGCCACGCGACTTTGTGGAAGATCCGGCCATGGAGCGCTGCTCGTTGCGGCCGCGCCACTGGGCGGCTCGGACGCCTCAGCGGTCGAGAACTGCCTGTGAAAGCCGCGCCGGGCGCCCACCGCACTTGGTCCGCGGACGGCGCGTGAGAGCTTTGCCGGATAGTCGCGGTGGGGGAAACCGGCCACAGCCTTCGTCATCCGGGACGCGGATCCGGGTCGGCCCATTCGGTGTGGCTCGTTCCAAACGGATGGCGTCATCTACATGGAATGTGAATTGCCTCTCTGACCGGCGCGGTTCACACGCGGAGGGTGGCAGTTACGGCCCCGCGCTTGTCGGGAGAGCGGAGGACGCGCGTCAGGGCCCGGCATGGAAGGGAAGAACCGCTGTCGGAGAGGCGGTGAAAGGATCGTGCATTGTGCTCCCGCTTCTGCAAAGTGCAATGGGCAGTTATGGCGCGGCCAACTAGAGGGACAGTGCGAGCATGAGCGCAACAAAAACACACGGTGTCCACTACGCGTGGACGGCGGCGGCGGTGATGGGAGCGGTGGCGGTTGTGGCGTGGCTGGTCAGAGACCAGTGGCTCGTCTTCTCAGCCGCGATCGTCGGCTTGTATGTGCTGCACATGGTCAGCGTTCGATATGTTGTTCGCGCGCACGCCGACCAGCTCGCGGCACTGGCGGGGGCAGACCTCACCCGTATGGGGCTGGAGGCCGAATCTCCTGCCGACCTGAGTGCGGCCACCGAGCTTCCCGGTGAAGCGGGCAAGCACAACGGTCGAAACGCGCAGGTGTCGCTCGAATCCGACGACGCGCATCCGGAGTTGACGAGCGGAGACGAGCTGGTCGCGGAAGAGCGGGATCAGCCGGCTCACGAGGATGCTGTGGCCCAGCCGTCGGGACCCTCGTTGAAGGACGTCGCCATCCCGCGTCACTTCATGCTGGGAACCGTCGCAATCGTTCGCGACGTGATGGAGCCCGAGGCGGTGGCGAGGGTACTCATGGAGCAGCGTCAGCAGCCCGGCAAGCGCTTTGGCGAGCTGGCGGTCGCGATGGGCCTGATCACCGAGGACCAGCTCGACATGTTGCTCGATGCGCAGCAGCGCGGCCTCTTCACCGACGCGGAAATTCGTGAGGCGCGGCAGCGTCTGGAAACGTTCCGGCGGGCACAGACGGAGCCTGCGGCGAGCGCCTGAGCGCCAGCTGGTAGTCCTCAGCCGTATCCACGTCGATCGGCGCCCTGGAAGCGAGAGTCACGGTACCGACCTCGCGGCCGGCCCGAGTCAGCGCGGGAAGCACTCTCGCCGAGGGTGGCAGACCTGTCACTAGCGCGAAGACCGAGCGCGACAGAACTACGGGATGACCGGGCCTGTCCAAGTACATCGCCCGTATGGCCGCCGGTCGCATCTGACACCACTCCCGGACAACGTGGCGGATCGAATCGACCTCGATACCAGGCTCGTCGGCGAGTAGCACGGCTACCGCTTCCACGTCCTCGGTCGCCACGGCGCCGACTCCAGCCGCCACCGAGCCGGCAATACCTTGCGGGAAGTGCGGATTGGCGACCACCCGGACGCGAAACTTCAGGGACCGATTCAGCGTAGCTCGAACGGTATCACCATCGCTTCCCACGACTACGACCAACGGACCCAACCCCGCCTGTCTGGCTTTCGCGAGCACGGTCTCGATGATCGTACAGCCGGCGAACGGAAGCAGAGCCTTCGGAGAGCCACCCAGCCGAGTCGAAGCGCCAGCCGCCAAGATCACCGCGGCTGCGTGACAGTCGCTCATAATCGACTCAGGGCCGGGCCCCGCGTTGGACGGCAATGAGCTGGCCCATGATCGAGACGGCGATTTCGCGTGGGCCGCGTGCACCAATATCGAGCCCAACGGGGCCCCGGATGCGATCCAGATCTTCCTTGCCAAAGCCCATCTGCGCCAGGGCATCCCGCCGGTTGCGTTGCGTCCTCTTCCCCCCCAAGAGTCCGATGTAGAGGCAGCCGGCGCGAAGAGCGGCGGCCAGCGCCGGTACGTCCAGCTTCTGATCGTGAGACAGAACGACGACGTTAAGCCAGCGATCGAGTCCGGCGTGGGCCAGGCCCTCCTCGGGCCACTCGTTGAGCACCTGAGTGGCATCGGGAAAGCGACCGCTACCGGTGAGCACCTCTCGTGGATCGATGACGGTGACATCGATGGATGCCCAGGCTGCCAGGTGGCAGAGGGCCTCGGCAATCGGTGACGCTCCGACGATCGCCAGGCGCGGTGGAGGCAGGAAAGCTTCCGCGAACAGCCGTTGACCCGACAGTTCCAGCACTGCGGTTCCACCGTGATCGAACAGTGGTGCGATCGCGAGCTCGACCTCTCGCTCGAGCTCGTCAGTCCCCAGACTCCCGATCTTGTCGCTGTTCGAGGACACGAGTTGCGCTTGGCCAGCGGCTCCCGTTCCCGGGCCCTCATCGCCCAGGCTCACGACGAGCACGGCAGAATTGCCGGTACGCACCGTATCTGCGAGGCGCTGCCATACCGGATCGGTGGCGTCATGCCGAGTCAGGAGAACCTCGATCTCACCACCGCATGGAAGACCGACACCGGCTGCCATCTCATCGCTGATGCCGTACTCGGTCAGGCGCGGTCGACCGTCGGCGATCACATCCTTCAGCCGCTCGAACAGGTCGCCCTCCACGCAGCCGCTGGATATGGAGCCGGTGACATCTCCGTCTTCGCTCACGGCCAGACGGGCTCCCGGTGGTCTGGGTGCGGACCGACGCACGTTCACGAGGGTGGCGACGGCGGCGGTCTTGCCCGCCGCGGCCCAATCGTTCAGTGCATCCATCACTTCGCTCAGACTCATGCCACACCTTAGGGTTCGGGGCATGGCCAAGCCAAGCGTTCGGCTCGGTCTGATCGGGTTTCCGATTGACCATCGCCCGTCGCGCACACAGCTTCCCGAGCATGTCGATCGAGATTCACAACCAGTTCGACGTCGAGCGTGCGGCCGATGAGGTGTGGAGCTTCCTCACCGACCCCGAGCTCTTCGTACCCTGCATGCCGGGGGCGCGGTTGGTCCGCATGATCGACGAGAGGAGCTTTGAGGGTGAGGTGGGAATCAGCGCGGGTCCACTGGTGGCGACGCTTCGGGGCGTGATTCATTTCGACCGGCTTGACTCCGAGAGCTACCGCGCCGAGTTGTCGGGCGAGGCCGAGAGTCGGCGCCCGTCGGCGACCGCGCAGCTGAAGATGACGAGCTTCCTGACGCCGCTGGAGAGCGGGATGACCCGGGTCGATGTCGCGCAGACCTTTCGCCTCTCGGGAGCCCTGGCGCTGGTCGGCCGGCTCGGCCTTTTCCATGGCCTCGCGGACCTCATCCTCGGACGCTTCGCCCGGTGCGTCCAGAAGCGGCTCGGCGCGCCCGCAGCCGAGGGGATGGCCTAGCCGGAGTTCCTTACCTTCCGGATCTCCTCGGCCATCAGCGGGACCACCTCGAACAGATCACCGACGATCCCATAGTCGGCCACGTTGAAGATCGGCGCGTCCGGGTCCTTGTTGACCGCCACAATGACCTTCGCGGTGCGCATTCCAGCCAGGTGCTGGATCGCCCCGCTGATGCCGATCGCGAAGTAGAGACTCGGCGAGACGACTTTCCCGGTCTGACCGACCTGCTCGGAGTGGGGCCGCCAACCCGAGTCGACCACCGCTCGACTGGCGCCTATCGTAGCATCGGTACCGAGGGCGTCAACGAGGTCATCGAGCATCCCCCAGTTCTCCGGGTCCTGCAGGCCTCGACCGCCGGCGACGACGATCGTCGCTTCGGA
>JBFILW010000121.1:0-8327 GCA_041612005.1 Gemmatimonadota bacterium
ATGACCTCGGCGACCGGGTTGTACTTCACCCGGACTTTGAAGTCGCGGCCGGCCTGCGTCGGGTGAATGAATGTCCGACCTACGTAGTGGTTCCGGATCAGCGCCAGCTCGAGCGGGATCCCCGATTCCTCGGCGTAGCCGAGCGCCGCCGAGTTGGATGAGTCCGGCACCGAGAACACGCAGTCAGCCTCGACCGGATGCTCGCGAGCCAGCTGCCGTCCGAACTCGCGCCGCGCCGCGTCGACGCTCAGTCCCCACACCTGCGAATCCGGTCTCGAAAAATAGACGAGCTCGAACAGACATGGTGCCGCGGCCGCCGGCTCCAATTGCCCGACCGCCTCCACGACGCCATGCCGGATCTTCAGCACCTCTCCGGGCTCGATGTCCCGCACGAAATCAGCGCCGATGATATCCAGGGCACAGCTCTCGGACGAAACGACGGCTGCGTCGCCTCGGCGGCCGAGGACCAGGGGTCGAAACCCACGCGAATCTCGCGCCGCATACAACGTGTCCCCGGCGGACAGCACGAGCGAGAAGGCGCCCGTGATGCGCGCCAGCGCCCCCATGACGCGGTCGGCTTCTTCGTTGTCACCGGAACGCGCGATCAGGTGGATCACAACTTCCGTGTCACTGTCGGTTTGGAAGATGGCGCCTTGCGCGCTCAGCTCTTCGCGCAGTTCGCAGGCATTGGTGAGGTTGCCGTTGTGGGCGAGGGCAAGATCGCCGTGTCGGTAATTGACCAGGACCGGCTGGGCATTGCGCAGGGCCGAAGAGCCGGCCGTCGAGTACCGGACGTGGCCCAGTGCCGTGTCACCGGTCAGGCGGCTGATGGCGCCCTCGTCGAAGACTTCGCTCACCAGCCCCATCCCCTTGTGGGACCTGGCCCCGAGCTCACGGTCCATCGTCACGATCCCAGCGGATTCCTGGCCGCGGTGCTGGAGGGCGTAGAGGCCGAGAAAGGTGAGTCGTCCCGCACTTTCGGAGCCGCTGACCGCGAAGACGCCGCACTCTTCACGGAGCCGATCCCCGGAATCGAGAACGGGAAAATGTCTGTCGAGACCCATGTTGCTCATCCAGTCAATCCGAGCTGGCTCTGCATCCGGCGGGGCAGAGCGGCATCGTACACGTCTCTCATGTCACCTGGTGCGAGATCGATCGTCCGCTCACCGGTGCTCACGACGAAACGGTCCTTCGCCTTCCGTACGGTTCCGAGCCGGGCCACGGCGAGGTCGTGTTTCTGGGCCAGCGCGATGAGAGCGTCGGTATCGCCCGAATCGCAGCTCATTACGACGCGCGACTGTGATTCCCCGAACAGGGTGGCGGCCACGCTGGCCTCACTCTCCACCGAGGCCTCGAGACCGAGCGGGCCGCCTGTCGCCAGAATCGCACACTCGGCGAGCGCGACGGCGAGGCCGCCGTCCGAGCAGTCGTGCGCCGACAGCGACAGACCGGCACGCGCCGCGCCGACCAGGAACTCGACCAGCCGCGCGGCCTCGTCGAGATCGATCTGGGGGGGCGGACCCGCGACCTTGCCGTGGCATGCAGCCAGATACTCGGATGCGCCGATCTCTTCGCGCGTCCGGCCGATCAGCAGCACGTCGGTGTCGGGCCGCTGGAAGTAGGAGGGCACGCGGTCGTCGATCGACTCGAGGATCCCGATCATCCCGATCACCGGCGTCGGGTAGATCGGGCCGGACGGCGTCTCGTTGTACAGCGACACGTTACCGCCCGTGACCGGTGTCTCGAGCGCCCGACACGCCTCGCCAATACCGCCGACTGCCTCGCTGAGCTGGTAGTAGACGGCGGGGCCGAGAGGATTGCCGAAGTTGAGGCAGTTGGTGATTGCTACGGGTCGCGCACCGCAGCAAGCAACGTTGCGGGCCGCCTCGGCGACAGCGATTTGGCCTCCGGGGCGGGGCTCCAGGTAGACGTAGCGGCCGTTGCCGTCCACCGCGGCCGCGATTCCGCGCGTCGTGTCACCCAGTCGCAGCACCGCGGCGTCCGAGCCCGGACCGACCGCCGTATTCGTTTGCACGCTGGTATCGTATTGCTCGTAGATCCAGCGTCGCGAAGCGATGGTCGGCGAATCGAGCAACGTGAGCAGCGCGCGCGACGCTTCGTCGTCGCTTTCGAGGCTCGAATAGCGAGACAGGTCTGCGTTGCGGAGCTCGACGATCGCCGGGTCCTCGATCCCGTCACGGGTGTACGTCGGACACTCGTCGACCAGCGGGATCACGGGAATCTCGACCACCACGTCCGGACCCTGCCGAACCCGGAACAGGCCGTCGTCGGTCACGCGACCGATCGTCGCCGCGTGCAGGTCCCACTTGTTGAGCACTTCACGAACCGTGTCCTCGGCTTCGGGCCGCGCGACCAGCAGCATGCGCTCCTGCGACTCGGAGAGGAGGATCTCGTACGGGGTCATCCCCGGCTCGCGGGTCGGGACGAGGTCAATGTCAATCTCGATCCCGTTTCCGCTCCGAGCCGCCATCTCGGTAGCGCTCGATGTCAGGCCAGCAGCGCCCATGTCCTGGATGCCGAGCAGCAGGTCCCGCTCGATGAGTTCCAGGCTCGCTTCGAGCAGGAGCTTCTCGGTGAACGGGTCGCCGACCTGTACCTGCGGCCGTCTGTCCATGGCTGCGTCGTCCAGCTCGGCAGAGGCGAAGGTGGCGCCGTGGATGCCGTCCCGACCGGTGCTCGCTCCCACGGCCATGACCGGATTGCCGATGCCCTCGGCCGTTCCTCGGATCAGACCTTCCTTCCGCAGGACTCCCACGCACATCACGTTGACGAGGGGATTCTTCTCGTACACCGGGTCGAACACTGCCTCGCCGCCCACGGTCGGTATGCCGACACAGTTGCCGTAGTCGCCGACACCGCGCACAACGCCGTCCAGCAGGTAACGTGAGCGGGCCGAGTCCAGAGAGCCGAAACGAAGGCTGTCAAAGACGGCGATCGGTCGCGCTCCCATCGTGAACACGTCGCGCAGGATCCCGCCCGAGCCCGTCGCCGCGCCCTGGTACGGCTCGACGGCGGAGGGGTGGTTGTGCGACTCCATCTTGAAGGCGACCGCCCAGCCCTCGCCGCCATCGATCACGCCAGCGTTCTCGCCGGGTCCCTGAATGACCAATGGTCCCTCGGTGGGCAGGGTGCGGAGCAACGGCCGCGAGTTCTTGTACCCGCAGTGCTCCGACCACATGGCGCTGAACACGCCAAGCTCTGGGAAGGTCGGCTCGCGTCCCAGGATCTCGACGATCTGCTCGTACTCCTGCCCGGAGAGGCCGTGCTCCTCGACCAGCTCCGGCGTGATTGCGATCGCGCGCTCGGCCATGATCGCGGTTCCGTCGCTCATCCGCCCGCTCCCACGCCCGCCGCGAGCGCCGAGCGGAACACCCCGATGCCGTCCTCCGACGACAGGAGCTCCGACACGGCTCGCTCCGGGTGGGGCATCAGCCCGACCACGTTGCGGCCCGCGCTGCATATGCCGGCGATATTGTTGGCGGAGCCGTTCGGATTCGCCTCGGCAGTCGGCTCGCCGCTGGCGTCGACGTAGCGGAAGATGACTCGACGGCTCTCTTCCAGATCCCGGAGTGTATCGGCCTGCGCCACGAACTGTCCTTCACCGTGCGCGATAGGCATGGTGAGAACGCGACCCGCTTCGTACGCGCTGGTGAATGGCGTGTCCGTGTGCTCCACCCGCACCCGAACCGGGTGGCAGTGAAAGCGGAGATCCTGGTTCCGCATCAGGGCGCCGGGCAGCAGCCGCGCCTCACACAGGACCTGGAAACCGTTGCAGACGCCGAGCACGGGACCACCCCCGTTGGCGAACTCGATCACCTCGCGCATGATGGGGCTGAAGCGCGCGATCGCGCCGGCCCGCAGGTAATCGCCGTAGGAGAAACCTCCCGGCAGGATGATCACGTCGGCGTCCTGCAGGTCATGCGTCTTGTGCCAAAGAAAGGTCGCCTCACCCTGCAGCACCTCGCTGACGGCGCGGTGACAATCCTCGTCGCAGTTTGAACCGGGGAAGCGCACGATCCCGATCTTCATGCGATCTCCGCCTCCGTGGCGGCCGGCCGCACCCGGATGGCGTAGTCTTCGATGACCGGGTTGGCGATCAGCTTTTCGCACATCTCGGTGACGGTCGCGCGAGCCGAGTCGGCGTCGGTGGCCTCGAGCTCGAAGCTGATCAGGCGTCCCGCGTGTACTCGACCGACGCCCTCATAGCCGAGGTCTGCCAGGGCCCGGCCGATCGTCTCCCCGACGGGATCCAGAATCCCCGAACGGGGGGTGATCCGCACATCAACCGCGAAAATAGTGATTGGTGCCTCCTGTCTAGAAATCCGCCAGCTCATGTCCGGTGATACGGCGGAAGGCCTCCAGATAGCGCTCCGTCGTCGCCTGCACCACCTCGTCCGGCAGATCCGGAGCCGGCGGCGATCGGTCCCACTTCCCAGCCTCAACGAGACCCTCCAGGTAGTCCCGGACCGGTTGTTTGTCCAGCGACGGCTGACTCCGACCGGGCGCGTACTCGGACTCTAGCCAGAAGCGCGAAGAATCCGGGGTCAACGCCTCATCGATCAGCAGTACCTCGCCTGACTGCGCGCTCCCGAACTCGAACTTCGTGTCCGCGATGATGATACCCCGCTCATGCGCGAAGTCCCGGGCAAATTTGTACAGTTCCATGCTCATGGAGCGGAGCAGGTCGGCCACATTCATGCCGACCACTCGCTCCATCTTCTCGAACGTGATGTTCTCGTCGTGCCCCTCTTCCGCCTTGGTTGCCGGAGAGAAGATGGGACTCTCAAGCAGGTCGGACTCGATCAAACCTTCCGGCATCCGCTCGCCGGCCAGGGAGCCGCTCTCCCGGTACTCCTTCCACATCGAACCGGCCAGGTATCCGCGCACCACGCACTCGACGGGGAAGGGCTCCGCCTTGCGCACGAGCATGCCGCGCCCCGCCCACTGATCGAGGCTGGCCGCAAGCTCGGGCCGGTGCTCGACGATCACCGCAGGATCCGCGCTCACCGAATGGCTCTGAACGATGCTCTCGGTGCGATCGAACCAGAACTGCGAGATTTGCGTGAGGACCGCTCCCTTGCGAGGGATCGGCTGCGGCAGAATACAGTCGAAGGCGCTGATTCGGTCGCTGGCGACGAGCAGAATGTGCTGTCCCAGGTCGTACATCTCCCGGACCTTCCCCCTGCGCAGCAAGGGAAGATCGAGGCTGCTCTCTCTCACCGCTTCCATGTTACTCCTCGCTCTGGCTCTCAGACTCTGATTTCCACATCCACGGCGGCCTCGGCCCCACGATCGGCGAGCAGAGGGTCGACCACCTCGGACACGTACCGGTCCACCTGTTGGGTCGCCCGTCCGATCAGCCGGCTCGGGTCCACCAGTGCCGCCAGCTCTTCGGCGCCGAGGCCGATCTCCGCGTCTGCGGCCACGCGCTCGAGGAAGTCGTTGTCGGGCGACCCCTCGTCGATCAGTTGTCGTGCCGCCATCGCGTGCCGGCGGATGCTCTCGTGCAGAGCCTGCCGGTCTCCTCCCGCGCGCACGCCCGCGATGATGACCTCCTCCGTAGCCAGGAACGGCAGCGCCCGGCGTAGCCGGTTGTCGATCACGGCCGGGTGGACGACGAACCCGCTTGCCACGTTGATGACCAATTGCAGCACTGCATCAGCAGACAGATACGCCTCGGGCAGCGCGATGCGCCGCACGGCCGAATCGTCCAGCGTACGCTCGAACCACTGCACGGACGCCGTCCACGAGGCGTCGAGCTCCAGCGTGCAGAGGTGGCGTGAGAGGCTGCAGATACGCTCCGACCGCATCGGGTTGCGCTTGTACGGCATAGCAGACGAGCCGATCTGTCGCTCGCCGAACGGCTCCTCGATCTCGCCGAACGCCTGCAGGAGGCGGACGTCGTGTCCGAAGCGCGAGGCGCTGGAGCCGATCCCGGCCAGGACGCCAAGCGCTCGCTGATCCACTTTCCGCGGGTACGTCTGCCCGACCACGTCGTAGACGCCCGCGAAGCCAAAGCGATCGGCGAGCCGGCGGTTGAGCTCGTCCACCGCCGCCCCATCTCCGCCGAACAACTCGAGGAACGTCGCTTCCGTGCCCGTCGTTCCACGCGCTCCGCGCAGCCTCAGTCCGGCGTCGAACGCTTCCAGGTGCTCGAGGTCGGATACGAAGTCCTGCAACCACAGGCAGGCCCGCTTACCGACGGTGGTGGGTTGCGCCGGCTGCAGGTGGGTGTACCCGAGAGTGGGCTGGTCCCGTTGGGCGACGGCGAAATCCCGCAACGCCGAGATGGCCCCGATCAACAGACGCCGAAGGATGCCCAGCGCCTCCCGGTGCTGGATGATCGATGCGTTGTCAGCCACGTACGCGCTCGTGGCGCCCAAGTGAATAAAGCCGCTCGCCTCGGGGACCACCTCGCCAAAGTGGTGCACGTGCGCCATGACGTCATGCCGGAGTTCGCGCTCGTGCTCGGCGACGCGCGTCAAGTCGACCGTGTCACGCCCCGCCCGCATCGCGGCGATCGCCGCGTCCGGAATCGGTACGCCGAGCTCGCTTTCAATCTCGGCCAGCGCGATCCACAGGTCGCGCCAGATAAGAGCCTGACGCGTAAGCGAGAAGGTCCCCGCCATCGCGGCGGAGGCGTAGCGGTCGATCAGCGGGTTCGAATACTGTCCTGTATCGGTAGCCAAGATCGCGGCCTGGCCTGTAGTGGCCGTCTGCTGGTCACGAAGGCGCCGTCTCGACGCCGGGCGACGCGCGGTACGCGCCGAGGGGACAGCCTATCTAATCACAAATGCGCTGTAAACAGTCTGCCCCGATCGCTCGAAGGTGACGACGATGCGGCCGCCGGCATAATAGCTGAGAAGCTCCGCCACGTCGGTGGCACTGGTGACCTCACTGCGATTGATCCCGAGGATCACGTCCCCGGCGGCCAGCCCCGATATGGCGCTCGCATCCCGGCTGATGCTCGTGATGAGGGCGCCGTGATCGACGGTCAGCGATCGCTCGATCGCGATCTCGGGCGTCACATCGATCACTTCGAGACCGTCCGTCACCTGGACGCGCTCGGCACGCTCGGACGGGATCTCGTCCACCGTGAGAGTAACGCGCTCCACCGAGCCGCTCCGGACAAAGTCGATGGTCACATCGCTATGCACCGGCGTATCGTAGAGCGCGACGATCCAGTCGACCGGCCCCTTCACCGGTTCGCCGTTCAGCCGCACGAGAATGTCGCCCGCCTGAAGCCCCGCGCGGCCGGCCGGGGACTCGGCCGCCACCCGCCGCACGACCGGTGCTCGCAGGGTGTCCACCTGCGACTCGACGACGTCGAGACCGACCCACGGACGCCGGATTCGTCCGTGCGTGATCAACTCCTGCGCGATTCGCATGGCCCGGTCGATCGGGATCGCGAAGCCAAGCCCCTCGGACCCGCCCGAACGCGAGAAGATCGAGGAGTTGATTCCGACAACCTGTCCATCGGCGTTGAGGAGCGGTCCCCCGGAGTTGCCGGGGTTGATCGAGGCGTCCGTTTGGATCATGTCGCCGTAGAGCCGTTCCTGCGGATCACTGGGCAGGATGTTGCGGCCGACGCCTGATATCACACCAGTGGTCACGGTCGCTTCCGAGTTGGTCAGGAGATACCCGAACGGGTTACCGATGGCGATCGCCGGCTCGCCGACCATGAGGTCGGAAGAGGTACCGATGGGCGCCGGCGGGACCGCGTTCGCCTCAATCTTGAGTAGCGCCACGTCCGACCGGTTGTCCTCACCCACTAGTTCGGCGCCGTATGTGCGGCCGTGCCCATCCGCCACAATGATCTCCAACGCGTTGTGAACCACGTGATGATTGGTGAGGATGTGGCCTTCCCGGTCGATCGCCACGCCGGAGCCGAGACTCCGTACCTGACGCTCGTAGCCGCGCGGGACGAAGTAGTCGAACAGCGACCGCACTTCTTGTGTCCGGACCACGTTGACGCTGACTACCGAGGGGATAACGGCCGATACGGCCCGTACGATCGGTGTGCGGCGACGACTGTCGTCGGGGACCTGCCGGCTGCGCGTCGCCGCCTGCTGAACGCCCGGGCTTCCGTCCGCGTCCGGCTCGAGCAAGACGGATCGGCTCCCCTCGGACTGGTCGGCGGCGACGACCTCCGGTTGGCCGGGAAGCAGATAGCCGACCGCGATGCCGGCCGCGGAGGCCAGCACGAGGAGGCCGAGCACCCAGCGCAGCAGCGAGCGCCGCGAGCCCGGCTCGCTGGATCGGCGCGCAGGTTCAGTTATCATGCGTCGGTGTCTGTGATGCAAAAT
>JBFILW010000122.1:0-8292 GCA_041612005.1 Gemmatimonadota bacterium
CAGCACTCGAAGAGGAAATCCGGCGGGTGCTACAGGGCGAGGAGTGGCGCTGGTACGTCCAAGGTGAGAACTACCGGGAGTTGGCGTTCGTGCACTTGGCTGACGCACGGAGCTGGCGAGTCGGAAAGTTCGATCTCTACAGACCCGATGAGCCCGTGGCCCGCATCATTGACTTCAAGACCCACCAGATCGGACCGGAAGAAGTCGAGGAAAAAGCGCAGGACTATGCTGTGCAGTCAGAGGTCTACACAGCGGCCGCAGAGGTCCGTGGTCCCGCCCGCATGGAGTTGCACTTCACGCATCCGAACGTCGTGATCGAGCTGCCCTAGTCCGACACTTCCCGGATCAACAAACCGCTTGTCGACACGCGCAGCTCGAACTCCGCCGTGCGGTTGGCCGGAACGAAGGTCGCCGAGCCGTACTCGGCATCGAGAAACGGGCTGAGGAGCGCGTAGCGCTGCCGGAGCGTGAACATGTCGAGCGGCTTTTCCGTCGACAGCGAATGGACCGTCCGTTCGGCCGCCTGCTCATCGGACAGGTCTGTGAAACGGCCAGCTACGCGGTCCAGCTCGTAGGCCGTGTGTAAGCCCAGCACGTTGACAATCGGCTTCCATTTCAGGATGTGAGCGTCGACGTACAGTTCCTCCCCGCTCAGCTCATACGTCTCCCGTCGTCCGTCCGGAAACAGGAACTGCGCCTCGAAGCTCACGTCCCCGGTCGAGCGGGTGAGGACCACGGCCGCGACCTCTTCGTGTGTGAGCGCCCGGTATCCCTGCGTCGCGATACTGATCGTCGCGGCCAGGGCGGCGATGGCCAGCGCCAGGAGGCCCAATACGCTGCGCGCCACTGCGCTGCTGAGCCGCCCTCGACGCAGCGCCGACGCTCCGCTGAACAGAAGCAGCGTCGCCACCACTCCAAACGCGATCGTCATCACCAGCAAGGTGGTGTTCACCGGTCCCTCACTCAGGTTTCCATCAGGCGCTTATAGCGCCTCAGGTGCTCGAAGGCGGCGGCGCGCTCACCTGCGTCGTCACACAGCCGTCCCAGGTTGAAATGCGCATCGGCGAGCTCCGGGTCCGCATCAACAGCCCGCTGATACGCGTGCTTGGCCTCTCCCGGGCGCCCCATGTCCTCGAGGGCGACCCCGAGGTTGAAGGCGGCGAGGCCGTCGGCCTGGTCCGTGTCCGCCGCCAGTCGGTAGTGGAGCACCGCTTCAGCCAGGCGGCCGGATTGGTGCAGCAGATATCCGAGGCCGAGGTGGGCGCCCCGATGCGTGGGCATGATCGCCAGCGCCTTCCGAAACGCCGTCTCGGCTTCATCGCCGGCCGCTTCCTCGATGTCGCAGCCGCGCTGGTACCACTCCTCGGCACTGCGTTCGTCGGCCGCCGCTTCGGCGGTCTCGGCGCCCGGCACGATGTCGAACGCCGGTCGGCCGGAATCCGGTTGTGGAGCCATGAAGTCGAAGTGGGTCTGTCCCGATTCCGGACTCCACACGGTGCGCTCATCGCGCGCGATGACTTCGTCCCCGTCGACGGCGACGGCGATAGAGGAAAGTGGCCGCTCGCCGGATACCTGCCGCCGCAATTCGCTCAAGGCCACGCGGATGCGGCGTGGCGGGATCCGTGCCTCCGCCAGCCTCAACGCCGTCCGCAAGACGGAAACGTCCTGGAAGGAAAACACGAAGCGGCCATGTGGCCCGCGAGCGACCTGGATGAAATCCGCTCGCGCCAGGCGTCGGACCTGCTCGGGCGAACTGCCCAGGAGTTCCGCCACCTCGCGGGTGCTGAAAGTGGAGATCATTTCGCCCGCATCATCGGTCGCGCGCATCAGCTACCGGTCTTGCGCTTCTTGGACGCCTTAGCGGCGCCCTTCTTGGCGCTGCGCTTGGCCGGCTTGCGACCACTGCCGGACTTCGATGCGTCTCCCGCCACGCTTGCTTTCAACGCCTCCATGAGGTCGATGATCTGCGCTTGAGGCTCCTCGGCCGGAGCGGCGGTGATGTCCTCCCCGTCGATCTTCTGCTGAATGAGATTCATCACCCGCTCGCGCACTTCGTCCTTGTACTTCTCAGGCTCGAATTCGTCCGTGGCTGCCTGGTCGATCAGCTGGACCGCGAGGGCGAGCTCCTCTTTCTTGACCTTCTCATCGCCGAGCGGCACCTCGGAGAACGAGCGGAGCTCGTCGGGATAGTGCAACTGCTCCATCACCAGCCCATCGTCCATCGGCCGAACAAGGACCAGGTACTGCTTGCCGCGCGCGGCGTACTTGGCCACCGCGGCGCGCCCGGTCTTCTTGAGCGCGGCGCTCAGCAGCCGGTACGCGCGGTCGCCGCCCTTGTCCGGGCCCAAGTAGTAGACCTTGTCCAGGAACCGCCGGTCCACGTCCGCCATCGGCACGAACTCGGTGATGTCGATCGTATTGGTCGACTGCTCTTCCAGAGCTTTGAGCTCCTCGGGCGTGAAGAGCACGTAGTGCCCCTTCGAGAACTCGTACCCCTTGATCATCTCTTCGCGCTCGACCTCGTTGCCGGTATTGGGGTCGTAGTAACGCTGCTTGACGCGGTGGCCCGTGTCCTTGTTGATCCAGTTGAAGCTGAGGCGCGAGGATGACTCGGCGGCGGAGTACAGCTTGACCGGTACGGAGACGAGGCCAAATGATACGGTGGCCGATGCCATGGGGCGTGCGCTCATGAACCGCTCTCCAGTTCTCGTTGTAGCCCGTCGAGGCGTACAGCTGTAAGTACCGAATGGGCATAAATTAAGCACTTCGCATGCCGAAACGCGATACCCTCAGAGAGTACCGGGCCAAACGCTCGGCTGAGAGCACTCCAGAACCATTCGGCGGAGTCGCGGCCGTCGGCAGCGGTATTTTCGTGGTTCAGAAGCACGCAGCCACCCGTTTACACTACGATCTGCGGCTCGAGATGGGCGGTGTGCTCGAGTCGTGGGCGGTTCCGAAGGGCGTCTCTCCCGACCCGACCGAGAAGCGGCTGGCCGTGAAAGTCGAGGACCATCCGCTCGAGTACGCCGACTTCGAGGGCGTCATCCCCAAAGGCAACTACGGTGCCGGCGCCGTCATCGTGTGGGATCGCGGGCGCTGGGTACCGATCGAGGATCCGGAGGAAGGGCTCGCGAAGGGGAAGCTCCTCTTCGAGCTGCGGGGCTTCAAGCTGCGTGGTGTCTGGACCCTGGTGAAGCTGGCCAAGGGCGAAAACGACAATGAGTGGCTGCTGATCCGGGAGAAGAAGGGTCTGGATGCGTCGGTTTCACTGCCGGAGCTCCCGGAAACGTCGATCTTCTCCGGACTCACGGTCGAGGAGCTGGGTGAGGGGAACGACCGGGCCGCGAGACTCCGCCGGAAGCTCACGAAGGCGAAGGCGACCAAACGCCAGGTCGGCGTGAAAGACATCAAGCTCATGCTCGCCCGGACGCGGAAGGCGCCGTTCACCAAGCCCGGCTGGCTGTTCGAGCTCAAGCTGGATGGCTACCGGATGCTGGCCGCGCGCCAAGACGGCTCCGCGCGGCTGATCACGCGCAACGGTCATGACGCCACAGACACATTTCCTGACCTCGCCCACCCGCTATCGTTCCTCCCCTTCGACGGACTGGTCCTGGACGGCGAAGTGGCGGTCCACGACGATTCGGGCCACCCCAGCTTCCAACGGCTGCAGAAACGCGCGCGGCTCACCCGCCCTCTCGATATCAAACCCGCCGCCCTCAGTCAGCCCGCGGCCTATTGGGCATTCGACCTGCTGGCGGTCGAAGGCTTCGACCTGCGGCCCCTCCCGCTCGAGATCCGCAAGGAGCTGCTCCGCGAGATCCTCCCCGAGGTCGGGCCGTTCCGGTACCTGGACCACTTTGAAGAGCAGGGTGAAGCGCTCTACGAGCAGGTGACGCGGATGGGCCTCGAGGGTGTGGTGGCCAAGAAATCGGATAGCCGCTACCGCGGCGGACGCTCGGCCAACTGGCTCAAGATCCGCGCCGACCAGACGGCTGACCTCGCCGTCGTCGGCTATACGGAGCCGAAAGGATCACGGGTGGGATTCGGCGCCCTCCACCTGGCGGGTTACCACGACGGAGAGCTCACCTATGCCGGCCGGGTCGGCACCGGCTTCTCGGATGCGGAGCTCGAGCAGATCGCGTCCGAGCTATCGAAACAAAGGCGCTCCGAACCGCCTTGCGTGGGGCCGATCCCGAAAGGGAAAGGCCACCACTGGGTCGAGCCCGAGCTGGTGGCCGAAGTGCGCTACCGCGAATGGACTGATGAGGGTCTGCTGCGACACCCCGCCTTCCTCCACTTCCGCGACGACAAGACGCCCAAGGAGTGTGAGCTGCCGAAGCCCGATGCCGAGCGACGCACCGAGCCGGCCGTCGACCCGGATCGCGTCTCGGCCGCCGTCCCGCAGGCGCAGTCGACGGCGAAGCCGAAGGACGTCAAGCTCTCCAATCTCAAGAAAGTTTTCTGGCCGGATGAAGGCTACACGAAGGGGGACCTGCTCGATTACTACAGGATGATCGCCCCCATGCTCCTGCCGTACCTCAAGAACCGGCCGCTGGTGCTGACCCGCTACCCGGACGGGATCGAAGGCAAGTCGTTCTATCAGAAGGACGCGCCCGTGTTCGTCCCGGATTGGGTCCGTACCGAGCCGATCTGGAGTACCGATACCGAGCGCGACATCAACTACTTCGTGTGCGACGATGAGGAGACGCTGCTTTATATTGTCAACCTCGGGACTATCCCGCTCCACATCTGGGCTTCACGCGTGGGTGCTCTCGAGAAACCCGACTGGTGCATCCTCGATCTCGACCCGAAGGAGGCGCCGTTCAGCTCGGTGATCAAGGTCGCGAAAGTCATTCATGAGCTGTGTGACGACATCGATCTGCCGGCGTTTGTGAAGACGTCGGGGTCATCCGGCCTCCACGTGCTCATCCCGCTCGCCGGGAGTTTCACGTACGAGCAGTCCCGGAAGCTCGGGCAACTCATGGCGACCGTGGTGGTGTCGGAGTTGCCGGATATCGCCACCATCACACGCACGATCGCCAAGCGGGGCGACAAGGTGTACATCGACTTCCTGCAGAACCGGCGCGGCCAGCTGCTTGTTGCACCGTACAGCGTCCGCCCCAACCCTGGCGCCCGCGTCTCGACGCCGCTTCGCTGGTCGGAGGTGAACTCGGGACTCGACATCTACAGGTATACGATCAAAAGCGTGCCCCGCCGGGTACGCTCAATGAAGACTGACCCCGTGCTGCCGGTTCTGACAACGAAGCCAGACCTCCTCTCGGCCCTGCATCGACTTTCGGAACGGCTGGAAGGGCCCGCATGAACGCAGGAATTAAGCTCGTTGTCATCAAAACGTCGGAAGCATTCTCGGACTTCTGGGCAGGCATCGCGGAACGACTGAGCCTGACCCTCGAGCTGAACGAAGCACCGCAACCAGTACGGGGCAGCCGCACCGCCGCCGTGATCCTCGCCTGCGGCGGCAACGAGAGTCACGCCGTTGACCTTCTGCACGCCGCGCACCGCTCCGGACTAACCGAGCCAATCGTCGTTGGGGCAGAACCGGATCACCGGATCGCAGTCGAGCTCATGCGTCGTGGTGCCGCGGCCTACTATGTGTTGCCGGTCGACGCCGACCGGCTCGAGGCCGACCTGGCCCGGCGTATCGCTCAGCTCAAGGAGGAGAAGCCCGGAGACGCGCTCCGTGACTCGTACGACTTCAGCGCCATGGTCGGCGAAGATGCATCCCTCAAAGCCGCCCTCGAGATGGCATCCCGAGTGATTCCTCGTGGTCGGGCGACTGTCCTCGTCACGGGCGAAACCGGAACCGGCAAAGAGCTGCTGGCGCGCGCGATCCACTTCAACGGTCCGCGTTCGAAAGAGCCTTTCGTGGCGGTCAATTGCGCGGCGATTCCCCCCAATCTCCTCGAGTCCGAGTTGTTCGGCCACGAGAAGGGTGCCTTTACCGACGCGCGGGCCGCAAAGCCCGGACTGTTCGAAGTTGCCGACGGGGGGACTCTATTTCTGGACGAGGTCGCCGTGCTCCCCCTGGAGCTTCAGAGCAAGATGCTCCGAGTCCTCGAGACGCGGGAAGTGCGGCGCGTCGGAGGGGTGCGCGACACGCTCGTCGATGTCCGCATCCTGGCCGCAGCCAACGTTGATCTGGCCGCTCGCGTCGCGGCTGGAGCATTCCGCGACGACCTCTACTACCGGCTGGCGGTCATTCCGATCGAGCTGCCGCCGCTGCGGGCCCGAGGGAGGGATGTGGTGCTGCTGGCCCGTCACTTCCTCGCCGAGCTCGCCGAATCGTACGGAATCGAGTCGCCCACATTGTCGCGCGCCGCTCTCACCGCATTGGAACGACACACCTGGCCCGGCAACGTAAGAGAGCTCCGGAACGCGATCGAGCGCGGCCTGCTGCTCAGCGACGGGGCTCCCGTGGATCCCGATCACCTGGCGCTGTCGGCCGTCAGCGCGCGCCCGCAGTCGGGTGCCGAACCTGGTTCGCCGGAGTCCGGCCTCCGTTTCCCGGCGACGATCGATGAGCTCGAAATGGAAGCTGCGCTCGCGATGTTGGAGCTTTGCGCCGGCAACAAGAGCCAGGCCGCGAGGCGGCTCGGAATTACCCGCTCGAGGCTGTACCGGCTGCTGGAACGGGCGGAGGCTGGCGAGCAATGACGGGTCCACACAACCCCCGCGCAGCGGGACGGGACCAGCATCGCTGCGACACCTGTAGCGCAATGATACGCCTGTACCGGCGCGCGACGTGGACCATGGACACAAATCACCATTCGACAATGAGTTACAGACGGAACGATCGTTGCACCGCTTGCGAGCGCTCGTGAGAGGCATCGAAGCGGAACTGAAGAGCACGAGGCGCACGCGATCGTTCGATAGAGAGGACAGGAATGAGAACCGCGATTAGGACAACGACTTGTTTGGCGCTCGGCGGCTTGCTGGCAATGCCGCTGCTGCTTTCCGCCTGTGGTGACGGCGCGCCGACCTCGCCGGGCCCGGTACCGGTACCGGAGGCGCAGCTCACCTTTCTGCGGCAGGCGCCGAGCGCTCCGCCCCTTCTGACCACGGACACGACAGTGATCGCCACCAAGGGTCAGGATCTCGAGGTGAGGCTTTTCTATGCGCCGCCGCCGGGAAGCGGGAGCGCGACCGGGGAAGAGTTTCTGCGTCTGAAGATCGAAGAGCAAACCCTTCTTCGCTATCCGGCCAGCCACCCGAGGCAGGGCACCCTCTTCCAGGACGGAGATACGGTATCGATCCGGATTCAGGTGGCTCCCGAGGATATCATTGCGACCCTGGAGCCGAACGGGTTGTTATTCAACCCGAATGAGCCGGCAAGGCTCAAGCTTCGCTACGCGGAAGCCGACGATGACATCGATAACGATGGAGACCCGGACCCGGAGCTGGAGGTCGAGATCGATATGTGGCGCCAGGAAAACCCCGGCGACCCGTGGTTCAGGATCGGCACCGTGAAGAGCGAGGCTCTCGACGAGGTCGAGGCCGAGCTGTTTGGTTTCTCACGCTACGCGTTGGCCATCTGATTCGGTTGGTTGCACTGCAATGAACGATCGCCCGGTCTCCGATTCCCTCCGAAACCGCGCAGCGGCGTTAGCGACGGATGGGGAGTGGACCGCTCTGCGGGAACTGCTCGCATCTCAGCTCACCCCGGTTTTGCTCGCCGACCCACGCTTGGCGTACCTCGCCGCAGAAGCGCTGTACCACACCGGCCGCATGGCCGAGCTCGCCGAATACGCCGAGGCGTACGAGGAGGCCGCCCGCGATGCCGCAGACCTGGCCGGGACGATGAAGGCTCTGAATCTTGGCGGAATCGCTGCCTTCGAGCTCGGGCGTACGAGCGATGCCGAGGTCCGGTTCGATCTTCTCATGGAGCTGGCCGAGGCCGAAGGGGACCAGGATATGCTTGCCCGGGCGGCCAACAACCTGGGAGCGTTGGCCAACCTGAAGGGGCGGCGCCACGAAGCGATCGCCTACTACAACCTCGCGATTCCTCTCTACGCGAAGCTCGGCCAAGTGCGAGGACTCGCCCAGAGCCACCACAACCTTGGCATGTCCTATCGCGACCTTGATCTGCTCGACGATTCGGTCGACGAGTACAAGCGATCCGTGGTGCTCGCGTACCGAATCGACTACGTGCCGCTGGTCGCGATGGCGACGACCGGTCGTGCCGAGAGCGAGCTACGGCGCGGCGACGGAGCGCTCGCGCGAGAGCTCGTCGTGCGAGGCCTGCAGATGGCGCGGGACGTGGGAGATCCAATA
>JBFILW010000123.1:0-8261 GCA_041612005.1 Gemmatimonadota bacterium
GGTGCATGGCCAGCGAGGCCCGGCGCCCGGCTTCGCTGCCGGTGATACGGCTCGCGAGCGGAGTGTCGACGAGGCCCGGCGCGACGGCGTTCACCCTGATGCCTGCGGGCGCGTAGCTGGCCGCCGCCGCACGGACGAGGCCCTCGACACCGGACTTGGCGGCGGCGATTGCATCGTGGTTGGGCAGCCCGAGGCGGGCGGCCGCTGAGGACACCAACACGATCGACCCGCCGCTCTTCAGCATCGCGCGCGCGCCTGCCCGGACCGTATTGAACGCCGTGATCAGGTTCGCCTCGATCGTATCCCTAAACTCTTCCATCGACGTCAGGTGGGCGGGCTTGATGAGAATCGAACCCACGCAATTCACGATTCCGTCGATGCGTCCGTGCACATCGACGGCTTCGCCAACACAAGCCACCACCTGGTTCGGATCGGCAGCGTCCAGGGCCATCGCGTGCGCTCCGAGGCTGGCCGCCAAGTCCTGCAACCGGGTCTCTCCGCGGGCCGCGATCGTCAGATGGTCGCCGCGTGCGGCCAGGCGCTCGCACAGCGCGGCTCCGATCCCCCCCGTCGCGCCCAGTACTACGTATGCGGCGGCGCCGGACGCGTCGTTGTCCTGTCCGGCTTGGGCTGGCGCCTTGGACCCGCTCATTGGTGACTCCGTTCCCGCTTGGATCTACGTTGAGCCAGATATCGGATGAACCTCGTTAGCTAGAATACGCGCAGTAAGACTGCTTGTCAATTGTTTGTCCACGACATATAATGGACATCTACTCGGCGAACATGATGAGAGTGAATACGCGAACAACCAGATTCAGGCTGGGACCGTGAGCCGCCCCGAGCTAAAGCGACTCGAATTCGAGACACCGAGGGTCGTGATCAGTAAATGCCTCGAGTTCGATGCGTGTCGCTACAACGGCCAGGTAATCCCATACGATCTGGTCGCCGAGCTGAGTCCCTTCGTCGAATGGGTGCCCGTGTGCCCCGAGGTCGAGATCGGACTCGGCGTGCCGCGGGATCCGATCCGAATCATCGACTCGAATGGCGAGGCTCGGCTGGTCCAGCCCAGTACGGATCGCGACCTGACCGAGGGCATGCTCGGTTTCACGGACTCGTTCCTTGCTGGAGTGCGGGACGTCGATGGCTTCATTCTCAAGAGCCGCTCGCCCTCCTGTGGGATCCGCGACGTGAAGGCTTACACTCCCGCCGGTCACAGCTCTCCGGAGGGCAAGACGCGGGGAATGTTCGGGGGTGCGGTCGTCGATCGGTTCCCGAACGCGGCAATCGAAGACGAGGGCCGGCTCCGGAATTACGTCATTCGGGAGCACTTCCTGACGAAGCTGTTTGCAAGGGCCCGTTTCCGCCGCGTCGCCGCCTCGGGCTCGATTCGAGATCTGGTGGACTTCCATGCGCAGAACAAGCTGCTGATGATGGCCTATAACCAGGCGCGCATGCGCGAGCTCGGTCGCCTGGTCGCCACCCACAAGGAGATCCCGAAAGCCGATTTGTTCGAGGCATACGCAGCGGGACTCGGAATGGTAATGGCGCGGGCGCCCAGGTATACGTCGAACATCAATGCTATGATGCATGTGGCGGGCTACTTCTCAAAGCAGCTCAACCGGAAGGAGAAAGCGTTTTTCGGGCGGGAGCTCGCTCGCTACCGGGAGCGCAGAGTGCCGCTGAGCACCCTGCTGGGCGTGCTGCGGTCGTGGGTCGTGCGCTTCGACAATCCCTACCTGAGCGCACAGTCCTTCTTCGAGCCCTACCCCGAGTCACTGATGGCGCTGAGCGACTCCGGAAAAGGACGCCTCAGCTCTCGGGCTTGAAGACGAATTCCTGGTACAGCCACACGTCCGCCGCGCGGCCCTCACGGCACGCCGGCTCGTACTCCAGATACCAGCCGGCAGACATGGCCGCTGCATCGAGGCCTGCGTGTCCGCTCCCTTCGGCGAGTGTCACATCGCCGACCGTGCCGTCGCCGAGGACCAGAAGCCAGAGGCCGATCCTGCCACCGATCCCTTGGGCCTGGAGCGAGTCGGGGTAGGCGTCCTGGATCGTCTTGCGAGCTTTCCGGCCACTCTCCAGCTCGGGATCCGACCGGGTAGCTGGCGGGCAGGCAGACGCGAGGACCAGCGGCTCGGCCGCGACCACCGGTTCTTCGGGTCGCGGGTTCGAGGAGCACGCTCCTACGATCCAGACGAGCATGAACGCCATGGTGTGCTTCGACATCGAGTACATCTTCCCACCTCGCAGTGGCCGCGTTTCCCCCCGCGCCGGGCGCGGGTACTTCTAGCAGCGGGACAAGCAAGCCACGGACCGCTGAGCGTCACGGCCGCAATGCGCGCGAATGCTCATGATTCCGGCTCGGATCGGAGGGTGTCGAGGATGAGGACAGCCGGTGGGACCGTCAGGAAACTGAAAAAAGGGACGGCGGGTGACTTTCTTGCGCGCAAAGGAGTGGCCGTCTAGCGCTGTCCTTCGAAGAGGATGACGAACTGCTGAAGGCCTCCGGGACACGCTCCGAACACATCGTCGCGAACCAGGAACAGATTGTCGTTTCTCTGGGAACCGCCGAATGCGTTGCCGAAGACGTTCGCAGGACACTCGATGAACACCTCGATCTCGTCGGGGTTGAGGGTCACGATCTGAATCGTCCCGTTCTCGAACACCTTGCCCACCGCGGAGCCGGCGACCTCGACACACCCGACGGCCGTGTCGGGCTGGAGTGTGAAGTCACCGAAGAAAAACTCGGCATCCATGCTATCGAGCGCGATGACGCCGGGGCACGTCTTGATCGTCGTCGTATCGGACGGACCGAAGCGGATGCGAATCAGCTCCCACTCCCCCTGAAATACGCCGACTACGTCGGGAATTCCGTTGCCCGCCCCGAGCGGGTCGTCACCGCCGCACGCGGCGACCCCGGTCGAGACAAGCAGAGCCAGCAGAATGCGGCGAACGGGTCCGGTCGGCGTGCGCGCTGGATTCAAGGCTACAACGAAGAGAGGAACGCGAGGAGGTCCCGGCGGTCTGCTGCCGGGAGAGAACGAAATGCTTCACGCGCTTCGGTCGCCTCACCGCCGTGGAGTATCACCGCTTCCGTGATCGTTCCGGCGCGGCTGTCGTGCAGAAAGCGCTCGACCAACCGCAGGCCCATCAGCGGCTCCGTGCGCATTTCTCCGGGTGACGCGGATCCGAGGCATACGCTGGCGAGCTGGGGTCCCATGTCGTGAAGGAGCAGATCCGTGTAGGCCGCGACGTCCCGATTGGCGAGGGCTGCGACCGGATGATCGCCAGTGCGAAGATTCGGTACGTGGCAGTCGGCGCAGCCAATGTTCGAGAAAAGCCGTCGGCCGTTTTCTCCCGCTTCGGTCAATGGAAGCGGCGAGGGCGGGGCGAGGAATCGAATGAAGGCGGCCGTGAGTCTGACCATGTCCTCGCCCACGTCGGGATCCGGAACCGGATCAGACCCGGGCGGCAGGGGCAACCCTCCCACGTTTCCTTCGTCTGGATTGCCCGGTGATGTAATCCCCATTTCGACCACAAACGCCTCCGCGGTAAACTCGGAGATGGTGGCGAACGTCGCCATGCGACCGAATCGCCCGACTCTCCCATCGGCCGTCCGTCCGACCCGGCCTGAGATTCCGTCTCCGTCACGATCGTTCGGGTCTGCCCGAGACAGGATCTCGGCCTCGGAAACCGCCTCCAGGAGACCAAACCCGAACAGGTCGGGAGTGGCGTGTTCTGCAGTGGCGGTCGCCCCGGGCGGGACGGGTTCCATCTCGAAGCCGTAGGCCTGTTCGACCGTAATGGCCACCCGGCGCTGGAGCACGGGCCCCCCGCTGGCTGTGAGCGGATCGCATGTTCCATCGGGAAGCTCCGCCGTGGCCAGGAATTCCACACTCACGCCGCTCCCGCCGGGAGCGGGAACGAAATGGCACGCGCCACAACCGGTCTCGTTGAACAAGGGACCCAGACCCTGGTCGATCGCGAACAGGCGCTGGAACCTCTCTCTCCCGGCTGTGAACTGATTGAGCTCGCCGGGCGTGAGCCCGGCCACTGGATCACCGGCGCCGGGCCCGGGCACGGGATCGGGAGCCGTATAATCGCTGCAGGCCGCGATCGTCGAAGTCACGGCTATGATGGCGCCGAAGGACATCGCCAGGCTCCGGACCGCGCTCGGGCCGACCCGGCGCCTAGAGCGTGCCGAGGAACTCGAGCAACGCATTGCGGTCGGACTCCGGAAGGCCGCGGTAAGCGGCGCGTGACGCGGCGGCCTCTCCACCGTGAAGATCGACCGCCTGCGCGATCGTGGTGGCCCGGCCATCGTGCATGAAGAGCTGGTTCAGACGCAGCCCCATGAGAGGTTCGGTCCGAAACTCCGTGGGGGATGCCAGTCCCTGGCATACATCCACCAGTCCCGGACCCATGTCGTGCAGCAGGAGGTCCGTGTAGGCCGCGACCTCGCGATTGGCGAGAGCCGCGGTCGCACTGCTTCCAGTTCTCAGAGTCGGCACGTGGCAGCCGTCGCAGCCGACGCTCGAGAAGAGCTGCTCGCCTCGATCGGCGGCCGCGCCGCCCGGGGCTCGAAACGGGGGTGCCAGGAAGCGGATGAAGGTATCGACTCGCGCGATTTCGATTGCGCTGAGCTCCGGATCCGGCGCCGGGTCGGTGCCCGCCGGCAGCGGTTGTCCCGCGATGCCGACCTCGTCCGGGTGCGCGGCAGACGTGATTCCAAGCTCGATGAAGAACGCCGCCGTGTTGAACTCGGCCAGCGTCGGCACGACGGCCTTGCGTCCGAAGCGCCCCAGTCTCCCGTCGGGAGCTCGATTGGGGCGGCCCGAGATGCCATCGCCATCAGAGTCGGTCGGATCGGCGAGGGCGAGGATGGTCGATTCAGGAATCGCGTCCAACAGCCCGAGGCCGAACAGATCCGGCGCGACTCGCTCGGTGCGATGGGTTGCGGCAGCGGGGATTCGCTCCATGCCTCCGCCGACAGCCCGTTGGAGAGGCAGGGTGCGAAGGTTCTGATACACGGGACCGCCGAGCAGACTGAGGTCGTCGCAGGTTCCATCGGACAGCTCACGCGTCGCCATCCGGATGATGCGGTCGCTCGTCCCCCCGGACACCGGCTGGATGTGACAGGTGGCGCATGACGAACCGTTGAAGAGCGGACCGAGTCCATCCTGCGCCTCGAATACCGCATCGAACAGCGGTCGTCCACGACTCGCCGCCGCGCGCTCGGCCGCAGTGAGCTCGGGAATGGGGTCACCGATGACTTCGCCAATGGGGGGTGATGGCGCTGTCGGTTCGCTTCCGCAGCCGAACAGGACCAGGGGGGCGGCGGACAGCGTGACGAAGCGAAGTCTCCGCAAAAGCTGAATCTCCGGCATGGGGATCAAGTTAATGGGTAACGACCCCCTTACACCCTTGCCGTGGCCTGGATCCCGCTTCTTCTCGCCGAACCTCGGGCATTGGCGTGGAGTTACTCGCGGAATCGCTGGAAAAAAGAACGGCGCCCCGAAAGGGGCGCCGGTCGGATCAGGTAAAGGGTCTCGGGTCGCCGGTCAGCGCAAGTTGAACGACAGGCCCGCGTAGTAGAAGCCGCCGTTCATCCCGTACTGGGTGACCCGCCGGCTGTAGATGAAGCGCTCGCCGCTTCGGTTAACGGGATTCAACTGCTCGGCCGGGAACGTGTTCAATAGGTTGTTGGCGCCGGCCGACAACGTTACGCCGCGCCACAGCTCATAGAACAGCCCGAGGTCCAAGATCGCCCTCGCACCGAACTCCTCGTCGAGAGTGTTGGGAGAATTCGGCCCGACGCCCGCGGGGAGCACGGGGCGGTAGTAAATCTTGCCGAAGTAGGCCAGCGCGAGCAGGCCGGAGAAGCGGCCCTGCTCGTAGCGCGTGCCCAGCGTGAACTTCTGCTGTGGCAGAGCCGTCTCGACCCGGTTTCGCTCTTCGCGGTTGAACAGAAGCCGGTCGATGTCCGAAACATTCTGGAGAGATGGGGGCACGTTGATCTTCTTGACCTCCGTCTTTCCGAAGTTGGCGGATCCAAAGATGTTGAGGATCGCACTATTGCCGAGCTGCTTGGCCCAGCTCACGACGAGGTCGAGACCGTATGTCTCCGTGTCGATCACGTTGGAGAAGAACTGAACCTGGCTCACGCCGAGGCTGGCAAACGGCGCCAGGATCGCTGCCACGGTGGGATCGCTGTTTGTGAAGCGGCTGGTGAGCACGATCCGGTCATCGATCCGGATGAAGTAGCCGTCCAGGGTGATCGAGAGATTCTGGATCGGGCTCGTGGTGAAGCCGGCGCTGGCGTTGATCGACTTTTCCTTGTCGAGCGCAGGAATCCCGAACGCCTTGGTCACCGTGCTGAGATTGTTGGCCGTCAGCACCTGCTCCGGAACCAGACTGCCTCCCACGAGCACGAACTGCGTGCTGATGTTGTTGAACCAAATCTGGTTCAGCGACGGGGCGCGGAAGCCGTTGCTGATCGCGCCGCGGAAGAAGAGGTTGCGCGCGATCTCCCAGCGCAGCGCCAACTTGCCCGTGACGGCGGTGCCGAAGTCGCTGTAGTTCTCGACCCGCCCGCCGATATCGAGCAGGATCTTGTCGTTGATCTCACTTTCGAACCCGAGGTAGCCCGCGATGCTGTTGCGGTTCCGGTTGACCCGGTTCGAGGGCTGGAAGCCAGGAAACACTTGCGACCCGGCGGCTTTAGGCGACCCCGATGACGTGGTGTCGAAGTCGACGCCCGGGATCGGCCCGCCGTTGCCCAGCGACCAGGAAGCGAACTCGCCGTCGTCGATCCGGTAGTTCTCGGCCCGGAACTCGGCACCGAACACCAGCGACAGGTACTTGAGCTTGCCTCCCGTATCGAGCAGGCGAACTACGTCAAGGTTGCCCACCGCCTGTCGGAACCCGAGGCGGCCCGCATCGAAGCTGATCGGGCTGGACGTACCGAGGGAGGCGTTGTTGGTGTTCTCGATGTTGAACTGGAACGAATTGCCCCCGAACGTACCGCTGAGGTCGACATCCCAGCCGCCGAGCCTGCCCCGTACACCACCGGTCACCGAGCCATCGGTGATGCCGGTCGAGATGATGGGCAGGAAGCCGTTGGGGTAGATCTCGGGCACGACGCGAGCCTCCGAGTTCGGCAGGCGGAAGAAACCGGTCGCGTCACCATCCCGGACCGACAGCCCGCCCGACGCGTAGACCTCCGCGTCCTGCGAGATCGGAATCGCCGAGTTGAACCAACCGAACCCGACGCGGGCGTCGGCCTGACCCGTCTTCATGCTGAAGTCCGCTCTGGTCAGGCCCCGCCGCTGCAGTTCCGCGTTGGTGGCCGCATCGCCGCTGATTCCCGGGAATATGTCGCCGGTCCAGTCACCTGAGCGGTTGGTGCGGTTGCGGTCGATGTACTGGCCGAACACGGAGAAGTAGCCGCCCTGTCCGATCCGGAAGCCGTAGCTTCCGTCGACCATCACCTGCTCGCCATCGCCCTCGGCGAGATTGCCACCCGCAACGGCATTGATCTGTAGGCCATCCTCTTCGGTCAGATCCTTGAGCACAATGTTGATCACACCGGCGATCGCGTCGGAGCCATACTGGGCGGAAGCCCCATCTCGGAGTACCTCCACGCGCTCGATCGCGACGGTCGGAATCGAGTTGAGGTCGACGCCGACGGTCCCGCGCCCAAACGTCCCGTTCACGTGCGTCAACGCATTCGTGTGCCGGCGCTTCCCGTTGACGAGGACGAGCGTCTGGTCAGGACCGAGACCGCGAAGGCTGGCCGGGTTGATGTGGTCGGTGCCATCCCCGATCGTCTGGTGCGACGCGTTAAACGAGGGGACGACGAGGGTAAGGATCTGGTTCAGCTCCAGCTGCGGAGTCTCCGCGATGATCGTGGCGGGAATCACGTCGATCGGCACGGGAGTCTCGGTGGCCGTGCGCTCGACCCGGGAGCCGATGGCCACGATCGGTTCGGCGACCAGACCGCCGATCTCGAGCTGAAAGTCCTGGGTCACGGTCGCTCCGGCGGCCACAGTGACGCGTGCTTCCGGGATGGCGTAGCCGATAAAGCTCGCGCGCACCGTATACGTGCCCGGAGCGATCTGCAGCTCGTAGTTGCCGGTGGAGTTCGTAAACACGCCTCTCGCTGTTCCCGCGACTGATACGGCTACACCCGCGACCGGATCGCCACTCATTGCGTCGGTCACAGTCCCGACGATTGTGGCCTGCTGCGCCCACAGGAC
>JBFILW010000124.1:0-8222 GCA_041612005.1 Gemmatimonadota bacterium
CCAGGGGAATAGGAAGAGCGCGCGTGGCGATCTGGACGAAAAAACGGCCGGACATCGATGTGAACGAGGACGAGAGGCATTACACGGTGTCGGACGACTTGCTGGAGTACGGTCTCGCCGATCCAAGCCAGCTACCGGCGAAAGTGTGTGATGGCTACTGCTGCAAGTCAGGAGTCTACATGTCGCTGCCGCATCGTGACCTGATTCTCGAACACGTCGAGATCATCCAGGCGGCGATGGACGACATCCAGCCCCACGACCCGGACGAGTGGTTCGAGGAGAGGATCGAGAAGGACCAGGACTTTCAGGGCGGGAGAGCGATCGGGACCGAAGCGACAGAGAACGGCTGCGTGTTCCTCAACAAGGCCGGACGCTGCGTCCTTCAAATCCTCACGATGAAAAACCCTGATCTACCGCAGCTGAAGCCGTTCTTCTGTCGCCTGTTTCCCCTTACGGTCGTCGACGGCGAGTTAACCTACGACGACCACTGCGAAGGGGAGATGGTGTGCTGCTCGGTCGAGGAGCGTGGAGCCGCCTCACTGCTGGACGCCTGCGAGTATGAATTCCTCGTCGCGCTCACGCCGGAGCAGTTTCGCGAGCTCAAGGCACAGCACGGCAGCAACGGAGCCACGGCCGACGCCTGAAGACCCCTAGACCGAGGCCGGCACCACCGGAGGCTCGGCCTCCATGCCCTGGCTCCCGAAGCGCAGCTTGCCGTTCTTGTCGAGCGCCGCGCCGATCAGAGCGTGAGCCATCGCCTCATCCAGCGTTTCCACGAGGTGGAACGTGAGCTGCTCGCACACGTGCTCGGGCAGCTCCTCCAGGTCGCCCGCATTGTCCGCCGGAAGGATGATCGTGGTGATTCCGGCCCGACACGCACCCAGGATCTTCTCCTTTACTCCCCCGATCGGGAGTACCCGGCCCGTAAGCGTAATCTCGCCAGTGATCGCTACGTCGTGCCGCACGGGTCGGCTCCCCATCGCGCTCACCAACGCGATGGCGAGCGCCACGCCCGCGGATGGCCCTTCCTTGGGCACGGCGCCGGCTGGGACGTGGATGTGAATCTCCCGATCGTGCAGCATCTCGTCCGGGATCTCCAGCGCCTCAGCATGACTGCGCGCAAAGGTCAAGGCAGCCCGGGCGCTCTCTTTCATGACGTCGCCCAGCTGGCCTGTGAGCACGAGCCCGTCCTTGCCCTCCATGATGCTGGCTTCGACCAACATGATGTCGCCGCCGACCGGGGTGTAGTACATGCCGGTGGCCATTCCGACCGAGTCCATCTCCATTTTCTTGGCCGGATGCACCTTCGGCTGCCCGAGCAACTCACGCAGGTCGTCCGCATCGACCGACACATGTTTCGCATCTCCTGAAGCCACCTTGCGGGCGGACTTGCGGGCGATCGATCCAAGCTCCCGCTCGAGATTCCTGACCCCGGCTTCGCGCGTATAGCTGGCGATGATCTCGCGCAGCGCGTCATCGCTTACCTCGAGCTCTTCGACCTCGAGCCCGCTCTGAGCGACCTGCCGCGGGAGCAAGTAGCGCTTGGCGATCTCCAGCTTCTCGCTCTCCGTGTATCCTCTGAACTCGATCGCCTCCATACGATCGCGCAGCGGCCCCGGGATCTGATGCAGCACGTTCGCGGTCGCGATGAACAGGACCTCGGAGAGGTCGAACGGGACTCCCAGATAGTGGTCCACGAAGGAGTCGTTCTGCGCCGGGTCCAAAACCTCCATCAATGCGGCGGAAGGATCGCCCTGGAACGAAACCCCGAGCTTGTCTACCTCGTCGAGGAGGAAAACGGGGTTCTTTGTCCCGGCACGCTTCAAGCCCTCGACGATGCGGCCCGGAAGAGCCCCGACGTACGTACGCCGATGGCCACGGATGTCTGCCTCATCACGCGCCCCACCGAGCGAGACGCGCACATATTCGCGTCCCATGGCTTCCGCGATCGATCGAGCGATCGACGTCTTTCCGACTCCGGGCGGGCCGACGAACAGAATGGTCGATCCGGTGCGGTCGTCCTCGTGCCCTGGCGCATCGAGCCCGGTCTCGTCCTCGGCCGGCGCGCCATCGCCATCTACGGCACCCTGCTCATCGGCCTCTACGGCATCCTGCTCATCGGCATCTGTGGCACCCTGCTCATCGGCCTCGACGGCTCTTTCGCTTCCGCCGTTTCGCCGTTCCTGAAGGATCCGCACGGCGAGGAAATCCAGCACCCGGTCTTTCACGTCCTGAAGTCCGTAGTGGTCGCGATCGAGAACTTCAGCGGCTCGCCCAAGATCCAGGCTTTCTTCGGTGCGCTCGTTCCACGGCAGCTCGGCGATCCATTCCAAGTGCGTGCGGATGACCTGCGCTTCGGCAGATTCGCCGGCCACGCGCTCCAACCGCCGCAGCTCGCGATCGACTTCTTTTCGCGCCTCCTCGGGCAGCTCGAGCTCCTGCAGCCGCTCACGCAGATCCTCGATCTGCTCGCTCTCCGTGTCGTCGCCGAGCTCCTTCTGGATCGCCTTCATTTGCTCGCGGAGGAAGATTTCTCTCTGCCGCTCCCCGAGCTCCTCCTGGACCTGGCTCCGAATCTGCTCCTGCGCCTCGAGCAGTCCTATCTGCCGCTGCAGGTGGATGAGGAGCTTGCGGAGGCGATCCTCCACCGAGAGGGTCTCGAGGAGCTCTTGCTTCTCCTCCGTATCGAGCTCCGAATAGAAGGCGACCAGATCCGCCAACTCGCCCGGCGCCGAGATGCCACCCAAAAGGTGGTCGACGATTTCTTTGGGAACGCCCCGGAGACGGCTGAGCTCGGCTGCCCGCTCCCGAACCTCCTTGTAGAGTGCCGCGAACGCCGACTCTTCCGGGTCGAGGGGTGCCATGTCCAGCATGCGCCGGCACACGACCTCCAACCTGCCGTCCGTCTCACTGTACTCGAGAACAGCGCCGCGGGACTCACCCTGAATGACCATCTGAACACCGCCCGGTACCCGCTGCATCTGGGCAATGCGGCAGATGGTGCCGACCCGGTTGAGCGCCTCCGGCACCGGGTCCTCCAGCTCGGCGTCGCGTTGCGAGACGGCGAATACGTACTTGTCGCCCTCGAGCGCCGCCTCTATGCCCTTGAGGGTCTTGTCGCGTCCCGCCGCGATCGGCGCCGCCACGGATGGGAAGACAACAGTCCCACGCAGCGGAACCACGGGGATGCGGAGCCGGTTCTGGACTCCGGGTCCCTGCTCGTCGGCCTCCTCCGAGAGTTCACCGTTTGACGGCTCTATCGTCGCCTCCGGCTCGATCGCTTCTTTATCTCTATCCATGCTCAAAAATGGGCTCCCGTCTTCGAGACTGATGTAAGCTGCCCGACGTCTCGCGGCCACGCGTGATACACTCGTGGGCGAGCGAATGCTCCGAGCCGGAGGTGCACGATCCGGGCCGGTCAGTACGGACGTTTGCGGCTTTCGATACGCCTATATGGCAAAAAACGACTGCCACGCGGGATTGGCTCGCGCCAGAGCGGCATGACTCGCCTGCGCCGTAAGCGCGGCCTATGTTTGCGGCCCTCGACCTGCCCTTTGTAGAGCAACGCGGAGAGCACGTGAGCCCAGCGTCCACAGGCTACAATAGCGGCTTGAACCGGGCACGAGGTAGGGTTTGCGTCGTGGTCGCCGGCCTGGCGTGCAGCTGGCTTCTCGGCCCCGGCCCCACACAGGCCGCCGCGCAGGAGCCTTCTCCTGCCCGGACGCAGGTCGTCGAGGTCCTTTCCGAAGGCCCCGTTTCACCGGATTCCGCCGACAAGATTCGCGCGGGCCTCCAACGACCGCCCGCGAAAGGCCCAACCGATGCCATCGACGTGATCGAGTTCCCTTTCAAGGTGGTCCTGTTTCCGCTCGCGCTGGTCGGTCACGGCATCTCGGCGCTCCTCGATGTGGCTGTCCAGCCTCCGAGCACCGGCGGACTGGGCAAGGTCTACCGCGACCTGAGAGCGTGGGGCTTGACGCCGGCGCTCGGCGGACTGGGACAGCGAAGCGGCCTCGGAGGCGCCATCCGCTTCGATCGGTTCAATCCACTGTTTCTCGAGGCCGGCTGGACGCTTCGGGGCTGGCAACTGTACCGGGGCGGATTCGTCGGTGATTGGGGGAATACGAACGTCGAGTTCGCAGTCGGCTGGTACCGCCAGAACTCCCTCCTGTTCTGGGGCTTCGGCGCCGAGAGTCTCGACGACGATGATTCGGAGTTCCGCTGGGACCAGAGTTTCTTCACCATGAAGGGCCGGGTCCCGTTTGGCCGCAAGGTCAGGCTCGTGGTCGGGGCCGGATTCGAGCGTAACGACGTGACATTCCGTGAGGGGCCCTTCACCGGCGTGCCCGTGTTCGGGGATGGGGTGACCAAGTTCGCGCAGGCGACCGCCAACGTGGTCTGGGACCTGTCGTATATCGAGGAGTTCCAGCCGCGCGGCGCCCGCTTCGCGCTTGGCGGGGCGGGTTTCCTGGGAGGGGAGGATACTTCCACTGAGTTCTTTCGCCTCAGCGGCTCGGGCGAAGGGTACCTGCCGCTCAACGACCGACAGCAGCTGGCTCTACGCGCCATGGTCGATGTCATGCGCGGCAACGAGGCCGGTGACATCCCGTTCATGTACTTGTCCGCCATCGGCGGCACGGAGGTGCTCCGCTCTTACAACACCGACCGTTTTCGAGATCGCGACCGCCTCGCCTTCACCGCCGAGTGGCGATACGAGGTCTGGCGCGACCTGCACGAGCGCAGCCGCATCGAGGGCTTCGTGTTCTGGGATGAGGCGACGGTGGCGCGGACGTTGAGCAGCATCGAAGAGTTTCGGACCTCGCTCGGCTTCGGAGCGCGCTTCGTGTTCGGCTATCGAGTGAGAGCGGTCACCTTCCTGGCTTTCGGAGCCGAGGGAGCTCGCTTCACGTTCAGTTTTTCGACGGTCGAGTTCTGACTTGGCACACACGTCCGCTTCCCGGCCCCTCGTCGCGATGCTTTCGGTGGCGGTATGCGGGTGCGCCGGCTCGCCTGCACCCGCCCCGCTCCGCCCCGAGCCGATCGCCTGGGTGGATACCCTGCCGATCGAGGAGCCACCGGGGCGGGACACGAGGGAGATCGGAAGCCTCTTCCAGGCTTCGGTTGCGGGCGAGATATTCCGGCCCGCGCGCTTCCGGTATGCCGGCGACAACAAAAAGGAAGCGACAAATATCACCCGCTTCGACGACGTGGTGGACTCCTCGTGGTTTCAACACCGCAACGCCGTGCGGCGGATGACCCCGGAGGAGATACGAAGAGGCGCGGCGACAACGAGCGGCCCCGATACCAGCCGGGCGCTCACGATCATCGCCGGCAAAGCGGAGGGAATCTCGCCGGGGTTCACGGTGCGGGATGCCACCGGCGCGCGATACATCATCAAGTTCGACCCCAAGGGCAACCTCCGCCTGGCCAGCTCCGCCGATGTGGTCGCCTCGCGTCTCTTCTACGCCGCCGGCTACAACACACCCGAGGACTTTATCGTCGTGTTCGACAGCGCACGCCTCGAGGTCGGCGAAAACGCCGAGGTCAGGGTGGGCGGCAAGGACGTGCCGCTGACGATGGAGCGCGTGCACGAGATGCTCGCCGATACCGATCCTCTCCCCGACGGGCGGTATTTGGCCCTGGCCAGCAAGTTCGTGCCGGGGACGCCGAAGGGGCCGTTCCAATTCGACGGACGCTGGTCCGAGGACCCGAACGACTACTACTACCACGAATACCGACGCGAACTCCGGGGCCTGCTGGCCGTCACGGCGTGGCTCAACCACGTGGACATGCGCTTCGCCAACACGATGGACGTATGGATCGAGAATCCGGGCTATCTCCGCCATTACCTGATCGACTTTGCGGCCACGCTCGGCAGCGGCACGATCCGGCCCCATTCGCCCCGCGAGGGGATGGAGTACAACTTCGACTTTTGGGCGGTCACTGCGCGTTTCGTCACGCTCGGCTTCTACACGCAGGGCTGGGAGAACGAGACCGCGACCGTGATCTACCCATCGATCGGCTGGATGCGGGCGGAGGACTTCAGGCCCGAGACCTGGAAGCCGAACTGGCCGAACCGGGCCTTCACGATGGCCACCGTGCGCGACATGTACTGGGGCGCGAAGCTGGTCGGCTCGTTCACTGACGAGCAGATCGAGGCGGCGGTGTCGGCGGCCGATCTTCCGGCCGCGGCGGCGGACACGCTGGCCAGGATGATCCAGGTGCGCCGCGACAACACGGTGCGCTACTGGTACTCTCAGGTGACGCCGGTCGAGAACGTGGAGATCGAGAAGCTGGCCGGGGACGTGCTGGGCGTCGGCTTCGATGACATCGGCATCGCGGCCGGAGCGTGGACCGCCTCGAACATCACCTATGGGTGGACATTCCGGCACCGGGCACTGGGCATCGAGGTGGGGGGCACGACCCCGGCGGCCGCGGGTGCACGGCAGCGGCTCACGATCGAGGGCATGGACACCGCATCCGGCGCGGGGCTGGACGCAAAGGACGCCGTCGCCACGCTCGAGATCCGGGCCATCGACAGCGAAGCTCGGGCCCGCAGCCCGAAGAACCGGACCGCGACGCTCTACCTGACGCTCGAAACGGGCACCGGGTACACGATCTCCGGCCTCGACCACTGAGGCCGGCGGGTCACCTTCCAGTCGAGTCGCGCCTCAGGAAGCGGTGACGCCCGAGAACAGGTTGGCCAGCCGCTTCTCTCGGCGACCCTCCCAGCCCCGCTTCTGATACGCATAGCCGGCGATAAGCGGGAAGGCCAGCGTCGCCTCCGCAAACACCATCTGCTCGTGGACGGTCTCCACTTTTCCCCACGAGGCCGCTTCGCGCAGAGTGGAGCCCGACAGCCCGCCGTCCCGCTCGTCCGCAACCGTGATCTGGATGGCGTACTTGTGCATCGGGCGTGGCTCATCGAGCACCTCGGTGGCCACGACGACGTCCTGGACGAAGTTCTTGGGCACTCCGCCTCCGACCATGAAGAGGCCGGACTCGCCATGGGCGAGCTTGATCCGGGTGAGCTCGAGGAAATCCGCCGCCGAGTCGATCGAGACCATGCGCCCGCGGGCATGGTACTGGTGGTGCACCAGGCCGAATCCCGCCGAGCTGTCGGTGAAAGCCGGTACGAAGATCGGCACGCCTTTCTCGTAGCAGCGATATACGACCGAGTCATCGCGGTACGGTGCGTACTCCTCACGTTCGCCCAGGAAGCGGCCCATCTCGGAGATGAACTCCCGTGACGAGTACGGCCGCCTTTCGAGCTCCCCGGCGATCACCGAGATCGTCTCGTCGCAGACGCGCAGGTCTTCCTCGTCGATATAGGTGTCGTAAATCCGGTCGATCATCAGCTCACGGAGCTGGTTGTCATCTGCGCGCGGATCGCCCCGGTAGTGCTTGAACCCGAGCGCCTCGAAGAAGTCCTGATCCACGATGATCGCGCCGGTGGAGACAATCGCGTCGATCATGTTGTTCTCCACCAGCGTCGTGATCACCTTCTTGAGCCCGGCGCTGATCAAGGAACCGGCGAGGGTCAGGAACACGACGCACTCGCTGTCACGCTGCATCATGTCCAGGATGCGCGCGGCGCTGTTCAGGTTGCGGGCCTGAAATGCCGTGTCTCCCATCGCCTCCACCAGCTCGACCACATCCAACCTAGTTATGTCGATGTGCCGGACTTCGCGGCCGAGGAGCTGCTTCTTGTCCATCGCTTACCCGTCCTCCCTGGCGTCGAAGTCGAGCGCCGCTGAATTGATGCAGTAACGCATCCCGGTCGGCTGCGGACCATCCGGGAATACATGGCCGAGGTGCGCATCGCACTGAGCGCACTGAACCTCCGTCCGCCGCATGCCATGAGTGTTGTCATCGGCCATGGCCACGTTTTCGGCGTTGGCCGGCGCATAGAAGCTGGGCCAGCCACTGCCCGACTCGTATTTCGTGTCCGAGCTGAACAGCTCGGTGCCGCACACGACGCAGCGGTACATACCGTCGTCCTTGCGATCGTGATGCTCCCCCGTGAACGGGGCTTCGGTGCCCTTCTCGCGGGTCACCCGGTATTGCTCAGGGGTGAGTCGCTTCCGCAGTTCGTCGTCTGTGTCACGCATTCGGACCTCACGGCTGCACGGCAGGTCCGCCCCGGGGCGGCGCATCGTGGTTCTCCACTATATAATCGGGGCGCGCGAGCGGTGCACGTCCCAAGACAACCAGGAGAGAGA
>JBFILW010000125.1:0-8173 GCA_041612005.1 Gemmatimonadota bacterium
AGCCCGTGAATTCACGCAGTCGTGAATGCCACGACCCAAACGCCGAAAGGAGGCAAGCCGTGCCCGTCCAATCGCGCCTGTTCCAACTCGGGCTGATGGCCGGCCTGTCCCTCTGCACTGCGGGCGTGACAGTGGCCCAGACCGCCGAGTACCTCACGAACCCGGCGATGGAGGCGCTGGGGATGCCGTTCTCGGAAGCCGTACGGGTCGACGATCTCCTCTTCCTGTCCGGCCAGGTCGGGGAGATCCCGGGCACGCTGGAGCTGGTCGAGGGCGGGATCGTCCCGGAGACGCGGCAGACGATGGAGAACATCCGAGCGGCTCTCGAGCGGCACGGATCGGCGCTCGACCGCGTCATCAAGTGCACGGTGTTCATGGCCGACATATCCGAGTGGCCGGCCATGAACGAGGTTTACGTCACCTACTTTCCCGGCCCCAAGCCGGCCCGCAGCGCTGCTGGCGCCAACGGGCTCGCCCTCGGCGCCCGAGTCGAGATCGAGTGCATCGCGCTCGCCGGCCGAGGTCCGTGACGCGAGCCTGAGCCCGCCCCGCCGCGCGCCCGGCCCGTGCTTTCGGCCGGTATTCCCACCGTAAGAAAGATCCCGACATTCAGTCGAGGAAAACGCCCGACAGACAGTCGCGGAGTTCTTGACTACAGTCATCAATGGGGCCGGCCTGGAGCCCATGATGATGTCGCCGGACCGGAGCGGTGCTCCACTTGGATGCCGCACGGGCCGGGGCGTGTAGTGGATAGATACATTCATCAGAAGGAGGTTGCTGAGATGTTAGCGACCACGAGGAACAGGCTCCCAACCCTCTTCCGCAACCCGGCCGCCATGCGTATGGCGCCGGCACTGCTCGACGAGATGTTCAACTGGCCGGAGTTCGGATGGACCGGTGAGATGCCGCTGGCGGACTTCTATGAGAAGGACAACGCCTTCGTCGTCTTGCTGGACCTGCCGGGCTTCGATCGCGACAACATCGACGTCATGGTCGAACAGGGAGTGCTGACCATCACCGGTGAGCGCCCGATGATCGAGGAAAAGGTGAACTTCCACCTCCGGGAGCGGCCGTTCGAGCGCTTCACGCGCACGTTCACGCTTCCGCGCATGATCAATGCCGCCAAAGTGGAGTCGTTTCTCCACAATGGTGTCCTCAAGATCATCCTCCCCAAGGCGCCCGAAGCGGTGGCCAAGAAGATCGAAGTGGCGATCAAGTAAGCCGTCACACCGCCGCGTCCGCCCGGGCGTGGCGGATGGGAGCGAAAGAAGGGCCGGCTCGCGCCGGCCCTTCTTTTTGCCTGGAGAGGATGGGCCGGAACACGCGGGCAGGGCCGCTCAGCCGATCGCGTCTTGCAGCAGCTCCCTCATCGAAGGACCGGCTACCCGCTCCAGGTCGTAAGTGACTCTTGTGTGGGGCTTCTCGATGTTGACGATCCGGCCCAGGTCGATCGGCGTCCCGATCACGACGGCATCGCAGTCGCAGGCATTGATCGTCTGCTCGAGATCCCGAATCTGATCGTCTCCATAGCCCATGGCGGGGAGGAGCGTCCCGATGTCCGGGTACTGCTCGAATGTCTCGGCGATGCTGCCGACGGCGTAGGGCCTCGGGTCGACCAGCTCGGCCGCCCCGTTCTGCTCGGCCGCGATCACGCCGGCCCCGTACTTCATGTCCCCATGGGTGAGGGTCGGGCCGTCTTCGACCGCCAGCACCCGAGCGCCCGGAATAATCGACGGATCGGCGACCGTGACCGGGCTGTTGGCGTACACGACCTTCGCATTCGGGTTGTGCTCGTGGACCGACGCCTCGACCAGCTTCACGTTCTCCGGATCGGCCGTATCCATCTTGTTGAACAGAATGACGTCGGCCATCTCCAGGTTTTCACGCCCCGGATAGTAGCTCACCTCGTGCCCCGGCCGGTGTGGATCGACCAGCGTGATGTGGAGATCCGGCCTGTAGAAAGGCGTGTCATTGTTCCCGCCGTCCCAGAGGATGACGTCGGCTTCCTGCTCCGCTTCACGCAGAATCGCCTCGTAGTCGATGCCCGCCCACACGACCATCCCGTTCCGAATGTGCGGCTCGTACTCCTCCATCTCCTCGATCGTGCAATCGTGCTGCTCCAGGTCTTCCACGCTCGCGAAGCGCTGCACGCTCTGCTTCACCAGGTCCCCGTACGGCATCGGGTGGCGCACGATGCCCACTTTCTTTCCCATCTCGCGCAGCGTGCGCGCCACGTGACGCGACGTCTGGCTCTTGCCGGAGCCGGTGCGCACCGCGCATACGGCGACCACGGGCTTGCTGCTCGCGACCATCACTTGATCCGTCGGAGCTGTCTCGAAGCGGGCACCCGCCGCCTCGACCATACGCCGCCTTTCATCCACGTACTCATAGCTCACGTCGCTGTACGCGAAGACCACCAGGTCCACCTCGTGCTCTCGGATGAGCGCCTCGAGCGACTCCTCCGGCTCGATTGGAATCCCATTCGGATACCCGGCTCCGGCCAGCTCCGGCGGGTAGCGGCGACCCTCGATTCCCGGGATCTGGGTGGCGGTGAAGGCGACGACGCGCACATCGTCCCGGCCACGGTATACGGTGTTGAAGACGTGGAAGTCCTTCCCCGCGGCCCCCATGATCAGCACCCTGGTCGGCATTCTGACTCCCTTATTGGTCACCGTGTTTACATCCCTTCGCGGCCGGGCCTCCCGCCAGCCGCGTGCCAATGTGGCGACCACCGGCGTGAAGGCAAGTCCGGGTCGTGCAGCGGAACGGCGTCGTGACGGGTTTGAGGCGAAGACGCCATTCGGCGCGTCCCATACGATCGTTCCAGGGTCCGACAACCGAGAGACACGAGATGACGAGAGGACTCACATTCGGCTGCTGGTTCATGCTGCCGCTCTTCGTACTTGCCCCCTGGGCGGGAGCGCCGCACTCGGCCCACCAGGACAGCCCGCAGGATGTAACCGATATCCGCTACGAGGTTACGTACGATGCCGCGACCGCGGCCGGGGGGGTCATCGCCGTGTCGATGTCGTTCCGCACCGGGGATGACCAGCCGGTCCGGCTGTCCCTTCCAGCCTGGACTCCGGGATCGTATGAGCTGGACAACTTCGCCCGGCACATCATCAACTTCGCTGCCTCGGCCGACGGTGAAGTGATCCGCTGGGACAAGACCGACTTCGATACGTGGCGCGTTTTCCCGACCGGATCGCAGACGGTCACCGTGCGCTTCGATTACAGGGCCGACACCCTCGATACGGGCATGTCCTGGTCCGCGCCCGACTTCGCCTACTTCAACGGGACGAACCTCTTTCTGTACCCGGAGGGACGGGGCTTCAACTTCCCGGCCGCGGTGACGATCCGAACCGCGCCGGGCTGGCGAGTGGCGACGGGCCTCACACCGGCGCCCGAGCCCGGCACATACTCCGCCGCCAACTACCATGACCTGGTTGACATGCCGACCTTCGTGGGCGCGTTCGACATCGACAGCTCCCGAGTCGAAGGCCACTGGTACCGCCTCGCCACCTACCCGCCGCAAGCTCTGGCCGGGGAGCAGCGCACGGAGCTGTGGCGGCAGATCGAGGACGTCATCCGACCCATGGCGGCCGTGTTCGAGGAGACTCCCTGGAGCACCTACACGATTATGGCCGTGTTTCCCGCGGCGTTCGGGGGCGCCAGCGCGCTCGAGCACCAGAACTCACATCTCGGGATCTACACACCTGGCATCATCGGCAGCCCGATCCTGCCCCTGGTGATCGCCCACGAGATGTTTCACGCCTGGAACGTGAAGCGACTCCGCCCGGCGGAAATGGTCCCGTACGCCTACGACCGCCCACAGCCGACGACGCTTCTGTGGATCAGCGAGGGCATCACCGACTACTACGCCGACCTGGCTCTGGTGCGGGGCGGGGTGATGCCGGCGGAGTTCTTCTTCCAGATCACGGGCGGCAAGATCAACCAGGTATCGAACACGCCTCCCGTGGCACTGGAGGACGCATCGCTGTCGACCTGGATCGAGCCGGACGACGGCACCGCGTTCATCTACTATCCGAAGGGATCCCTGGCCGGCCTGCTACTGGACATCATGATCCGCGACGCCTCCAACAACGGTCAGTCGCTGGACGACGTGATGCGCGAGCTGTACCAGTCAACCTACAAAGCCGGCGAGGGCTTCACCGGGGAGCAATTCTGGGCCGCGGTCAGTCGAGCTTCGGGGGGGAAGTCATTCAACGAGTTCGAGGCCGCATACATCGATGGCCGGGACGCGTACCCGTGGGCGAAGGTGCTACCCCTGGCTGCACTGCGGCTGGAGGAGCGAACGACCGAGCGCCCGCTCATCGGGGTCGGGCTCGACCAGAACGGTGCCGACGTCCTGGTGACGAACGTGACTCCCGGGAGCGCGGCCGCGGACGCGGGCCTCGTGGCCGGCGACTACCTGATCCGCGTCGGCGATGTCGATGCGAGCGGGAACTCGTTCGGGCAGATGTTCCGGGCCCGCTACGGAGATGAAGCGCCCGGGATTCCGTTGGAGGTCGAGGTGCGGCGGGGCGACGATACGATCACGCTGAGCATGGAGCTCCGCTTCGTCGAGAATACCACCTATTCCGTGGTCGAGGATCCGGACGCGCCGGACAAAGCGGTCCGGATCCGGGAGTCGATTCTGGAGGGAACCGTCGACCGCTAGCTACTGCTCGTCGGCCGTCGGATCGGTCTCCGGTGCGGCGCTGGCCGGGTTTATGCCGATCCCGCCGATCTTCCCTTCCGGCGTGATCACGAACCGGATCATGAAGGGCTCATCGAAGACGTCGACCTCCATGGTCTGCCAGTACTGCGGCATACCGTTCCGCATAACGTACTTTTCTTCGAGAATCTCGGTCGGGAAGCCTGCGTTTTCGGCCACCAGGTCCATCCGCTCCAGCGTCAGCTCCTCGGTCCAACGCTCCCGCATATCGTCCGTCATGGCGGCCCGGAGGCTGTCGACCTCGGCGCCGAACCACCACTCGATGTACTTGCGTCCGATCTCCATGGAGTCTGGTGGCAGGTGGGGCGCAGCGTCCTGGGCGTGTGCCGCCGCCGGCGCCAGCAGCAGCGCCAGCAAGGCCAGTGTCGTAGTGCGCGCTTTCATTACTCTCTCCGTGGTGGTAACTGGTTGGGCGTCCGCCGGCCGCGGTCGGTTCTGAGCACTACGGCTGCCAGGTCGGCTCAGTTTCCCGGGCGTCCAGCCAGCTCCGAGGGGATGCCGTGACAGAAAAGCGCCAGACATCTCCCAAACGCAAGCTCGGTCTGTGGATGGCGATCGCGCTCGTCGTGGGGAACATGATCGGGTCCGGCGTCTTCCTGCTCCCCGCGTCTCTCGGCGCTTTCGGTGGAATCAGTATCCTCGGTTGGGCATTCACGGCGGCGGGCGCGCTCCTCCTGGCCCTCGTGTTCGCGCGCCTCAGCCGGATGGTGCCGGTCGCCGGCGGCCCCTACGCCTATGCGAGGGCCGGGTTCGGTGACTTCGCCGGCTTCCTGGTCGCCTGGGGCTACTGGATCTCGATCTGGTGCGCCAACGCGGCGCTCGGCGTGGCGCTGGTCAGCTATCTGTCCTACTTCGCGCCGGCTCTGGCGGCAAAGCCGTGGCTGGCGACCGCGGTCGTGCTCTCGGCGGTCTGGCTTCTCACTTGGGTGAATGTGCGAGGCGTCCGGGAGGCGGGGTCGGTGCAGGTGGTGACCACGGTTCTCAAGCTCCTTCCACTCATCGCCGTCGCCACCCTCGGACTGGCGTTCATCGACCCCGGCAACTTCCGGCCCTTCAACGTAAGCGGCGCCTCTGGTTTCTCGGCAGTGACCGCCTCCGCCGCTCTGACCCTGTGGGCGTTCCTGGGCTTCGAGTCGGCCACAGTCCCGGCGGAAGAGATTGAGGATCCCGAGCGAACCGTGCCCCGGGCCACGATCATCGGCACCGTGTTCACGGCGGTGCTCTACATCCTGGCCACCGTGGCCGTGATGGGAGTGATCCCGCCCGCCGTGCTCGCTCAGTCGGGCGCGCCGTTCGGGGAAGCGGCGGAGCTCATGTGGGGCCGCTGGGCGGGTTCGTTCGTGTCTGCCGGCGCGGTGATCTCGTGCTTCGGGGCCCTCAACGGCTGGATCTTGCTTCAAGGCCGCATCCCCTACGCGGCGGCCCGGGACGGCGTGTTTCCAGCCGCGTTCGCACGCCTTTCGCCACGCGGGACACCGGTGTTCGGACTCGTTTTCTCGAGCATCCTCGTGACCGGGCTCCTGCTGCTCAACTTCGGCGCCGGGTTGGTGGAGCAGTTCACGTTCATCATCCTCCTTGCCACGCTGACGGCTCTCCTCCCATACACATTCGCGACCATGGCCGAGCTGATGCTCTACATCAGAGACCGCGACCGCTTCCGGGGCGAGCGGCTCAAAGGTCGGTCCGTCATCGCCGTGCTTGCCTTCATCTACTCGCTGTGGGCGATCGCCGGGGCGGGCGCCGACGTGATCTTCTGGGGCTTTCTGCTGCTGCTGGCCGGGATTCCGGTCTACGTGTGGGTGGCGTGGCGGCGCTCGGAGACCGAGTAGAGTGATCGGTGAGCTTGGGTCGGGACGCGTGCCCGCGGCGGGCGGCCAATCCGAGGTCGGAGCGCTGCGAAGCGTGCTGCTCAAGCGTCCCGGCGAGGCGTTTGTCAGCCCTGACGCGATCGATCGTCAGTGGGAAGGGCTGAACTACGCCGCCCCCCCCGACCTCGATCGCGCCATCGACGAGTATTCCCGTTTTGTGGATATGCTCGAGGCTGCGGGCGTCTCATGCCGCTTTTTGCCGCCTGATGAAGCCACGGGCCTCGACTCCATTTACACGCGTGACGCTTCAGTGAGCAGCGCGCGGGGTATGGTCCTCGCGAGTATGGGAAAGCCGGCCCGCGCGGGCGAACCCGTTGCTCAGCGGGCCGCCCTCGAGAGTCTGGGCGTTCCGATCGTGGGCGAGATCGAGGGCGGAGGGAGACTGGAGGGCGGAGATGTCGTGTGGCTGGATGCCCGCACGGTTGCGGTGGGGTGCGGTTACCGAACCAACAAGGAAGGCATCCGTCAGCTCCGCGAGATCCTGGCCGACACGATCGACGACCTCGTGTTCGTGCCGCTCCCACACTGGCGGGGCCCGGACGATGTCTTCCATCTCATGTCGATGCTGAGTCCGATCGACACCGATCTGGCGCTCGTATACTCGCCCCTGCTTCCGGCTTTGTTTCGCACCGCGCTGCTGGAGCGCGAGATCGAGCTGGTCGAGGTTCCCGACGAGGAGTTCGAGAGCATGGGGTGCAACGTGCTGACGGTGGCGCCGCGGAGCTGCATCGCGCTGGCCGGGAATCCGATTACGAAGCGTCGCCTCGAAGCGGCCGGCGCGACTGTCCGGGTCTACGCGGGGTCGGAGATTTCGGTTAAAGGCGCCGGAGGACCGACCTGCCTCACCCGGCCACTGGCCCGGGACATGCCGTGACCGGTATCAGCCGTCCGCGGTCGCCCGACCCGCCCGCCAGTAGCTCGCGCCCAGGGTGATGAAGCGCACGACCATCAGCATCACGATCCCCCACCACACGCCTCTCAGACCCCAGCCCATCGGAATCACCAGGAACAGCACGACGGCGGCGGCCGCGCCCGAGAGCGCCATCTGCACTGCCAGGAAGCGGAAGCGCTCCGCCCCCAGAAACACGCCGTCCCATACGAAGACGATCGCGTTGAGCGGCTGCATCCAGATCACGAACGGCATGATCCCGGCGATCGCCGCCAGCACCGCCGCATCGTCGGTAAACAAACGCGGGAGGACCGAGCGCAGGGCGAAGAAGACCGCGCTGAGGAGGAGCCCTACGCCGAGCCCCCAGGTCAGAAGACGATTGGATGCGGCGCGTGCCGCCCTGGGATCGCCGGCCCCCCGGTACTTGGCCACCATCGCCTGGCCGGCCACCGCCAGCGCGTCGACGACCAGCGCCAGCAGGAGCCACAACTGCGATGCGACCTGGTGAGCCGCCACTTGAAGAGTGCCGACCCGTGTGGCGATCGCGGTGGCGAGGGTGAGGGTGCCGAGGAGCGCGAAGGTGCGCACCGTGAGCTCGCCGCTGTTGCGAAGAAACGGGCGAAGCTCTCGCGGCTGCGGCAGGGCAAGCCGAATACCCAGCTCCTCGCGCCGGCTGCC
>JBFILW010000126.1:0-8127 GCA_041612005.1 Gemmatimonadota bacterium
AGCCAGGCGCCGCACGTGGTTCGCGGCGCCCGCTGGGGTCTGCGGCTGGGTCCGGCGGTCCCATTCGAGGATACGTTGTGGGAGGCTCTCACCGACCCCTACTGCGGTTTCTCGATGGCCGAAACGGCCGAGAATCTGGCCGAAGAGTACGACATTTCCCGCACCGAGGTCGATGAGTACGCTCTCCGCAGCCAGCAGCTCGCTCACGGAGCTTGGGAAGAGGGTCGTTTCGAGGCGGAAGTCGTACCGGTGACCGTGAAGCGCAAGCGGAAAGAAATCGAATTCGCCCGTGACGAGCACATGCGACCCGACACGACGCTGGAAGGGCTTGCCGCGCTGCGACCCTATTTCAAGGAAGACGGGCTGGTGACGGCTGGCAACGCGAGCGGGATCGGTGACGGCGCAGCGGCTCTCGTGGTCGCGGACGCCGACTTCGCCGCCGCGAACCGCCTCGAGCCGCTGGGCCGGCTGGTGACCTGGGCCGTCGCCGGTGTGCCACCGCGGATCATGGGGCTGGGACCGGCTCCGGCGTCGCGAAAGGCGCTGGAACGCGCCGGACTCACGCTCGACGACATGAAGCTCATCGAGGTGAACGAAGCCTTCGCGCCTCAGTACGTAGCGGTCGAGCGCGAGCTCGGGCTGGACCGGGAGAAGGTGAACGTGAGTGGTGGCGCGATCGCCATCACGCACCCGCTGGCGGCGACCGGTGCCCGCATCACCGCCCATCTGTTGCACGAGCTTCGCCGACGTGGGGGCGGCCTGGGGCTGGGATCCGCCTGCATCGGAGGTGGTCAGGGCGCCGCCGTGATTGTCGAGGTCTGAGCAGTCGAAGGATCCCGAGTGACCGAGAAGTCTCTGACTGAAAGAAGGGACAGGGCGTCATGGAACTCATATTCGGACTCATAGCGGCAGGGGGAGCGATGGCGTTGGCCTCGAGCCTGCGCATCCTCAAGGAGTACGAGCGCGCGGTCGTGTTCCGACTCGGACGCGTCCGGCCGCAGCGCGGTCCGGGACTGATCTTTCTGGTCCCGTTCGGCGTCGAGCGGATGGAACGGGTGAGCCTGCGCATCATCGCCATGGACATTCCGCCCCAGGACGTGATCACGCGCGACAATGTGTCGGTGAAGGTCAACGCGGTCCTCTACTTCCGCGTCGATAACCCGCTTCGGGCCATTCTCGAGATCGAGGATTTTCTGTTTGCGACCTCGCAGCTGGCCCAGACCACTCTTCGGTCGGTGATTGGTCAGGCGGAGCTGGATGAACTGCTGGCCGAGCGCGAGAAGTTCAATACCATCCTGCGCGACATTATCGACGAGGGCACCGACGCCTGGGGCATCAACGTGACCGGCGTGGAAGTGAAGGACGTCGACCTGCCGCAGGAGATGAAGCGGGCGATCGCGCGGCAGGCGGAAGCCGAGCGCGAGCGGCGGGCCAAGGTGATCAATGCCCGCGGCGAGCTGCAGGCGGCGACCGAGCTCACCGAGGCGGCGCGGCTGATGCAAACACAGCCGGCCTCGCTGCAGCTCCGGTTTCTGCAGACCGCATCCGAGATCGCGGCAGAGAACAACTCGACCACGCTGTTCCCGCTGCCGATCGACCTCTTCGGTCCGCTGAAGGGAATTTTCGGTAGCGCCCAGACGGCGGCCGAGGCCCGCACCGAGTTGGCCGAGGCGTCGGAAGAGGTGGCGAAGCGTCTGGCTGGCGACCCGGACGAGCGGGCGCGGCTCGGCAGAGGCAGCGACGATGCAGGGTCCGCGGACACCGCCGACGAGCGTGAGAAAGTTCCCGCCCGGTTCCGAGGAAAGGGTGGGAAACCTACCCGATAAGCGGGAGGGCGCAGCGCTTGCGCTCAACCGCGATCAGCTCGAGCGCGTGATCCGCCGCGCGGCGGAGCTCCAGTCGCGCGCGGGGGAGTCGCCCGAGTTCGAGCTCGACGAGACGGAAGTCGTCCGGATCGGAGAGGAGGTAGGCCTCGCCCCGCGTCACGTGCGCCAAGCGCTCGCTGATCTGCGCGCCGAATCCCTGCTGCCGAACATGCCGGCGGAGACAAGTCTCCCCGCCCGTCTGTGGGGACCCGGCCTGGTTCGCGAGAGCCGCGTAGTGGCGGGGGACGCGCCAGACGTCGAGGCCCGGCTGGAACGCTACCTGAGGGAGCGCGAGACGCTGCATCCTATCCGGCAGCGGGCCGGGCACTCTCTGTGGGAGAGGTCCGGTGGCCTTGTGAGCTCGCTGCAGCGCGGATTCGACCTCAGCGGCCACGGCCACGAGTTGGCAAAAGCCAAGAGCGTGGAGCTGTTCGTCGAGCAGCTGGAGCCGGGCCACTCCCTCGTCACCATCATCGTCGACCTCCGGAACCAGCGCGCCGAGCACGCGACCGGCTGGTTCTTCGCCCTCGCTCCCGCCGTGACCGGCGTCACCACGGCGCTCGGGATCATTCTGACCGGCAACCTTGCGTTCATCGCAGTGGGGGCCGGGCTCGGGGCGACCGCGGGAATCATCAGCTCCGTCACGATCACGTCGAAGTCGTTCGAGAAGCGGCGCGCCCGCGTGGCGCTGATCGTTCAGGGCATCCTCGATCGGCTGGAGGCGGGGCGATCAATGGAAACCGAAGATCGAAGCTGGCGGGAACGCTTCCTCAAGTGAGATAATCCCTACATCCCGGCGCCGACGCACGCCGGCGGCCGCCTTTCATTGACCTGCTTGGACCTGCTACACCAGAGGACTGGAGAAGCAAATTGTCTGAAATCAAACGCGTAGGTGTCGTCGGCTGCGGCCTCATGGGCAGCGGGATCGCCCAGGTCGTCGCGACCGCCGGCATCGATACCCTGGTGCTGGAGATGAACGAAGAACTTCTTCAGAAGGGGCTGGCGAGGATAGAAAAGAACCTCGATCGGTCCGTCCAGAAGGAGAAGCTGACAGCCGGCGATCGCGACACCATCCTCGGCCGGCTGAACGGCGTCGACACGGTCGATGCGCTCAAGGACTGCGACCTGATTATCGAGGCGATCGTCGAAGACATCAACGCCAAGAAGGAGCTGTTCGGCGCTCTGGACGATTTGTGTCCCGCGTCCACGATCTTCTCCTCAAACACATCGAGTCTCACCATCACCGAGATGGCGGCGGCCACAAAGCGGCCAGATCGATTCGTCGGATTGCACTTCTTTAACCCGGTGCCGGTGATGAAGCTGGTCGAGGTCGTGCGCTCGCCGGCGACCTCCGACGACTCGTTCGACAGAGCGTTCGCCTTCGCCGCCGGCATCGGCAAGGCCCCGATCGCTTGCCGCGACAACTCGGGTTTCGTCGTGAATCGAGTCCTGGTCCCATATCTCCTGGATGCGATTCGGGCCTACGAGGAAGGAATCGGATCCGTCGAGGACATCGACAAGGGAATGATGCTCGGCTGCGGGTATCCGATGGGACCGTTCACGCTCATCGATTTCGTTGGAGCGGATACGCTGTACCGCATCGCCGAAATCATGTTCGAGGAGTACCGAGAGCGCCGCTACGCTCCACCGCCGCTCCTTCGGCGCATGTTCCTGGCGGGGCATTTCGGTCGCAAGACCGGCGCCGGTTTTTACGACTACTCGGGCGACTCACCCGTCGTCACGGACTTCGTGCGGCTGCACTGACCTTGTGTTCAGCCCGCCATGACCGGCGACCTCGGGATCTCCCGGAGCGAGCCTTGGGCGCGTAGCGGACGCAGCTCGCGGAGGGAGAACCGGGGCGCGGCCAGGCGGCCCTCGACTAGAAGGTCAGGTTGACGCCAAGGGTGGTGCTCGTCGCGATGAGTGACGCGTGCACACCGGTCTGGCGCTGGTGGCGCAGGCGGGCGTCACTCGAGTCGCGCCAATCTCCGCTCTTCCCGAGGCCCGGCTCCAGGTCCCAGGCTTTCAGTACCGCGTTCGTCGCTTTTCGCGATACGATTGATGCGATCACCGCGCTCGCCACGACGTCGGAGAACCAGTGAACGTTGTCGTAGATGCGGGCGAAGCCGGTGAGAGCGCCAGCCAGGTAGAACGGATACGCGACTACAGGGTTGCCCGTCGCCGCATCCAGAGCTCCCGCGATGCTGAAGGGCACCGACACGTGACCGGACGGAAACGACTTGCCCCCGCTGAACGGGCGAAACTCAAGCGGGTCGTTAGTCTCGTTGGGGCGCGTTCGCCCCGTCACGAACTTGAGTACCGCATTATTGATCGGTCCAGCGAGCATCCCGGCGATCACCGCGCTGGCGCGCTCCAGACCGCTCGTGCCGTCGAAGGCACCGACGAAAAGTGATCCGCCCGCCACGAAGATCATGATCTCCTCTTCGCCGAGGATGTCGCCGAGGCGCGCGAAGTCGTCGCCCACCTCTCCCTGCCAGCCGGTCTGCGACCACTGTTTGACGGAGGCGTCGAGGGTGATCAACCAGGCGAGGCCGATCGGCGCGGCGATCCACGGATTCGGACCCTTGTAGGTGAGAACGACGCTGGCCGATGGCGTCTGGAGCAGCTCCGGCTCCAGGTGGCTCGGCAGGCCCGGAGCCGGGCGCAGGACGGCCTCGCGTGGTACCAGGAGGGCAAGGGATTCGGGCCCCGTCACGGTCTGAGACAGAACCGCCGGCACCGTGACCGGCGACGCGCTGGCCACGAGAAGGGAAACCCAAACTCCGGGGTGCCGTCGGGATAGAAACATAGGCGGCGTAAGCTGCTGCATGCCACGCGGTTACACAAGTGCGCCGACCCGGGGCCGCCACAGTCGCCGAAACGGGCGTCCGGGCCAGTCAGATAGCCCGTAATTCGTTGCGAAAACAGGGGTTTTCGGGTTATTTTCAGGCTCGAGAATGAATCCATCGGGAGCCGTTGAGACGCTGGTCGCACCTGAAGCCAAATCGGCCTGTCTGGGACGGCTCGAGCTCAGCCAGTTCAGGAATTTCGCTGAGCTCAGGTGCGAGTTCCCGCCCGATGGCGTTGCCATCATCGGCCCCAATGGCTCGGGCAAGACGAACCTCCTCGAGGCGATTTACTACCTCGAGATCTTTCGGTCATTCCGAGGGTCGAGAGACGCGGAGCTCGTGCGTTTCGGCGAGGATGTGTTCCGCCTCGAAGGGACGTTCACGCTCGATAACGAGGAGTTGCAGCTCGCGGCCGCCTTTCAGCGCCGCGGGAGCCGCAAGAAGGTCGAAGTGAACGGCCTCGCGGTGGGCAGTATGTCGGAGGCGATCGGTCGCTTCGGCGCCGTCGTGTTCAGCCTTGGCGACGTCGAGATCGTGCGTAGCGCGCCGGAGTTCAGACGCCGCTTTCTGGATATCGCGCTCTCACTGGCTGCGCCGGGCTACCTGGACTCGCTCCGACGCTACAGGGGAGTGCTCGCTCAGAGAAACGAGGCGCTGCGGAGACTGGACCCGCCGGATGTGGTCGATGCGTGGAGCGATCGATTGATCGAGGCGGGGTCCGAGATCATGGCTATCCGGGAACGTTGGGTGGCCACGTGGGCCGGTGCATTCGACGAATACTATCGCGCGATCAGCGGTGAAGGCGGCAGCCGCTTGCGGTACCGGCCATCGGTGGACGCTCCGCCGCGGGAGCAAGACGGGAGCGCTAGAGCGCCGGAGGCTGACGACCCGATCCCGTCCGCGGAGCGCACCGCGAGATGGTCAGAGCGTTTCGCGATGGAGCTGGCGGCGAGCGCGGAGCGAGAGCGCCGGCGAGGAATGACGGTCGTGGGTCCGCATCGAGATGATCTGCAGCTGCTCGGCCCGCCCGGCGAAGGCGACGGCCACGAGCTCCGGCACTTCGGATCCGGTGGACAGCAGCGTACGGCGGCGATCGCGCTGCGGCTGGTCGAGGCGGACAGTCTGAGGGCCAGACAGGGCCGTGAGCCGCTGTATCTGCTCGATGACGTGCTCGCCGAGCTCGACGATCGCCGCTCGGAGCGCGTGGTCGAGCTTCTGGATGCAGGAAGATCGGGTCAGGTCATTTTTACGGCGCCCAAGCGCCCGGATCTCCCATTGCGAAACGGACGGATGTCGGAATGGGAGATCCGCGACGGCCGGCTGAACCCGTGAAGCCGGGTCGTCCCGAGCGGGTCGGCGGCCTCGTCTCGGCACTGTTCGATCGCCTTCGCATCAGCGAGCGCGTCGATCGCGCCGCGGCGATCGGCGAATGGGATGATGTGGTAGGCGAGCACATCGCCCGGGTGGCACGGCCGCTGAGAGTCCACGAGCGCACGTTGTTCGTCGAGGTCGCGAGTGCCGCTTGGATGATGGAGCTCAACATGATGCGTCGCGAGCTGTTGCGGCGCGTGAACGCCGGCCGAACCAGCGGCCGGATCGAGAAGATCGTATTCGTGCAAGCCGGAGGGGGCTCCGGCGGGCCCAAACGCAAGGGCGGAGGAAAAGCCTGACATGGCGAAAGCGAGTGGGGGAGTGGCGGAGAAGAAGCCAGTAAAGAAGAAGGGCACCAAGGCGGGCGAGGGCAAGGACTACACATCCCGTCAGATTCAGGTTCTCAAGGGCCTGGAGGCCGTGCGCAAGCGGCCCGGGATGTACGTGGGATCGACCTCGACGCGGGGCCTGCATCATCTCGTCTACGAGGTGGTGGACAATTCTATCGATGAAGCGATGGCGGGTCACTGCTCGGAGATCGAGGTCGCGATCGCAGCCGACAACTCGATCACCGTCTTGGACGATGGTCGCGGCATTCCCGTCGACAAACACCCGACCGAAAAGATCCCCGGGGTCGAGCTCGCCCTGACACGTCTCCATGCCGGTGGGAAGTTCGACAAGCAGAGCTACAAGGTCAGCGGTGGTCTCCACGGCGTTGGCGTTTCCGTCGTGAACGCGCTCTCGGAATGGCTGACCGTCGAAGTGCGCCGTGATGGCTTTCTGTGGCGCCAGCACTTCGAGCGCGGTCACAAGACGAGCGAGCTGGAGAAGATCGAGAAGGCCAAGAAGACCGGGACGACCGTCAGCTTCAAGCCGGACCCGGAGATCTTCACAGTCCTGGAGTACAACTTCGAAATGCTCTCCAGCCGGCTGCGGGAGCTCGCGTATCTGAACCGTGGCGTCAGCATCATCCTCAAGGACCAGCGAGAGGGCTCCGAGCGGGAGGAGAGGTTCCACTTCGAGGGTGGAATCGAGGAGTTCGTCGAATACCTGCGCGGCAAGAAGTCGGCGCTGCACGAGAAGGTCGTGTACATCTCCGGCTCGCAGGACGACACGGAGATCGAGCTCGCCATGCAGTACAACGACGGGTACAACGAGAACACCTTCACTTTCGTCAACAACATCAACACGCATGAGGGTGGCAGTCACCTCACCGGCTTCAAGGCCGCCCTGACCCGCAGCATCAACAGCTATGCGGATCGCAATAACCTCATCAAGAAGGGCGACCCCGGGCTGAGCGGTGACGACGCGCGAGAGGGACTCACGGCCATTCTGTCCGTCAAGGTGATGGAGCCGCAGTTCGAGGGGCAGACGAAGACGAAGCTCGGAAACAGCGAAGTCCGCGGCATCGTCGAGAGTCTCGTCAACGACAAGCTGGGAAGCTGGCTGGCCGAGAATCCGTCCGCCGGCCGCACGATCGTAGACAAGGCGCTGCAGGCGGCTCGGGCGCGGGAGGCAGCTCGTAAGGCGCGCGACCTGACCCGGAAGAAGTCCGCTCTCGAAACCGGGATCCTGCCCGGCAAGCTGGCTGACTGCTCGAGTCGCGACGCTTCGATCTCCGAGCTCTACCTGGTCGAGGGTGACTCCGCGGGCGGTTCTGCCAAGCAAGGCCGCGATCGTGGTTTCCAGGCCATCCTTCCGCTACGCGGCAAGATCCTCAACGTGGAAAGAGCACGCATCGACAGGATCCTCGGCAACGAGGAGATCCGCGCCATGATCACCGCGATCGGTGCCGGCATCGGGCCCGATTTCGACATCTCCGGAGCCCGCTATCACAAGATCGTGATCATGACCGACGCCGACGTCGACGGTGCTCACATCCGGACGCTGCTGCTCACGTTCTTCTTCCGACAGATGCGGGAGCTCATAGAGGCGGGATTCGTGTATATCGATCAGCCTCCGCTCTATCGCGTGCACATGGGAAAGCAGGACTTCTACGCCTACTCCGACCAGGAGCGGGACGAGTACGTCAAGCGGCTCGG
>JBFILW010000127.1:0-8067 GCA_041612005.1 Gemmatimonadota bacterium
ACCCTGAACCGACAGACGAACGGCGCGCCGTGTCACGAATGGGATCTGGCCGGAATCGAGGAAGCGGGTGGGTGGCGCTACAATTACGCCCGCGTCGAGCAGTTTATGACGACGGATCTGTTCACGGTGAAGGCGGATGAGCTGGTGGACCTGGCCGCCCTCGTCATGGACTGGAAGCACGTGCGCCAGGTCCCGGTGGAAGACGATGAGCGCCGGCTTGTGGGGCTGGTATCCTACGGCGCGGTTGTGAGAGAGCTTGCCGCCGCGCATTCCCGCCAGGGAGACGTCTGGGTGGCGGTGAGCGAGATCATGGATCCCGATCCGGTCACCGTGAACCCCGAAACCTCGACCCTGGCGACCTTGCGGGCCATGCGGGAGCACCACGTGACGAGCTGCCCGGTCGTGAAGAACGGCCGACTGGTCGGGATCGTGAGCGTAGACGATCTGGCTCCGATCCTCGACCGCATGCTCGAAGAGGCGGAGGCATGAAGGCACAATCATGATCCGGGTTCGAGAAGCGCAGGAGAAGGATACGCAGGGCATTCGGGAGATCTTTTTCGCTACGTACGGCGAAGACTATACGTACCCGCAGTTCTACGACGAGCGAGCGCTGAAGAAGATGATCTTCAGCGACGACACGCTGATGCTCGTGGCGGAGGACACAGAGGCGGACACCGTTCTCGGGACGGCTTCGGTGATTCTCGAGATCGGAGCCTACTCCGACCTGGTCGGCGAGTTCGGCCGCCTCGCCGTACTCCCGGAGGCCCGCCACCGGGGGATTGGACGCATGCTCGTCACCGAGCGACTGGAGCGGGTCCGCGGCCGCCTCCACGTTGCGCTCATGGAGGCGCGGATCACGCACGAATTCACCCAGCGTATCGCCCAGAAGCAGGGATTCGCGCCGGTCGGCTTCGTGCCGCTCAAGTGGCCGTTCGGCGAAACGCGTGAGAGCTTCGCCATCATGCTGCAGTACTTCCGCAAAGCGCTCGCCATACGGCGAAACCACCCGATCGTCGTGCCTGAAGTGTCGCGTCTGGCCGAGATGGCGATGCAGAACATCGGTCTCGACTGTGACGTCATCATCGATGAGGATTCGGCCCCCTATCCGCACGTCCACGACTTCCGTGTCGAGGAACTGACCACCGAGGGCTACTGGGGACTGCTCCGCATCCGTCGGGGCCGCATGCAGCACCGGGAGGTGTTCGGGCCGCTCCGCCTCAACTACGGATTCTTCCGGCTGCAGGCGAAGCACTCCAACTACCTCCTCGCTTACGAGGATGAGCACCTGGCCGGAGCGCTCGGCTTCATGATCGAGCGATTCGAAGACAACGTGCGCGTGTTCGAGCTCATTCCGGTGGAGGATCGCGCCATCCAGTTCCTGCTCTCCGAGCTGGAGCGCCGTTGCCGGGAAGAGTGGGGGATCAAATACATAGAGATTGATGTCAAAGCGGACGCTCCGCGCATACAAAGGACCCTGCTCGAGCTCGGGTTCGTCCCCACCGCCTATCTCCCCGCCTTCGCGTTCACCGAAGTCGAGCGCCTGGATCTGGTGCGGATGACCCGGCTGCTCGCCCCGCTGGAGCTGGGTCGAATCGAGTTGATCTCTCCTACGCGGGAGATCGGTGAGCTGGTCATCCGTTCGTTCACGGAGCGTCACGTGGTGCCGCGCATCGCGGAAGTCGCTTCCCGGGTCGGGCTGTTCCGCGGGCTGAGCGACGAACAGACCATGCGGCTGGCCGGCGCCTTCGACTATGAGAAGTTCGACGCGGGCGAGAACATCTTCCGCGAAGGCGACGAGTGCGAGGACATGTACGTGGTCCTGGCCGGAGAGGTGTGCATACAGCTGGAGAGTCGAGGGCTCGAGCTCGGCGCCGTCGGGGTCGGCGAATGCCTCGGCGAAGTGGCCCTGCTGACCGGCTCGCCACATTCGGCGACGGCTTCGGCATGCGCTGAAGTGGAGACCGCCGTCATCACTCGCCACCGAATGGTCGATCTGGTTCGTCGCCGTCCCGATATCGGCGTGGTTCTGTACCGGAATGTCGCGACGGGTCTCGGCGACAAGCTGCGGCGAGCCGGTTCCTTTCACGTCGACAACGCCTGAGACGTTTCGACATCCCCGGGCGCGCCTGAGGCTCACGACTGGCGCCCTCCCGCCTCCCTGGTCAATTTGCCCGCGGCGCCAAAGGCCTCTGCCTTCCCCATGCAGTCGCCTGCGCCCCACATGAAACAAACCGGAATGACATAGATGGCGACAGACGACGCGATGAGCGTCCTGGGCGGGTCCGGACTCTCCGAGCGGGAATATGAGGCCCTGTTCAACGCTGCACCGGACGCGATCCTCATTGTGGAAAAGAGTGGCCGCATCTCAGCCGCCAACGCGCGGGCCGAGAGCATGTTCGGCTACTCGAGAGGCGAGCTGATCGGGCAGGGAGTCGATCTCCTCGTGCCGGAGTCGATGCGCTCGCTCCACGCCCGCCACCGCGACCGGTACACGGCACATCCATCGCCGCGGCCGATGGGAAGCGGCCTCGATCTCACCGCCAGACATAAACGGGGCACGCAGTTTCCGGTTGAGATCAGCCTCAGCGCGGTCGAGTCCGAAGCCGACGTCTCGGTCATCGCCATCATCCGCGACGTGCGGGAGCGAACGCGCCTGCGCGCCTTCGGCCGTCAGGCCCTCCGCGCCATGGAGGCGGAGCGCAAGCGGGTTGCGCTGGAGCTGCACGACGAGACGATCCAGACTCTGGTGGCGCTTCTGATTCGTCTCAAAGTGGCGCAGCGCAATCCATCCGAGGCCGGGTCGCCGGAGTTCCTCGATGAGCTCCGGCGCGAGATCGCCGAGGCCGCAGAGGGTGTGCGCCGAATGGCCGGCGCGCTGCGACCGCCGGAGTTGGACGTGCTCGGAGTCGGAGCGGCGATCGAATCGCATGCTCGAGTCCTGAGCGAAAACTCGAGACTCTCGATCCGCGTCGAGGTCGATAGCAGGGAAGAGCTGCTGCCGCCGGACGTGCAGCTGGCGCTGTACCGAATCGTCCAGGAGGCGTTATCGAACACCCTCCGACACGCCGAGGCAAGCCAGGCCAGCGTCCGCCTGCGGCACGACGACGCCTCGATCGTGGTGGAAATCGAGGATGACGGAATCGGGTTCGACGTTCGGGAGGTGTTGGCGAGCGACCAGCGCGGGCTCGGCCTGTTCGGTATGCTGGAGCGTGCCGCGTACGCAGGCGGCCGTGCCGAATTCGACAGCCGACCCGGGGAAGGCACTCGGGTCATCGCCACCTTCCCTGTCGAGGAGAAAGACATTGGCTGACAAGATCAGCGTGCTCATTGTGGATGACCACGCCGTCCTGCGGGCGGGTCTGACCGCCCTGCTGGAAGCGGAGGGCGACCTCGAGGTCATCGGCGAGGCCTCGAACGGTGAAGATGCGATCGAGCTCGCCCGCACCCTGCGGCCCGACGTCGTGATCATGGATCTCTCGATGCCGGGGCTCGGCGGACTCGAGGCCACTCGGCGCATCTCGGCTCTGGAGCTCGGCGTCAAGATCCTGGTCCTTACCGCCCATGCCGAGGAGGAGTATCTCTTCCCCGTCCTCGACGCGGGCGGCAGCGGCTACGTGACTAAGACGAGGGCCGACGACGACCTGATCAACGCGATCAGGGAGGTGGCCCGCGGCGAAGTATTTCTCTACGCCCCCGCCACGAAGCTGCTCCTGCAGCGATACCAGGAACGTAACGACGAGTCCGAGGCCGGCCAGCTGCAGCAGCTGAGCCAACGCGAGCGGGAGGTGCTGGCCCTCACCGCTGAAGGCTTCAGCTCCAGCGAGATTGGAGAGCGGCTTTTCATCTCGCCGAAAACGGTGGATACTTATCGATCACGAATCACTCAGAAGCTCGGCCTGAAGCACCGTTCAGAGGTGGTCCGCTTCGCGCTGCAGACCGGTTTGTTACAGAAGCGATGAGGCGGGCCTTCCCGACATCCATCACGATCCATATCTTGGGCGCCTCACCGGCCTTCTGACGCCGCAGCGACAAGTCTACACGCACAACCCTGACCCGCAACGGGAGATTGCGATCGTGAGCGTCGAAGACACCGGCGCCGCTCCGGGCGGCGACACCACACCCACCGCCGTGGACATCGGGACACATCCGAGGGGCACTCTGGCCATCGTGGGGGTCTACGGGATCCTTTTCTTGCTCGGCTGGCTGTTCGTCTACTTCTTCGTGTTCCTCCCCCGCGGACCTCTTACCCAATAGGCCGCCATGCACATCGATCCGTACGAGAAATTCTGGCTGTGGGGCGCGGCCCTCATCATCGTGGTGTTCCTGGTCTCGATCGGGGCAACCACGTTCGGCGCAGCGATCCAGCCGCCGAGTCACGTCGAGACGATCGACCCGACCAGCGTCATGTCGGACCCCCGCTTCAGCGAGACCGGGGTCACGATCAACGCGGACGGGAGCGCGACGGTAAGGGTCGTCGCCCTCATGTTCGGGTTCATCCCGGGCGAGATCCGCGTGCCGCGTGGGGTGCCAGTCACGTTCCGGATCACGAGTCCTGACGTGATTCACGGCTTCCAGATCGTGCAGACGAACGGCAACTCGATGGTCGTGCCGGGCTACGTGACTCAGTTCACGACTCGATTCGACCGCGCCGGCGAGTACCTGATCGTGTGCAACGAGTACTGCGGTCTCGGCCACCACGGCATGTTCGCCAAGATGTTCGTCGAGGACGGATTGGGCGCGGCGACGGGAGGTGCCGAATGATCCGGGCCCGGGGACTCAGCCTGGCCAACATGTGGGTAGCGATCATCGCCTTCACGATCGCCTCCGCGATGGCGCTGATGCAGGCGCTCTCCCGCGCTGATCTCGACCTCCCGTTCCGAACGGCCAAGATGTATTACCTGTCCGTCACCGCCCACGGGGTTTTGATGGCCCTGGTGTTCACTACGTTTTTCATCATGTGCCTCGGCTACGTGGTCGCGGAGCGGACCCTGGAGAGACCCATCTCCAACCCCCGCTTCGCCTGGATCTCGTTCTGGATCGCGGTGGTGGGGACGGCGCTCGCCTCGTGGGCGATCCTGTGGGGCAAGGCGACAGTGCTCTACACGTTCTATCCGCCGCTCAAAGCGCACCCGCTGTTCTACATCGGAGCGACGCTCTTGATCGTCGGGAGCTGGGGCTGGTGCTGGGTGATGATCCGCACCTATCTGGCGTGGAAGAAAGAGGCGGGCGGTGCACGCATACCGTTGCCGATGCTGGGCATGCTGTCGGCCGTGATCGTATGGCTGATCGCGACCGTCGGTGTAGCCGCCGAGGCCCTGCTGCAGCTCATCCCCTGGTCGCTCGGAATCAGCGAGACGATCGATCCGGTACTGGCCCGCATGCTGTTCTGGTACTTCGGCCACCCGCTGGTTTATTTCTGGCTCATCCCGGCCTACGTGATCTGGTATACCGTGACGCCGAAGGTCGCCGGCGGGAAGCTGTTCAGCGATCCGTTGGCCCGGGTCGTGTTCATCCTCTTCATCCTCCTCTCGACGCCGGTCGGATTTCACCACCAGTTCATGGACCCGGGGGTGCAGGCGGGCTGGAAGCTGTTCCACGCTTTCAACACGTCGCTCATTCTGTATCCGAGCCTCATCACGGCGTTCACCGTGGTGGCTTCGTTCGAGATCGCCGGGCGCATGAAGGGAGCGACGGGCCTGTTCGACTGGCTGGAGAAGCTGCCTTGGGGAAACCCGATCTTCTCGAGCGTCGCCCTCTCAATGTTGCTGTTTGCGGTCGGCGGCCTCGGTGGCGCCATCAATATGGCGTACGGGATGAACGCCATGGTCCACAACACGGCCTGGATTCAGGGACACTTCCACCTCACTGTCGGGACGGCCAGCGCGCTCACCTTCATGGGTGCCTGCTACTGGCTGCTGCCGCGCCTGACCGGACGAGACTTGGAGCTGAAGCTGCTGGCGATCATCCAGCCGTACTTGTGGTTCATGGGGATGCTGATGTTCTCGTTCTCCAACCACCTGACCGGGCTACAGGGCATGCCGCGCCGTATCTATGACTTCAGCTACGGCGGCAGCCCGATCGCTGCGGAGTGGACGCAGGGCACGTACATGTCGGCGCTGGGCGGCATTTTCCTCTACGCGAGCGCTGTCTGTTTCGTGGCGGTGATGTTCGGAAGCCTGCTGGCGGGCCCGAAGAAAGAGCTGACCCCGATCGACTTCGCCGAGCCGCTGGAGCCCCCGGGCGACAAGGCACGAGTGCTCGACAAACTGTGGATCTGGGTGTTGATCGCCGTTGTGCTCGTCATCGCAGCCTATGCGATTCCCCTCATCCAGCACCTTTCCATGGAGCGCTTCGGGGCACCGGGCGTGCGGGTCTACTAGACTCCGTGACGCGCGGGCGCCGAACCCGCTTCCGTGCGGGAACGGCCCGTCGGGACCTCTCTCCCGGCGGGCCGTCTGGCTTCACGGTTTCCAGCCAATCGTAAGGGTTTTCCCCACATCTGTCTCACCCGTCTCCCGACAAAAATTAACCGGTGGCGCCCGACAGACGGGCCGCGCGAGGCCCGCTAGCTTGGGTATTGTTCGTAGGCTTAAGCACAGTTCGTGGCCCGCCTGGCGCGGGTCTTCCTGAAACCAAGTCGGGCCAGGTGTACCAAGAGAAATGAGAGTGGTGACGGAGAACAAGAGAGCGCACCCGAACTCCGTCGATGCCTCACCGGTCGCGAACGACCCGCCCGACGGTCTGAAGCTGCTGGAGGGGGCGCGGCCGGAGGTGCTTCGCGCGCACCGGCGTCTGATGCGGGTGCTCGGGCAGTCGCTGCCACCGGTTACGAAGCAGCTGATACTGGTCGCAATGGCCACGGTTCAGGAGTCGCCGTCCACCCTGCGCCGACACGTGACGAGAGCGCTGGCCGCCGGAGCGCACGCCGACCAGATCATCGACGCCGTCACGCTGGCCCTCCCCGTGGCGGGCCTCGCGCGGGTCTCACGGGCGCTTCGATCCGTCGCGGAGTTCGTGGATCGACCGATCGAGGAAATCGAGTCCGAAGCAGCGCTGAATCACACGGACGAAGGAGGGTAGAGACATGTTGAAGATAGGGAAAATCCTCTATCCGACCGATTTTTCCGATCTGTCCGACCAGGCCTTTGCCGCGGCCGTTTTTCTGGCTGAGCGGTATCGCGCCGAGTTGCACATGCTCCACGTCCTGGCCCTGCACGCCGCCGATCCCAACGATCCCGAGCATTCATTCCCCGGGCTCGACGACGTCTACGAGCAACTGTCCAGCGCCGCGGACGCACGAATGCGGACCGCGGGCGAGATGCACGCCAGCAACATCGAGATCCACCAGTCACAGGTACGTGGCCTCTCCGCCGCGGCCGGCATTCTCGACTACGCCGAAGCACAGGACATCGACCTGATCGTGATGGGAACGCACGGCCGGCGAGGTCTCCGCCGCTTCATTATGGGAAGCGTCGCGGAAGAGGTCGTCCGGCTGGCGCGGTGTCCAGTGCTGACCACGCGCGGAGGCGAGGGAGCCAAAGCACCGGAGCGCTTCGATCGCATCCTCGTGCCGATCGACTTCTCGGCGCACTCGAGGGCCGCATTGGACAACGCGAAACGGCTCGCCGCCGACTATGGTGCGCATATCTCGCTGCTCCACGTGGTGGAAGAGGTCGTCTACCCGGATTTCTACTACCCGGTGTCCGCCACCGGCACCATTCAGGCCGAGAACCTGCGAGAGGAAGCGAAACGGCGTCTCGATCAGATGCGGGACGAGGTGGGGACTGACGTGACGGTGCACGTTTCCATCGGCCGCGCTTCGCACGAGATCGCCGAATTCGCGGCCGAGGATGGCGCGGACCTCATCGTGATCGCCACCCACGGACTGAGCGGTGTGGAGTCGGCGCTTCTGGGCTCCGTGGCGGGACGCGTGACGCGGCTGGCGCCGTGCTCCGTTCTGTCGATCAGATCGTTCGGCAAGTCGCTGATCGGGAACCCGAACGAGGCCGAGGCGGAGGCCGTGGTCGCGCCCTGATCCTCTGTCGATTCGTTCTCCGGCCCGTCTGG
>JBFILW010000128.1:0-7884 GCA_041612005.1 Gemmatimonadota bacterium
CCACGGCCGAGGAAGAAAGCCAGCCGCCGAGCCGCGAGGCAGGCCCCGCGTTTGAGTTCCCTGCCCGCGAGCCCGCCGAACTTGGCCGTCGATTCCTCGCGCGCAGACTTCGGGGCACTGCTGGACTCGCTGCTCACGGTGTCGCACGGCGCGAAGGGCTCGCCGATCGTCATGGCCGGAACCAGCACAGAGAACGTTGATAGCCTCGTTGCCGGATTGCTGGCCGAGGGAGAACGTAGAAGACTCAGCATTCTGGTAGGCCGCTTCGACAGCGTCGAGAGGCGTTTGGTCACGGAAGCGATCCGCCCCAAGGAGATCACGGCAGCCTCTTCGGTCCCGGCCGTGATCGAGTTGAGCTGGGCTCGTACCGCCGAGGACTTCGAGGGCGCCCTCAAGAGCGCTGGCGCACGATTCGACCTGGTCGTGCTGCAGGCGCCGCCTCTAAATGCCTCAGCGGATGCGGTACTCCTCGGACTGCGCTGTGCTGGCCTCGTCCTGGTGGTCGAACCCCTGAAGACAACGCGCCGCTCGCTCAAGGAAGCGGTGAGACGGGCACGACTGGTCGGGTGCCCCGTGCGGGGCGTAATCGCAAGTGGCGGCCGGTCATGGATCCCGCTTTGGTTGCGGGGACTCCTGCCCCGGCGGAGTTCCCTGAACCCATTCGGGTGATCTTTCCCGAGATCTACCCAGAGGCCCGATGTCCAGGAGAAAGCTCAGGATCGCCTTGATCGGGGCACGGGGGGTCGTCGGAACCTACAGCGGCATCGAAACCTACTACGAAGAAGTGGGTTCGCGTCTGGTGGCTCGCGGTCACCAGGTTACCGCCTACTGCCGCAGCTACTTCACCCCGTCGCTTGCCGAACATCGCGGAATTCGGATTCGCCGTCTTCCGTGCTTGCGCAGCAAGCATCTCGAGACGATCTCGCATAGTGCTTTGGCCACACTCGACGCACTCGTTCGCCGCTTCGATATCGTCCAGTATCACGCCATCGGGTCCGCTCCGCTGTCGCTCCTGCCGCGGCTCATGGGGAACGTGTCGGTCGTGTCGGTAAGGGGGTTGGACTGGAAGCGCGCCAAGTGGGGAGCGTTCGCCAGGGGTGTGCTGCGTTTTGGTGAATGGTCTTCCGCGCACTGTCCGACGGCGACGGTTGTCGTGTCGGAGACCCTGCAACAGCACTACGCACAGAAGCACCGCCGCTTGCCGCACTTCATCCCCAACGCGGTGATTCCCGGCGAGACGCGTCCCGTCGATCGGATCGGCCGTTACGGTCTCGAGAAGGACGGTTTCTTGCTGTTCGTCGGCCGCATCTCTCCGGAAAAAGGAGTGCACACTCTGCTCGAGGCATTGCGCCCGCTGGCCGGCGGCAAGCAACTCGTCCTGGCAGGCGGGAGCAGCTACTCCGACGGCTATGTCGAACGGGTTCGAGCTACCGCATGGGAGGGGGTGCAGTTCTTGGGCAGGGTCGATCGCGAGACGATGCATGAGCTTCTGAGCAATTGCTACGCGTTCGTACTGCCCTCGACGATGGAGGGACTATCCGTCGCGCTGCTCGAAGCGTTGAGCTACGGGACCTGCATCATCGCCACCGATATCCCGGAGAATCTCGAGGTCATCGGCGAAGCCGGCCTGACGTTCCCGGTCGGTGACGTCAATTCCCTGCGGTCGGCCCTGAAGCGCGTTCTCGAGGATCCCGAGCTTGCCCGCGACTACCGCAGAAAGGCCTCCGAAAGGGCCCTCTCGAGGCCCGATTGGGAGGAGGTTACTCGCAGGACGGAAGAACTCTACTACGAACTGATCAGGCGTCCGGGCCGGCTTGGCGCCCGGCGAACCGGGATGGAGCAGCCGAAGACGCCGAGGAACCTGAACCCTTGAGTCACGACAAGCACACCTCGCCCGGCGGTGCGGCCTCGGCGGGTCCGTTGTCCGACGTCGGAGCCGGGCGGTACGAAGGCCCGCAGCTTGCGAGTGTCGTGCTGGAGGATTACTTCCAGGTTGCGCCCCTGCGAAGCGTGGTCCGCACCGCCCAGTGGCAACGCTTCGAAACGCGCGTCGAGGCCAACACGTTGAAAGCACTCGACCTGCTCGACGAGTTCCGGGTCAAGGCGACGTTCTTCGTGTTGGGCTGGATTGCCGACGAGATGCCCGAGGTCATTCGTGAGGTCACGCGGCGCGGCCACGAGGTCGCGAGCAAAGGTTACGAACATCGGAGCATCCGGGAATACAGCCCGGACAGCTTCAGGGAAGATGTCGCCCGCTCCAGGGAGGCCATCGAACGCGCCTGTGGGACCCGCGTCCACGGTTACCGTATAGCCCACGGGTGGTTTGGGCCGGATGACCTGTGGGCGCTCGATGTGCTGGCAGATGAAGGGTACAACTACGATTCGAGCGTGCGCCCGATCTATTGGCGGTTCTCCGGGGAACGGCACCGGCGTATCGTACATCTGTATCGTCACGATCAGGGCGGCCTGTGGGAGATCCCACTCTCGACATGGTCTTTGGGCGGGTGGTCGTTCCCCATATCGGGCGGCAACTACTTCCGACAGCTGCCGCACTGGCTGATGACTCGAGCAGTCGAGTCTTGGGTCAGACGAGCCGATTCGCCCTTCGTGCTGTACTTCCACGTATGGGAGTTCGATCCCGATCAACCCCGCATCCGCGCCGCCCCGTTGCTTGAGCGCGTACGGCAGTACCGCAATCTGGACCGGATGGAGAACATCATCCGGCACTACTTGGAGCGCTACCGGTTCGTCCCGATCGGAGACTGGCTCGGCTTGCCGCGAGCCGCTGAGCCAGCGACCCGTACCGTTCGGTCGGCGCAACCGGGTAGCGTTACCGCCCCTTTGCCCGCTACCGCCGAGTCGCCGGCTCCGATCAGGAAACAGGCCGTGACCGTGGTGGTTCCGTGCTTCAACGAAGAACTCATCCTCCCCTACCTCGCCAGGACCTTGGACAGCGTCGAGGCCGTGCTCGGGCAGCGTTACGCCTTCCAGTTCATCTTTGTCGATGACGGAAGCACCGATGGCACGTGGTCGTCGTTGGAGGCGACGTTCCAACATCGAGCCAACTGCCGCTTGCTGCGACATCAGCGGAATCGGGGCGTCGCCGAAGCGATTCTGACCGGGATCCGGAACGCTCGGACCAAGATCGTGTGCTCCATCGACTGCGATTGCACGTACGATCCGCACCAGCTCGGCAAGTTGATACCGATGCTCGAACCGGGCGTCGACATGGTGACGGCTTCGCCCTACCACCCCGCGGGCCAGGTCCGCAACGTTCCGTCCTGGCGGCTCGCGCTTTCCAGGGGACTGTCCGGATTGTACCGGATCGTTCTCCGTCAGCGCCTGGCCACGTACACGAGTTGTTTTCGCGTCTACCGTCGGAGATCATTTCTGGACCTGCGCGTACGCGAGGCGGGATTCCTCGGCGTGGCCGAGATGATCGGGATCCTGACTCTTCGGAAGGGTCGGATCGTGGAGTGCCCGGCGGTTCTCGAGAGCCGGTTGTTCGGCGCATCCAAGATGAAGGTGGTCAAGACGATCGTGGGGCATCTAGGGCTCCTCATACGCCTTGCCGTTCGGAGAGCGACAGGCGCGGGCGATGTGGCGGCCTCTTCCGACAGAATACGCTCTGTGGGTCAATCCAACAACGATTCTAGAGGGATACAATGAGTAGACGGGATACGCGTGTCCCGATGGTGGTGAAGCTGCCTTCGGATCAGGACGCCTCGGGCCGCAGCCTGGGCCAGGAAGAAATCGACCTGCTGACAAGGGTGGTGCGGAGCGGGACACTGACGAGCACGAAGGGCTCTCTGGTCAAAGAGCTCGAGTCTCGATTCGCGGCGATGCTCGGGGTCCGCTACGCCTACGCGTGCACGTCGGGCACTGCCGCGGTCCACGCGGCGGTGGCCGCCATCGATCCCGAGCCTGGTGAGGAAATCGTCACCTCGCCGATCACGGACATGGGGGCGATCACGCCGATCCTCTACCAGGGTGCCGTCCCGGTGTTTGCCGACGTCGACTCCCGGACTCTGAACGTAACCGCGACGTCGATCGGGAATGCGCTCAGCGACCGGACCCGGGCGATCATCGTGACCCACCTGTTCGGGAATCCGTGTGACATGGAGCAGATCCTTGGGTTGGCGGAACAGCGAGGTATCCCGGTCATCGAGGACAGCGCCCAGGCCTTCCTGGCGCGGGTCGGCGACAGGTTCGTGGGCACGCTCGGTGCCGTGGGGTGTTTCAGCCTCCAGCAGGGAAAGCACATCACCGCCGGCGAAGGCGGTCTGGTGGTGACGAACGACGAGAAGCTGGCTCGCAGGATCTTCCTGTTCATCAACAAGGCCTGGGGGTACGGTGACCCTTCGCCCGATCACTATTTTCTCGCGCTCAATGCTCGCATCAGCGAGCTGCAAGGGGCGGTGGCGCTGGCCCAGCTCGGCAAGCTGAAATCGGGTGTGGCCCACCGGCGTGCCATGGCCGAGCGCCTCACCCGGCAACTCTCCGATATCGAGGGTGTCGAGACTCCCGTCATTCATCCCGCTCACGAGCACACGTACTGGCGGTACTGCCTGAGGATCGACGGGTCGAAGATACCCGGAGGCGTCCAGGATCTCAGCGCCGCCCTTCGAAAGATGGAGATTCCGTCGGCGCCCCGGTACATCCAGAAACCCGCCTTCCAATGCGAGATCTTCCAGAAGCAGAGGACCTTCGGCAAGAGTCGCTACCCGTTCAACCTGGCACGCCCGGCAGCCCTGGACTATTCCGACGAGAAGTTCGCGGGCGCGTTCGACGGGCTCGAGCACATCCTGGTTCTACCTTGGAGTGAGCGCCTTACCGGCGAGCAGGTCGACTATCTGGCCCGGTCGCTTCGCGAGGCGGTCGAGCGCCTGAAGGGGGGGGCGTCGTGAAGAGCTCGGAGCCTCTCGGGGTCGGCCTCATCGGGGCCGGGGCGATCTCCCAGGCCTACGCGCAGGCCCTGAACGGCTCGGAGATCGCGCGCATCTCGGCGGTGGCTGACGTTCGAACCGACTCGGCGAGGGCGCTCGCGGAGCGACTCCAGTGCCGGTGGCATCAATCCTATGTCGATCTGCTCGAGCAGGACTCGTGTGATGCCGTCATCGTCTGTACGCCTCCGGCCTCCCATCATGAAATCACCCTTGCCGCGCTGGAGCGTGGTTGCCATGTGTTGTGTGAGAAGCCTCTCAGCGTCAGCAGGGAAAAGGCCAGGGAGATGATACAGGCGGCTGAGCGTGCCGGTGTCCTGCTGACGATGTCGTCCAAATTCCGCTACGTGGACGATGTGATCCACGCCAAGAGCATCGTCGAGTCCGGCATCCTCGGCGAGTTGATCCTTTTCGAGAACACCTTCACGTCCCAGGTCAACATGGCGAGCCGCTGGAACTCCGACCCGGACCTCAGCGGGGGCGGAGTTCTGATCGACAACGGGACCCATTCGGTGGATCTGGTACGATACTTCCTCGGCCCGATCGTCGAAGTGCACGCCGTCGAAGGCCGGAGCATCCAGCGACTACCGGTCGAGGACACCGCTCGTGTCTTCATCCGCAGTGCCGGCGGCGTGATCGGAAGCATCGACCTCTCCTGGAGCATTCACAAGGAGTCCGAGAGCTTCATCGACATCTACGGCTCGGACGGAACGATCCGTGTAGGGTGGCAGCGGTCGAAGTACCGCAAGACGGGAAGCCCGGACTGGGTGGTTTTCGGAAGGGGCTATGACAAGATCGCGGCGTTCAGGCGCTTGACCCACAACTTTTGCAGGGCGGTTCGTGACCAGGAACCGATCCTGATCACGGCGGAAGACGCCCTGGCATCCGTGGAGGTCGTGGAGGCTGCCTACGAATCGCTGAAACGAGACAACTGGATCTCGGTTTCACGGGCGAACAAGTCAACCGGGGCTTGAGCGTGGCGCGTATCCATCCCACCGCGATCGTCGAACCCGGGGTAGAGATCGGGCCGGAAACCAGCGTCTGGGACAACGTGCATATCCGCGGCCCCTCCCGGATCGGCAAGCAATGCATCGTCGGCGAGAAGACCTACATTGCCTACGGTGTCGAGATCGGCGACCGCGTGAAGATCAACGCCTTCGTGTACATCTGCACCGCGGTGACCATCGAATCCGGCGTCATGCTGAGCGCGGGAACGATCTTCACGAACGACCGCTTCCCACGGGCCACCTCACCCGATCTTTCCTCGTTGAGGGGATCGGGACCCGACGAGCATACGCTGCCGACCCGCGTCCGGGAAGGCACAACCGTCGGCGCCGGAGCGATAATCGGTTGCGACCTGGAGATCGGCAGGTTCGCGCTGGTGGGGATGGGGTCCGTCGTGACCCGCTCCGTGCCCGATTTCCACCTCGTGGCCGGCAATCCCGCCCGGTCACTGGGCTGCGTCTGTCGCTGCGGCGAGCCCTTTCTGCGCTTTCCCCCGAATGGAGTCCCCGAGCAGGGCCGGGCTCGCTGCAAGCTCTGCGGCAGAGCTTACCGGATCGATCGGGGCAAGGTGACGGAGGTCGCCTGAACGCCGTGGGGTCGAAGATGACGCCCCAGGCGACTTCCTCGGCGTCCGGGGAGCAGCAACACTGGGGTATCGTCGGCGGCGGCATGCTCGGGTTGACGCTGGCCCACCTGCTCAGACGCCGCGGCGCCACCGTGACGATCATCGAGCGTGCCCATCACCTCGGCGGGCTGGCGAGCGCCTGGAGTCTCGCCGATGTCACGTGGGATCGCTTCTACCACGTGATCCTGCCTACGGACAAGCGGCTTCGAAGCCTGCTCCGGGAACTCGATCTGGAGCAGGAGATCCGGTGGGTCGAGACCCGCACCGGGTGCTATGCCGACGGACGAGTCCACTCGGTATCCAACGCCATTGAGTTCCTGCGCTTTTCCGCGCTCTCCATGCTGGACAAGCTTCGCATCGGTGCGACCCTGTTCTACGGCTCTCGGATCCGCGACGGCCGTCGACTGGAGCAGATCCTGGTGTCGGATTGGCTCGTCCGTTGGTCCGGTCGACGCGCCTTCCAGCGATTCTGGTTGCCGTTGCTTCGCTCGAAGCTGGGTGACAGCTATCGGGAAGCTTCCGCCGCCTTCATCTGGGCCGTGATCCGACGCCTTCACGGAGCGAGACATTCGGGCCTCAAGCGGGAGATGTTCGGCTACGTCCCAGGCGGATACGCTCGGATCCTGGAGCGCTTCAGCGACCGGCTACTGGCCAGCGGGGTCCGGATCGACGTGGGAAAGCAGGTCAGGAAGGTGGCATGCTGCCGCGACGGCATCGAGGTCCTGCTCGATGATCGCTCGACCCGCATCTTCGACCGCGCGATCGTGACCTCACCGACGCCTATCACGGCCGAGCTCTGCCCCGGTCTCTCTCCTGACGAACATGCCAGGTTACGCTCGGTGCAATACCTGGGAGTAATCTGCGCCTCCGTCCTCACAACGGGCTTTGGCACAGGGTTCTACGTGACCAACCTGCTCGATGACGAGCTACCGTTCACGGGAGTCATCGAGACGTCGGCGATCGTGAAGCGCGAGCACCTTGGAGGACACTCGCTGTTGTATCTGCCTCGTTACACCACCGAAGGGGATCCCTACCTCGAACTCACCGACGCCGAGATCCGGGAACGGTTCTTGACTGCCTTGGAGGGAATGCACCCGGACTTCCGACGCGAAGACATCTTGGCGTTCCGGGTGGCGCGCGCGGGGAGATCGATTTGCGGGCGCTCATGCGTCGGCGGGGCTCGCTGCGCGGGACGGTTCTGCGGGCGCGCCCTGTGGAGGAGAAGGCCGCGCTGGCTCAGGCGTTCGCCGAGCAGGTGGTGCCTTGGCTGGCCGACGGCACCGTGCGGCCCGTGGTGGACCGCACGCTGCC
>JBFILW010000129.1:0-7863 GCA_041612005.1 Gemmatimonadota bacterium
AGCCGGGGCTCGAGGAGCCGTCCGACGTGGCGACTCTGCTGGTCGACGCGAACGAGCTGGGGGCTCGGGGCGACTTGCTGGGCGCCGATGCCGTGCTGACGCGCGCTCTCGCGCGCGAGCCGGACAATCCGCAGATCATTCTCGATCGAGCGAACGTGCGGCGGGAGCTGGTCGAGGCGACCGCGCTGCGAGACAGTGCCCTCACCGCCGACATCGAACGGGGCACCGACCAGGCGGTCGGCTACGAGAGCAAGATCCGCAAACAGCTCCAGACTCCCGGGGCGCCCGGAGAGGCCGATTGGCAGGATTCCCTGGCCGTGTGGCGCCGCTCCCTGGCAGCGGTCCAGGCCCGGGTGAGCGCGCGCAGAGATTCGTTGGCATTGCTGAGCGAGAACGCCGACGCGTGGTACGACTCGGCCACCGTCGATGCCAACCGCGCGCTCGAGATCTCTCCCTACCTGTCCGAAGCGTACTACATCCGCGGGCGCGTGTTGTACGAGAAGGCGATGTGGGACGATCTCCTCGATCCCGCGATCGTCGATGACATGGTCGAGCAGTTCGACCTCGCGTTGACGTACGACCCGACCGACGGCAACGCGCATACGTTCCGTGCGCTGGCCCTGAAGCGTACGGACCCCGCCGAGAGCGCGGAGTCGTACCGAAAGGCGCTCGAGACGTATCCGCACCTCGCCTGGATGTGGCAGGACCTGGCGGAAATGGAGTACGCGCAGGATCGATACGTCGAAGCGGAACGCGCGATGGACGTCGCGATCGGGATCCTGCCAGAGCGCCTGAGCTACCACGACGATCGGGCCGTCATCCTCGACGCGATGGGCCGTGCGCCGGTCGAGGTCGAGCTCGAACGGGCGGCCGGCTACCGACGCGCGGCGCTGGAAATCTACGGAAACGGGAACGCCGACAGCGCTCGCTCCGCGCTGGGGGGGAGCGCCGGTATTCTCCTCCTGTTGGCGGAGGCCGAGCCCACGGCCGACATCCGCGCATCTCTCGATCGCTCGATCAATATCGGACTGGAGCTCGGGTTGGAGCCCGACATGGTATTCGGCCGTGCGGCGGGCTGGTTGACGGAGGAGGACGAGCTGGCCGCCGCTGTGATCGCGCTCGACAGCGCCGTCGCCCGTAACCCGTATTCGATCGATCACTGGCAGGATCGGTTCAGCGCGGAAGTGGACGCCGATCTCGACCTGACGGATGCGGCGCGGAAAGCCGGTCACGGGATCGTGGCGATCGGTGACCGCCGCATGGCGGCCCGCGAGTTCGAAGCTGCCGTGTTCGCGTATTGGCGCGCGACCGTCTACTTGAGCGGGGCCCAGCTGTTTGGACCCGATGACCAGCGTGCTTCGACGGACATTCCTCCTACCGAAGAGCTGCGGACCACGGTGGAGAGGATGTTCGATGCCGAGGCCGCCTACCTCGGGGGCGAAGCGGAGATGATCGACTTCTTCCGCGAGTTCGTGGCGGAGGGCGGAGGGATCGAAGATCAGCTCGGTGAGGGCGACCTGCGGGAGCGGATCCGCTTCGTGATCGACACGCTGGTGGAGGAGCGCGCCGCGACCGGCTAGCGATCGGTGCGCCGGTAGATCCCGAGCTGCAGGCTGGCCAGTAGTTCCGGTATCTCCCGCACCGCGTTCCGGTCCAGTTCCTTCACGTCCTCTGAAAGCTCGTCCCACCCGACCAGGTACGGTGTTCGCTTGCGCGCCACGTCTTTCTCGGGACCCGGCCTCCAGCCCAACCGCTTCCGGTCCCCCACCCAGCGCGCGTGCTCCAGCCTGGCCAGCGCCTCGATTTCTTCCGTCGTCAGCTGGTCCGGTTCCGCTCCCCACCGTTCCAGCGGCACCACCCCATAGCCCGCCGCCTCCAGCTTGCGCGCCATGTCATCCGCCTGACGGCGATTCGATTCGCGCAGGTGCTCCGGCAGCTCATCCCATGGAAGCAGGCTCGGCTCGCTGCCCGGCGCCCGGCCGTCCCGCGCGGCGTTGTCGATGTACTTCTGGTGAATCGTGCGGGCGATGAGTCCGAACACGATGTCGGTCGTGCACGTACGCTCGAGGACGGGGAATCCACGCAGGGCGCCATACGCGATCCCGGTTACGCTCCCGAGCAGAGCGGCCACGCCGTCGACGCCCATCATGCAGACGACGACCGGAATCCGCGCCTCTCGGGTGGCGGTGAAGAACGAGAGGCCCGCCTCGAGACACGCGGGGTCGTCGTCCATGCACACGTAGGCTGCCGACGGCGCACGACCGTCGGCCAGGAGCGCCCCGGCCTCGAAGGCGGGTTTCGCGGGATCGATGTCGTGCAGCGCCAGCTCCGCGCTCGCTGTGAGAGCCGGGAAGCAGGCGCAGAGCACGGCGGCTCGTCGCTCGGAGTCCGGTGCGTAGACGGAGATCCGGACGCGGTTCGCGCTGTCGGCGCGCGCCCGGGCCCAGCGCCACGCGATTCCGGTCACCACCTCTTCGCCGAGCGCCCCGAGTCCGATCACCACCACGTGCGGCGCTTCGGCTGGCGGCGTCCCCCCGTCGGTCGGTGCCTCCACTCTGAACGGCGGATGCTCATCGAGAAGGACGCGGGCTCCGTTCCGGTAGATGTTGAAGAACTCGAGCCGGAAGCGGTCGGCGCCGGGAGAGCGGAGCTGCTGTTCCTGGAGAAGGCGGCAGAGCTGCGGGTCGGTGATGTGCGCCACACAGCGAAGCACACGCGGACCGGAATCATCGACCAGCTCGCGGGCCTGGATGATGACTTCCGCATTGGTGTCGTCCGTCCCGCAGCAGGCGATCAGGAACTTGGCCCGCTTCACGCCCGCCCTCGAAAGGGCAACCGGATCCCGAGCGTCTCCGGGCAGCACGATGGCTCCGAGGTCCTGGGCCGAATCGATGTTCGCGTTCCCCTCGTCACGCTCGATCGCCACCACAGGGATCCCGGCGGCTCGCAGTCCGCGCAGGAGGCGGAAGCCCTTGTCGCCGAGGCCACCGACTACGGCATGGTCGCGCTTGAAGCGCGCTCGGATCCGCCACATGCGATCTCTGGCCAGCCACAGGACGCCTCCAACCACGGCCACGTAGGTAACGAGGATGGCTCCGAACCGAGCCACGTGCGTCCACCAGCGGACCGGCCTGTCGGGCGACGGCGCCTCGAGCACGAAGAGCTGCAGCGCCTGATAGACCGCGCTGGCGAGGCGGTTACCAAAGCTGCCGCCTTCCGCATAGCCGGGAGTCAGAAGAAAGCCGGTGACGCCGAGGACCAGGACGCCCAGAAAGGCGACCAGCAATACCCAGTGGAGCTTGACGCGCTGCACTAGTTCGCGCCGTCCAAGAATTTGGCGACCTCGTTCGTCTGGCCGGTGACGTAGACGAGCAGGTTCTCGACCCGCTGCCACCAGATCTCCAGCTCGCCTCTCCGCAGCTGATGATAGCTCCCGATGACGGCACCCGATCCGTCCACGGTATCCCCCCAGTCGAACGTGAAGTAGCCCTGCTCCTGCCAGCGCGAGACGTTGTGGTCGTACATCTCACCGGCCGATGTCAGGCCCGACTTCGCGATCATCTCGAGGTCGATGTCCGCTCCCGCTTCCGAACGATACCGGCACGCGATCGCGTCGGTCGTTCCGGCCTGCCCGATCAGCTCGTGCCGTTTCTTGCAGGTGATCAACGTGTAGGCTCCGACGGTCGGGCGGGGGACTTCGTTCTGGAGCGGTCCCTCGGGCACCGCGAAGGCGAAGCGGTCGTCCGGCCGCCCGGCGGCGGCGTTGAACATCGACCCGGTGCAGCCGTCGGAGAGGAAGCGGAAGCCCCACCAGAACGCATCCGAGCGCTCGCCGCCGGTGCCGTGAGAGGCGGGGTGAAGCCAGCTCACGTCGGTGCTTCCCGCCATGAACAGCCCGAACAGCGCTTCCTGGACGTCACCCGGACTCAGGTAGCCCTTCCGGTCCGCATAGCGCGAGTAGCTGCCGGCGAAGCAGTCCGCCTGGAGCTCGTTGAAGATGGTGGGCCGGTCGAGGTAGAACATGCCGAGGTCGTGCTGCGCCATGTGCGCCCACTCGTGCGCCATGATCACGACCGGGATGAAATCGCCGCTCGCGAACTGATCCTCCATGAACCCGCGGTGGAAGGAGATGCTGCGGTCGGCGCCGCAATAGAACGCGTTGTTCGGCCCGACCGTATCGCACGCCGTGACCCAGATCTGATCGTACAGAGTGACCCTGCCCGGCGGCCCGTACGTGCTGCCGTGCGCGGGCATTCTCTCACGCCAGTAGTCCTCGACCGTGCCGCGGCCAAAATCGAACAGCTCGTCGAACGAGTCGGGACACCCGTCCAGGTCGTTGAAGCCGTTGTAAGTCTCTGCCTGCGTCGGACACCGATCGTTGCTGTCCGGGATCCTGTCGCCGTCTCTGTCGCCCGCCTGTGCGCGCGCCTCGAGAGGAGTCAGCAAAGTTACCGCCGCGACTACGAGGAGTGTGCCGAGCGCTGCGAAGGCCCGCTTGCGGTCCGCGATCGCCTGTCGGACGCGCTGTGCCTGCGCTTCCAGATTCGCTTTCCGCGCCGTGTCTCCTTCGTGGCTGACGCGGCGTTTGAGGAGCGCCAGCTGTACCTGCTGGTTGTGTATGCGGCGAAGCGCCGCCCACTCGCCGGCACGTCCCGAGATGATCAAGACCAGGTAAAGGCTCAAACGGTTGATGCCCTTCGTGAGCAGTTCCTGCTCCTCCGCCGTGACGACGCCAGACGCCTCCTCATCCACCAGCTCCTGGGCGATTGCCCGTCGCTCCCGCGTCAACGAATAGAGCGCCACGAGAACCAGAAGCACGACCGGAAGCAGAAGCGCGATCCAGGTGCGGGCGAAGGCGCTCGCTCCCGCGAGCGGCGCGCCATACGCGATCACCCGGTAGGCGACGCTGGCCGCGATCGCCACCACCAGGCCTATCAGCGGCAGGCCCAGCTTGCCGGCGACGCTCCGTGACACCGCAGCGCCTGCGACGCCGGCGCCGATGATCGCGCCGTAGACCCCGTGGTTGAGTCCGGCCAGAGCCGTGCTCCACAGCACCGTGAAGCCCGACACCTCCGCCAACCCGGCGACGCCGCCCGTGCTGAACATCAGCTCCTGGATGAGCGTCTCTCCGGTGGCGAAGCCGAGACCGCACGCCGCGCCGTACACGATCCCGTCCATGCCGCCGTTCAGCTCCGACCAGCCCTGGGCGCGACCGGCCGTCACGATCAGTCCGAGCCCGATCACGATGGCGACGAACTTCGCTCCTTCCTTCCAGCCCGCGCCGCCCCACACCGAGAGCTCCAGGGTGGAGGTGGGGACCGAGAGCTGGACGACGCCCGCGGCGGCCCAGCCAAGCAAGAAGAGCAGAACCACCCCCCACATCGGCTCGCGCTCGTTGAAGTCGAGCAACCGGATGACGATGAGGTAAATGACGGAGAGACCTAAGGAGAGCAGAACAGCGAACATGGCGGTGCCTCCATCCGGCGAGAGCTGAGGCCAAATGACGCGCGACCCCACCCGAATCGCGCCCGAACACACTGAGCCGCCCGCAGGGGCAGCGTCAAGCGCCGCCTCGCCCGGCTCCGGGCAGCGGCCGGGAGATCAGGGGCGTATATTTCAGTTCTGCACCGCACGCACGACCCGTGTCCCACCGAGACCAAGGAGCGTGACCATGGCCGTGTGCGAGACCTGCCAGAACGACTACGACAAAGCGTTCACCGTCCGCCTCTACAACGGCGACGAGCACACCTTCGATTCCTTCGAGTGCGCGATCCAGATGCTGGCGCCCGTTTGCCACCACTGCGGGTGCAAGATCATCGGCCACGACATGGAGGCCGGCGGGGTCTTCTACTGCTGCCGGCACTGCGCCGAGAAGGATGGAGTGGACGGACTCGCCGACCGGGTGTCGGCCTGACGGTCTGCGCCCCGGTCGAAGGGCCGCGGCGAGTGGCCGGGTATTGGCCCGCTGGCGCACGGTGTACCGGCGCCCGATCTTCCCGGCATGCATGAACCGACCTCGACGCCGCCGAGCGCGCGTCGCGCCCGGGGCCTGAGGCTCCGCCGTCGTACGACCGTCAGCGGGAGCACGGCGTGAGCGCCGGCTACCAGCGCTTCTTTGCCGAGCTCAAGCGGCGCAAGGTGTTCAAGGTGGCCGCGATGTACGGCGCCACCGGCTTCGTCGTGCTGCAGCTCGCCGACCTCATGATCGAGCCGCTCGGGCTGCCCGAGTTTGCGATGCCCCTCATCCTGACGCTCACCTTCCTCGGCTTCCCGATCGCGATCGTCCTGGCGTGGGCTCTCGAGGCGACCCCCGACGGCGTCCGGCGAACGGCCGCGCCGGAGTCCGGCGAGATCACCCAGATCATCGAGCAGCCGGCCGGCCGCCGCTGGGTTCCCGGCCTCCTGGCGCTGCTCGGCATCGCCCTGCTGGTCGGCAGTGGCTGGATGATCGGGCGGCGGAGCGCCGGAGGCACGGAGGCTCCCGCCGCGGCCGCAGCGGACGCGGCGGCATTCGAGGTGCAGGGCGGCACCGACGGGCGCATCTCGATCGCGGTCCTCCCGTTCGTCAACATGAGCGGCGACCAGGAGAACGAGTACTTCAGCGACGGCCTGAGCGAAGAGCTGATCAACGCCCTGGCGGCGATCGATGGGCTCAAGGTGACGGCCCGCACATCGGCGTTCTCCTTCAAGGGCCGCGACGAAGACGTGCGAGAGATCGGGGAGGCGCTCGGGGTCGGCCACGTGCTCGAAGGAAGCGTGCGGCGCGCCGGCGACGACGTGCGAATCGCCGCCCAGCTCATCCAGACGAACGACGGCTTTCACCTCTGGTCCGAGACGTTCGACCGCCAGCTCACCGATATCTTTGCCGTCCAGGAAGAGATCGCCGACGCGATCGCCAACAAGCTCGAGCTTACGCTGACGGCCGAGGGAAAAAGCACCCTGGCACGACGGCGGACGGAGGACCTCGAAGCGTACGACCTCTACCTGTTGGGCAGGCACAACTACAATACACGGACCGATACCGGGCTGGTGAAAGCCCGTGAGTATTTCGAATCGGCGATCGCGATCGATTCGGCTTTCGCCCCGGCCTGGGCAGGGCTGGCCGGCGTCTACAATGCGCTCCCGTGGTACGTGCGCGGCTTCGATGCCTGGGAGACGAGCCGGAGAAGCCGGGCCGCCGTCGAGAGGGCCGTTGCGCTCGATCCCAACCTCGCGGAAGCCCACGCCGTGCTCGCGGTGAACCTGCACGAGTACGGTTGGGACTGGGAGCAGGCCGAAGTGCATTATCGCCGCGCCATGGAGCTCGACCCCGACTACGTGCAGGCGTTCAACTGGTTCTGTCAGATGATGACCCTGCTCGGCCGCGTCGCGGAGGGAATCGAGGCCTGTCAGCGCGCCGTCGACGGAGAGCCGCTGGTCAAACGGTACGTGTGGCTCCTGGGGTTCCACTACGCGACGGCGGACTCGACCGAGCGCGCCATCGCACTGTACGAAGAGGCGGTCACGTCGGATCAGGCCCTGCCGGAAATGTGGGGTGAGTTCGCGAACGTGCTCCTCGCGGTCGGGCAATACGAGAAGGCGGCTTGGGCGCTGGAGGGCTGGGCTCGCGCCGATGGGCTCGAGGGGCCCGAGCGCATGGCGACGGTCGTTGCCGCCGTGACGGATCCCGGTCTGCGGCCCCAGGCGATCGAGATCCTCGAAGACTTCGAGGCGCAGGGTCTCTCCGAACCGTACTTCTACTTGAGCGTCTGGATCGCTCTGGGGGAGACCGAGCGGGCGCTCGATCGCCTCGAGGCCCTGTTCGAGGCCCGGAATCCGAACGTGATCTTTCTGAACACCGTCCCCTGGATGGACCAGCTGCGC
>JBFILW010000130.1:0-7834 GCA_041612005.1 Gemmatimonadota bacterium
CGCTGCGCGGTTCCCTCCCTGATGAGCCTCATGCCGCTCCCCACCGCCTGACCGCCCGAGGCACACGCCGTGTGGACCGAGCTCGCGTGGCCGTGGATTCCGAAGTGGCGCAGGAGCACGGCCAGCCCTGTGGGCGGCTGGCTCCGACAAAAGCGCATCGGATCGAAGGGGAGATCGCCGTTTACGAGCCGCTCGGGCTCGATCTCGTCGTCGACGGTGCAGAAGCGATGAACCGCCTCGAGCTCGTCGAAGTCCACGCCCATCATCCCGCAGCCGACGACGCACCCCCAATCGGAGGCCGTTGTCTCATTCGGCTGAATGCCCGCGTCCCGCATCGCTTCCACCGCCGCGGCCAGCCCGAATCGCTGGTATCGATTGGCAGACTTCAGCAGTTTGCGATCGCCGACCACCTCGGCCGCGTCGAAACCCTTCACCTCGGCGGCGATCCGGACCGGGAATCCGGCCGCATCGAAGGCCGTGATGGCGGCTGCACCGCTTCGGCCGGCCGTCAGCGCCTCCCACGTCGAGGCGACGTCGTTGCCGAGCGGCGTCACCAGCCCCAGGCCGGTGACGGCGACCCGTCGTCCGTCTCCCATCATCACTCTCCGGTCCTCAGCTCTGCGCGTGCCGTGGAAACTCGTCTGCCCGCCGCGCTGGCGGTCAGGAGGACCCGGGCCGTTCCCGCACCCTGCGATTTCACCTCCGCTCCGATCTCCACCGTCTGCCCCGGAAGCACGAATGCGCGCATCTTCGCGTTCGTGACCCGCGTGAGCGTACCCGGACCGCCGGAAGCGGTTGCTCCCGCTTCGACCGCGAGCCGCTGAGCCAGCTCGAGCTGGTGATCGAGTAAGAGCGTCGCCGGATACACCGGCCGCCGTGGGAAGTGATCGGCGAAAAAGGCCGCGACATCCGGCACGGTGAGGGTCGCGTGAAGTCGTCGGCCCGGATCATGGTCGGTCACCGCCATGCAAGCCCGCTGGAGCGGCTCGAAGCGATCGGTGGCCTCGCCGGGACCGCAGAGGATGTCGAACCTCTGCCTTACGGCGTCGGGGTCGTCGTAGTCCCGCATCGGGAACATCGGACCGACACAGCGCTCCAACTCCAATACGGTCCTGCCATCGAAGCTCGCCGACCCGTGATAGGAAACCGCATCCCCGTCACTGTGTTCGATCGCGATCCACAGCTCGAGCTCCGCCCCAGGTCCGGCGTCCGAGCCCAAGCGCACTTCGCCCGCGATACCGGCAAGTGGCCGCCGCTGGAAGTCCACTTTCGCCATCGCCGACCAGGCGGCCAGCTGGCCGACGGCCTCGGCGACCAGGCACGGAGACCAGTACCCGAGTTCCGGCGGAATTGCGAGAACGCCGTGCGCGCTCACGCCGGGATCGATGTCGGTGATGCGATCGACGAAAGAGAAGGTCCCTATTGTTGCGCCTCTCTCTGAGCTCGCGCCACAACCTTGCAGAACGTCTCCACCGTGAACAGGCGCGGAATGTCGGCGACTTTCATCGGCTTCGTGAAGCGCTCGTCGGGGACTTCGCTCATGTGCGACCGCAACGTCTCGTATCCGAGGTCCGTCAGGTAGCCCTTCTGCTCGAAGTCCGATTCCGGCAGGTCGCCGCGCGCATCCTCTACGATCTTGCCGCGAGGGATCTTCACCTTGAAATGCCGTTCGAGGCGGAAGACAATGTCCAGAAAGTCGATGGACTCCGCATCGTACTCCGCCATGAGAGAGGCATCGGGTCGCATCTCATCCGTCTCGCACCCGAGCGCATCCGCTATGGCCTCCGCTACGGCGGGATATAGAGCATCGATCTCGGCCTGCGTTACGTCTCCCGACATCGCGTCGGCTGTGTCCTGTCCTGACATGAACCGCATCTACTCCATCTTGAATCCGCCATCGACATGGAGGATTTCGCCAGTGATGTAATCCGCATATCGGGACGCGAGGAACCAGACCGCGTAGGCCACCTCCCTCGGGTCGCCGAAACGCCTCAACAGAATCCGCGATAGCGCCTCGTCGCCCGCTGCCTCCCTCACATCGCGCGACATCTCCGTTTCAATCACGCCGGGCGCCACCGCGTTCACCGTGATATGGCGCGGCGCCAGCTCCACGGCCAGTGCGCGAGTAAACGCGTTTACGGCGCCCTTGCTGGCCGCGTAGTTCGTCTGGCCGCGGCCCCCCTTGTGGCCGGAGGCGGAGCTGATGTTGATGATCTTGCCCGCGCGGCGGGAGATCATGTGCGGGACGACCGCGCGCGTCAGGTTGAAGACGCCTCCCACGTTAGTCTCCAGAACCGTGCTCACGTCATCATCCGCGAACATGCCGAGCAGATTGTCGCGAGTGACGCCGGCGTTGTTGATCAGCACGTCGACGCCGCCGTGGCGCTCGACTACGCGTTCGACGGCCGCCACGCACGCATCGTGGTCTCGGACGTCCACCCGATCGGCCGTCACCGCCCCACCGTCGCCACCCGCGGCCGCGGCGACATCATCCGCGTCCCCGGCCCGGTTCCGGTACAGAAAGGTGACGTTGGCACCCTCCGCGGCCAGCAGCTCCACGATTGCGCGGCCGATACCCCGGCTGCCGCCACTGACGAGGACCGATTTTCCTTTCAGCCCGGAATCGCCGTCCATGCCGCTCATCCGGAAATCGAGTATCCGGCGTCCACGACCAGAGTCTGCCCCGTGATCTTGTCGGCCTCCGGGAGGCAGAGGAGGTACACCGCGTCGGCGACGTCCGCTGCAGAAAGAGTCGGCCCGGCCGGGGCGCGCGCCGCGAACTCGGCCAACAGCTCTTCCCGGTTCGGAAAGTAGCTGAGGGCATCGGTATCGACGACGCCCGCACTCACCGCGTTCACCCGGATCCCTCGCGGCCCGAGCTCCTGCGCCAGGGTCCGAACGACGGACTCGAGCGCCGCCTTCGAGGCGCCGATGAAGCCGTAACCCGGAATCGCGCGTGTGGCGCCGAGGCTGGACATCGCGATCATCCGCCCCCCGGCCGGCATGATCGGGACGGCGTGCCGGGCCAGGAGGTTGAGCGCCAGCGCGTTCGTCTCCATGCACCAGCGCCAGTGCTTGACCGTCATCTCCAACGCTGGCTTGAGCACGCCGCTCGCGGCATTGCTGATCAGGATATCGAGCCGGTCGAAGGTGGCTCCGTACGCCTCGAACAGCTCTGCGATGCTCTCGGGGCTCGCCACGTTCGCTTGCAGAGCGACCGCGCGTCGGCCAAGCGCCTCGATCTCGCCGCACAGGCCCTCGGCTTCGTCGTGACTGTTGTAGTAGTTGATGGCGATGTCGCAGCCCTCCGCAGCGAGCTTGAGGGCAACGGCACGGCCAATGCCACGAGCCCCGCCCGTCACCAGCCCGACGCGCCCGTTCAGAGAGGCCTCGGAGTTATCCATCTTCGGTCACGATCCGACCGGCCAGGGCTGCTTCGGGAAGCTCGAACTGCATCTCGAACAGTCGCTGATACAAACCACCTCTCTCGCATAGCTCGGCGTGGCTTCCGACGTCCACGATCCTTCCCTCATCGAGTACCACGATGCGATCCGCGTCCAGGACCGTCGAGAGCCGGTGCGCGATGACCAGGGCGGTGCGACCCGAGAAGAGGGCCTCGAGAGCGCTCTGGATCAGTCGTTCCGACTCTGTATCGAGGCTGGATGTCGCCTCGTCCAGAATCAGGATCGGCGGATCGCGGAGCACCGCTCTGGCGATCCCGATCCGCTGACGCTGGCCACCTGAGAGGCGGATGCCGCGGTCTCCGAGCTGAGTATCATAGCCATTGGCGAGCTCTTCGATGAAGCTGGTCGCGTTGGCGACGGCGGCGGCGGCTTCGATCTCGTCCTGGCTCCAGCGGCCATTCGCCCCGTACGCAATGTTGGCTCGGACCGTATCGTGGAAGATCACCGTCTCCTGACTCACGATTCCCATCTGGTCGCGGAGACTCTCCAGGGTGAAGTCGCGAAGATCGACGCCATCGATGGTGATCCTCCCTCCGGTGGGATCCATGAACCGGGGCAGGAGGTCTGCGAGCGTGCTCTTGCCGGCACCGGATGGACCGACCAGGGCCACGACCTCTCCGTTGCCGAGCCTGAGGTCGACATCGCTAAGAACCGCCTGCCCGGAGTCGTACTCGAAGTTCACTGATTCGAAGCGGATTTCGTCATTGAAGCCGGTCAGAACGCGGGTGCCGGTCGGGCCGACCGGCTCCGGGTCGAGGTCCAGAACCTCGAAGAAGCGGTCCGCCGCCGCCAGCGAGGTCTGGGCGGTGGCCGGGAACTGAGCGAGCCGCTTGACCGGGGACACCATGCGCACGGCGACAGTGATGAAGAGGATGAACTTGTCGGCGCTCAGTGTCCCACTGCCAAGCACCATGCTCGTTCCGATCCAGGTGATCGAGAGCGCCAGTACGGCGCCGATGACCTCGGAAATCGGAGATGTGGTCAGGGCGAGTGAGTGGGCTCGAATCATCCGGCGCGTGTATTCGTCGGAGCGATTGCTGAATCGCTCTTCCTCGTGGTCTTCCGCGCCGTATCCCTTGACCAGCCGGATGCCGTTGATCGTCTCCTGCAGCACATTGACCATGTCGCCGCGGTGCTCGAACCCTCGCCGGAATTTCCTCCGTAGCGAGTCGACCAGCGGCCGGAAGACGATGAGCATGACTGGCGCCAGCGCGAGCATGATGAGGCTGAGCCGCCACGACGTCGCGACCAGGATGAACAGGTAGATGGATACCGAAACCGCGTATCGAATCGCTCCCCATAGCGGACGTCCGACAACCTCCGATGCGTCGCGTGTATCGCTCAGCACTCTGGCGATCAACTGCCCGGCCTTCTCGCGGTCGAAGAAAGCGAGCGGCAGCTTTTCCATGTGGCCGTATGTCGTCCGGCGCAGATCCCTCCCGACGCTCTCTTCCTGATACACGGCCAACACTTCCCCGGCGTAGGCGAACGCATTCTTCAGGAGTATGGCGATCGTGGCCACGATCAGGATGTGCCGAAGGGAGACGATCGGCGAATCGGTGTAAATGTACCGGCCGACGACGCCATCCAGGATCCGCTCGACGACGTTGCCGCCGATTCCGCCGCTCGCCGACTCCATGCCGAACAGGGTCTGAAGCATCGGCATGATGAGGACGAACGAAAACCCCTCGAGCGCCGATGCGAGAGTGACGCACACAAAGCCCAGACCGAACGCCCATCTGTACGGGCGCAGATAGGAGAGCAGTCGACGGAAAGTCTTACGGTGCAAGTTCTTCAACGACTTGCTACGTCTTGGGCCGCAAGTAAGCGACGGGGAGGATCATCTCCTCCGGGCTCACTCCACCATGCAGGAAGTTGTCCCGATAGCGACTCTGATACTCGCGAAGCTTGGTCGGATACACGAAGTAGTAGTCATCTCGACAGAGCAGATAGCGCGTCTTCATCCCTCCGGGCGGCAACCGTAGCTCATCCGCCTGGCGCGCCCCCATGACAGCCGCCGGATTCTCGGCTCGCAGGTCGTCCCCGAACTTGTAGCGGAGGTTGGCCGTAGCGTCGCGTTTCGCAAACACGGTCGCGGGCCTCTGGCAACGCAGCGAGCCGTGGTCGGTGGTCAGGATCACTTCGACACCGCGCTGAGCCGCGATCCGAAGGGCTTCGTACGCGGCAGAGCGCTCGAACCAGGTGGCAGTCAGTGAACGGAGCGCTCCCGCGGTCCGCGCCACCTCCCAGAGCAACTTCGACTCGCTGCGTCCGTGGGTGAGCAGGTCGACGAACCCGAATACGAGCGCCGTCGCGGACGCCGTAGACAGATAGCCCGGCAGCCGGCCGAGCATAGCGTCGCCATCCTGCGCGGAGAACACCTTTTCGTAATGGACCTGGATCGGCCGATCGGCCAGCTGTCGGAGATGTTCGCTGAGTAGCTCGTCCTCGAACGAGTTGTACCCGATCTCGTCTCCGGATGACCACCAGTCAGGATGGCGTTCCGCCAGCTCGTCCGGGAACAGGCCGCTGAAGATGGCGTTCCGGGCGAAGGGCGTGGCCGTCGGAAGGACGGAGCTATACAGGGCTTCCTCGACTTCGAACAGCTCCGCTACGCGTGGGAGAATCGCTCGCCACTGATCCAGCCGCATGCAGTCCATGACGACCAGAAGGGCACCGGACTGTCGGGAGAGAATGGGCAGAAAGAAATGTCGCACGAGGTCCACGGACAGGGTGGGCCCACTCTCACCCTCCTCGTGCACCCATTCGACGTATTTTTTGGCGACGAGGTCGCAGTACCCGCGCCGCACGTCCGACATCAGCGTCTCGAGCAGCTCGCGGAGACTTCCCTCCAGCGCCTGATCCAGGTGGAGCTCCCAGTCCACCAGCTCCGAGTAGAGCTCGGCCCAGTCGCTCCAGGTCCGGGCGCCGGAGACAGCGTCGCTGAGCTCCCGGAAGCGGCGCGCGAAGTCTCGTGTAGTCTGCTCGTGGCGGAGCGTCGAGCCGCGCAAGAGGCGCGTGACGACAGACAACACCTGGCGCGGACTGGTCGGCTTCACGATGTAGTCGTCGGCGCGACGGCCGATCGCCTCATGCATGGTCGAGTCTTCTTCGCTCTTGGTGACCATGACCACGGGAAGCCGCGGCGCCCGACCGCGGACGCGCTCCAGCACTTCGATCCCGCGGAGCCCGGGCATCTGCTCATCGAGGAGTACGAGGTCGAAATTCTCCCGCTCCAGAAGCTCGAGGGCATCTGTGCCGTTCATTACGGCCTCGACGGCGTACCCCTCCTGTTCGAGGAGCATCCGATGAGGACGCAGGAGGTCGACCTCATCGTCAACCCAGAGAATCTTGTGGTTCCTGACGGTCGGCATGCCCGTTCCTACCTCGTGGTGCGAGTGCGAGATCCGCCGGTCCAGTATAGCAGGTCGCTGAGAAACTCCAATAGGTCGCGCGGATGGGTCTTGGCGAACGGTCACAAGGAGCGAGGAGGAAGTCGTTGCCCTGTGGGTTTACGGCGAGTTCTACCGGGTCGCGACGATGACCACGGTGGCGAGCGAGGCGATAATCGCGGCGATGTCACGCCCGCTCAGGCTGATGGGCTTCGGGTGCTTGATCGGGACGTAGATCTGGGCTCCGGGATCGGGATCCGGCGTATAGCCACCGAAGAAGAGGAACTTGCTGCCCCGAACCGCGACATCGCCGCTGGCGAAGGTGATTCTCGTCCGGGATTTGTCGGCGTCCTCGCCCCACCCGCCGGCTTGCTCGATATAGTAGTTGAGCCCCGCGCCGCGCTTGTACGCGACCAGCCCCGGAATCCCGACCTGTCCATGCACCGATACGGTGGTCGGCATCGTCGGGACGAAGATCGAGTCTCTCGACTCAAGCACGATGTCTGCGGCGCTCCCAGGATTCTTCAGGGCCTTGGCCAGATCGACGCCCAACCGGCTGTAGCTCTGCTCGAGACGCTTCTGGAGCACGTAGGTGGCGAGGCTGTCGCCTTCCTGAACCTGGATCACGTTGGAAGGCAGCTGGCCGGCCGGCGTAGGAGGCGGCCCCTCCGAGGTCGGGAACGGATTGATGAACGAAACACCGTCCTGATCGCCGTCCCGCCCCTCCGGTGCGGCGGCGACGGCCGCAATCGAGTCCAGGGCTGCCCGCGCGATCACCGTGTCCAGAACTCCCTGTTCGATAAGGTCGGCGATGTTGATCGTATCGGTGACTTCGGTGGTCACTGCCCGCCACAGCTGCAGGCCGCCGCCATACGCGTCGGCGGTCAGCCCGCCGGCCCGGTCCAAAACGCTCGTCAGCCGCTCGCTTCGGGTCTGGATCGAGTAGGGTCCGGGGAACTTCACTTCGCCCGACAGCAC
>JBFILW010000131.1:0-7815 GCA_041612005.1 Gemmatimonadota bacterium
ACCCTGTCGGCGGTGACGAACTCCGGACGGCCGATCGCCACTATGAGCAGGTCGGCGAGGCGGCAGACCGCTGGCATGTCCTGAGTGCGGCTGTGGGCCACGGTGACCGTTGCGTTGGCCCAGGGTTCCTTTTGCGTCAGGATCGCGGCCATCGGACGGCCGACGATGTTCGACCGACCGACCACCACCGCGTGCTTGCCGGACGGATCGTAGTCGATCCGCTTTAACATCTCCTGGACGCCGGCGGGAGTCGCCGGTCGGAATGCGGTCGCGTCGCCACTCGCCATCCGCCCGATGTTCACGGGATGAAACCCGTCTACGTCCTTCTCGGGCATAATGCGCTCCATCACGACCTGAGCGTCGATCTGGCCGGGCAGAGGCAGCTGCACGAGGATCCCGTGCACCGACGGGTCTGCGTTCAGCTCATCGATCAGGTCCAACAGGTCTGCTTCGGAGGTAGCCTCCGACAGAGTCAGGTCCCGCGCCTCAATACCCGCTTCCCTACACGCCTTCGCCTTCATCCGCACGTACACCTGGGAGGCCGGGTCCTCACCGACCAGAACCACGGCCAGTCCGGGCCTCACGCCCATCGCCGCCATCTCTTCCACCTCGCGAGCCACATCGGCCCGCACGTCCGCCGCGATCTGCCGTCCGTCAATCAGCTGCGCTGTCATGCCGCTAATCCTTGTTCTCTTTGCCGGGCGTCATCAGCGGGCGAAATCGACCGCTCTCGTTTCCCGCACGACCACGACCTTGATCTGTCCGGGGTACTGAAGCTCTTCTTCAATCTGTCGCGCGGTCTTCTCGCTCAGTTGCGCCATCTCCTGGTCGGTGATGCTGTCGGGTATCACCATGATGCGAATCTCTCGACCCGCCTGGATCGCGTACACTTTCTCCACGCCTTCGTACGAGCTGGCGATCTCCTCCAGCTTCTGCAGCCGCTTTACGTAGTGTTCGAAGGACTCCCGTCGTGCGCCGGGGCGAGCACCCGAGATTGCATCGGCCGCGGTGACGAGGAAAGTCTCCGGGTAGCGCGGCGGCTCTTCGCCGTGGTGGGCACGGATGGCGTTGAGCACCGCATCGGGCTCTTTGTGGCGCTTGCAGAGCTCGTATCCGATCTCGACGTGGCTTCCCTCTTGCTCGTGCGTCAGCGCCTTACCGATGTCGTGCAGCAGGCCCATCCGCTTCACGAGCTGCACGTCGAGACCCAGCTCCGACGCCATGTTGGCGGCGATCAACGCGACCTCGCGCGCATGCTGGAGCTGGTTCTGGCCATAACTGGTGCGGAAGCGCAGATAGCCGAGCGCGTCGATCAATCGGGACTGGAGGTCGTGAATGCCCAGCTCGTACAGCACCTCTTCGGCGGCCTCTCGGATTTGTTTCTTGACGTCCTCTTCCGCCTTGGAGACGACCTCTTCGATGCGGCCGGGGTGAATCCGGCCGTCGGACACGAGGCGCTCCATCGCCAGACGGGCGATCTCGCGCCGGACCGGGTCGAAGCTCGAGAGGATGACGGCCTCCGGTGTGTCGTCGACGACGACGTCGACGCCCGTGGCCGCTTCGAAGGAGCGGATATTCCGGCCTTCGCGACCGATGATGCGGCCTTTCATGTCATCGCTCGGCAGGTGCACGACGGAGACCGCAGCCTCCGAAGACTGGTCGACCGCCAGTTTCTCGATCGCCATGAGAATGATCTTGCGTGCCTCGCGCTCCGCCTCGCGGCGGGCCTGGTCCTTGGCCTCGCGGACCAGCTGGCGGGCCTCCGCCCGGGCCTCATCCTCGACCTTCGAGAGCAGTTGCTTGCGGGCTTCCTGTGCGGTGAGGCCGGAGAGTCTCTCGAGCCGCGCTCTCACCTGTTGCTCCAGCTCCTCGAGCTCCGAGCCCTTGGCAACGACGGCTTTCTCACGGCGCCCGATCTCCTGGCCCTGCTCTTCGAGCTTGGTATGACGATCGTCGAGAATGGCGAGCTTGCGGTCCAAAAGCTCTTCACGCTCGAGGACGCGCCGCTCCAGCTTCTCGATCTCGACCCTGTGCTCGTCGGCCTCCGCGTCCAGCTTCGACTTCAGGCGGTAGGCCTCCTCCTTGCCCTCGAGCTCCGCCGCCTTGCGGATGTTCTCCGCCTCGCGTTGGGACCCCTCGACAACCTGTCGGGCTTGCTCTTCCGCGGATCCGCGGTGCTTCGCGATCCGCCGGCCCTCGAGCAATTTTCCGAGGATGGCGCCGGCGACAACTGCCGCCGCCACAACCAGAATCGTCTCCGCGTTTATCATCGAAACCTGATCATCTATAAGAACGGCGCGAACATCCGCCGACTCGTTCCCGGAACGAAAAGGCCGGCGGACTGTTCATCCGCCGGCCGGCATCCAGCTTCAACAGGACATGCGGGAGGACCCGACGCCCCCCTATCTATGTCGCAAACCCTCGCAATTGCCAAAGCTTACCGGCAGTACTGCCTTCAGACTTCACGTGATTCGTTACAACCGAAACTTCGCGCTCACCACGGCCAGCCGCAACACCCTCAGCGGGCCAGCGCGATGTCCACCTTGTCCCGCAACGCGACCAGGCGCTCCTCGGTGGTCGACTCGAGCGCAGCCAGCTCCGATTGCGCCCGAAACAGCTGATCGGTGATCTGCATGGCGGCCAGGATCGCCGCCTTGTGTGCTTCGGTAATGTGCCCGCGGATGTGAGCTTCGTTGATCGCCTCGTCCACGTAGTCCGCACACTTGCGGGTGTATTCGGGACCCATCGGAGAACGGATCGTGTAGTCCTCCCCGAAGATCGTGACGCGGACCGTCTCCTGCTTCCCCTGGCTCATACTTCGTCCTCCAGCACGATGAGCCGACGCCGGATCCGCTGCGCGCGTTCGCGCGCTTCGTTGATCACCTGCCGAAGTTGCTTGTTGTCGTCGGCCAGATCGGTCAGTCGCCGCTCGAACTGTTCGGCATCGAGCAAATCGAGGTCCGAGCTCTCGAGCGTGTTCTTGAGCTTCGAGTGCTCCAGCTCCATCTGCTGCAGCCGCTCGGCCACTTCACCGAACCGCTCCACGAGATCGCCTACCGAACTCTCGAGGCTCTCCAGGACTTGGTCCACGACGTGTGATTCAGGACGAGCGGATTCGGGCATCGAAGCGCTTCTCCAGCATTGCGAGGATCTTGTTCATCGAGGAGTCCACCTCTTCGTCCGTCAACGTCCGATCGGACGCCCGGAACACGAAGCTCCACGCCAAACTCCGTCCCGTCTCCACCGCTTCGTCCTCGTAGACATCGAATAACTCCACCCGTTCCAGCGACTCGAGAGCCGCCTCTCGGATGGCCGCCGCGATATCGGCGGTCCGCACTCCGGGCCGGACCGCCAGTGCCAGGTCCCGCAGCACCGCGGGGTACGTCGAGACGGGCTCGTAGACTACCGTCTCTCCACTTCGAACGGCATTGAGACGAAACTCGAACCCCCACACCGCATCGCCATGGCGCTGCGCATCGTAGGCATCGTCTCGGACCCGACCCGCCACACCGACGACCCGGTCGCCTATCAGGATGCGATACGAAGGCTCCGAGAGCCAGTCCCCGCCCCGAAGAGGCAATCCGGGGCCATCGTCGGGCGCTCCCTCGGCGGGCTCGAGGCGCCCGTGTAACAGGCGGGTGACGACATCGTTCGCGAGGCCCTTGAACTCCCACTCGTCAATGGCTTCGTCGCCCGCCGACCAGTGCGGTGGCCGGCTGCGACCGGTCACGACGGCCCCGACCCGGGTTTCCTCGAGCACGCCATCGGAGTCCGGATCGTCGATGAACACGGTCCCGATCTCGTACAGCCTCGCATCCCGCCGCCCGTGGGCCAGGTTGTGCTCCAGACGGCGGAGCAGGACCGGCACGATCGCCGTCCGCAGATGCGTCTCGTCCGCTGACAGCGGGTTCAGGAGCCGCACGGCATCTGTGCCCGCCAGATCCTCGGTTACAAAGGTTGAGCTGCGGGCTTCCAGAAGGCCACGCCCGCTCAGGGTCGCGCGCACCTGTGTCTCCCGCTCGGTGTCCTCGTCATCGGGTACCGACGAGGGCCGGATCCAGCGGTCCTCCTCCGGAAAGCGGTCGTAGCCGTAGCGGCGCGCGACCTCTTCGATCAGATCCACTTCCTCCGCGATGTCTCCGCGCCACGTGGGGACGCGAAAATCGATCGCCGATCCTTCGGCGGATCCCGCCGCCGGCTGCTCGGCCGAGAAGCCGAGTGGCGCCAGCAATTCGATGATCTGTGGGGCTGGAAGCCGGAGCCCGAGAACGCGCTTCACCCGAGCGGGACGCAGACCGACGACTCGAGCTGGCAGCGGCTCGCGACCGACCCGAATTCCGGTCGGCTCCGCCGTGCCGCCCGCTACGGCCAGGATCAGCTCCACGCAGCGGGTAAGCGCCGCCTCGAGACCCGCTTCGTCGATGCCACGCTCGAAACGATACGAGGCATCCGTCGCCAGCCCGGCCGGCCTCGCCGTGTGACGCGTGTGGCGCGGATCGAAGGCGGCGCACTCGATGAGGAGATCGGTCGTCTGCTCGCCGACTTCACTGTCCGCCCCGCCCATCACACCCGCCAGCGCCACCGCCCGATCCCGATCGGCGATCACGGTGACGGAGGGCTCGAGGGAGCGCACCTCCCCATCGAGCGTCTGCAGCTTCTCGCGCGCCGCCGCCGCACGGACCCGGATCTCGGAACCGGCTAGCCGATTGAGATCGAACGCGTGCAGTGGCTGGTTCAGCTCCCGGAGAACGTAGTTGGTCGCATCCACCACATTGCTGATCGGGCGCAGACCGACCGCCAGCAGCCGCGCGGCCAGCCAGGTCGGCGAGGGGCCGACCCGAACGCCGCGGATGATCGCACCCAGGTAGCGGAAGCAGCGCTCCGGGTCCTCGATCGTTACCGTTACTCCGTGCGCGGAGGCCGTGCGTTCGCCGCTTTCCCACGTGACTTCCCAGCTCGGTCCGTCGAACGGTGGTAGCACGAGATCCGCCACCCCCGCCGGCGCCAGCTCCCGCGCTACTCCGACGTGGCACGCCAGGTCGACGCGGTTCGCCGTCAGGTCGAGCTCGAGCCGCACATCCGGAAACCCGAGCGCCGCGGCGAGGGGCGTGCCGGGCTCTGCATCGCTGTCGAGCCGCATGATGCCGGCCTTGTCGCGGCCAACTCCGAGCTCCAGCTCGGAACACAGCATTCCGTGGCTCATCTGCCCACGGATCTTCCGGCTCTCGATCTTAAACCCGCCGGGCAGCTGCGCGCCGGCGGGCACATACGGATAGAGAGCCCCTTCGATGACCACGGGCGCACCGCACACCACGTCGATGTCCTCTCCCCGCCCCGCGTCGACTTTGCAGAGGGTGAGCCGATCGGCGTTGGGGTGCGCCGTCGTCTGTGTTACCCGGGCGACAACGACGTCATCGAGCTCGCTGCCTAGCGCCTCCACCTGATCGACCGTGACGGCTGTCATGCTGAGGCGATGGGCCAGCTCGTCCGCCGATCCCCCGAGATCGGGTACCAGAGCGCGCAACCAGTTGACCGAAATGTCCACGATTGAAGCCCGTGATCAGGTGCTGAATTGGGAGAGGAAGGCCATGTCGCCCTCGTACAGAAGGCGGATGTCCGGAATCCCGTGACGAACCATGGCGATTCGGCCCGATCCCATGCCGAAGGCATAGCCCGTGTAGCGCTCCGGATCGTACCCGACGGCCCGGAACACCGCCGGGTGTACCATGCCGCTCCCCATGATTTCCAGCCAACCCGTTTCCTTGCAGGTCGGACAGCCGGATCCATCGCAGATTCCGCAGCTCACGTCCACTTCGGCCGACGGCTCGGTGAACGGAAAATACGACGGCCTGAAGCGGGTACGGCGCCCGGGACCGAAAAAGCGCCTCACGAAGTACTGGATCGACGACCGAAACTCGATGAAGTCGATCGTCTCGTCGACCGCAAGACCCTCGATCTGCTCGAAGGCAGGCGCGTGCGAGCGGTCGTAGGGATCACGGCGATAGCACATCCCGGGCACGACGACGCGGACCGGAGGCTGGAAGGTCTCCATTGTGCGGATCTGCATCGGCGACGTGTGCGTGCGAAGCACGTGCCGGTTTTCCAGGTAGAAGCTGTCGTGCTCGTCGGCGGCCGGGTGATCGAGCGGGATGTTAAGCGCCGTGAAGTTGTAGCGCTCGGTTTCGACCTCGGGACCACGTACACGCGAGAAGCCAAGCTCGCGGAAGATGTCGCAAATCTCGTCGATGACGGCGGTGACAGGGTGTACACCGCCACGCCAGGCGGCGCGACCCGGGAGGGTCGGATCGATCCCGGCGCCCTCTTCCTCCGTGGCGAGCCGGTCGAAGGCGCTCTGCTTTTCATCGAAGGCGCCGTGCAGCCGCTGTTTGACCTGGTTGGCCAGCTTGCCGGCCGCCGGGCGCTCCTCGATCGAGACGGCGCCGATTCGGCCGATGGCGTCGGCGAGCGCGCCGTTACGACCCAGAAACTGTATTCGCGCCGCTTCGAGGGTTTCGGCCTCGGCCGCACCCTCGATCGCGCTCAGTCCCTGTCGTTCGATTTCGCGCAGCTCGTCCAGCACTGAGCCGCCCGAGTCGGTCAAGAGGTGTGCTCTTTCGCGAGCTTGGCCAGCTCCGCAAAAGCGTCCGGCTCACGGACGGCCAGGTCGGCCAGCATCTTTCGGTTCAGCTCCACGTCGGCGTTCTTGAGCCCGTTCACGAAGCGCGAGTAAGAGATTCCGTTCTGCCTGGCCGCCGCGTTGATGCGGGCAACCCATAGCCTGCGGAATTCCCGCTTGCGGCGCTTCCGATCCCGATAAGCATTGGCCCAACCCCGTTCGACCGCGTCCTTCGTAGTACGATAGAGCTTGGAGCGACCCCCGAAATAGCCCTTGGCCGCCTTCTGCAGTTTCTTCTTGCGCTTGTTGCGCGCGACGCTCGTCTTTACACGTGACATGTATCACCTCACCAGTCTGCGGTTCCCATCGCCTCGACGACGACTCAGCTTCCACCCAGGAGACGGCTCACGCGCTTCCTGTCGGCGTCGGCCACCAGCGTCGGCTGGCGCAGTTTCCGCTTTCGCTTTGACCGCTTCTTGGTCAGGATGTGGCTGTGGTAGGCCTTGTTTCGCCTGAATTTACCCGTCCCGGTGCGGCGAATGCGCTTCGCCGCCGAACGGTTCGTCTTCATCTTCGGCATCCTCTTCGTCCTCCTGTATCGACGGGCAGCGCCCGTCCATCCCTCGGCTCAGCGCCGCGGCGCGAGCACCATGGTCATGCTTCGGCCCTCACGCGCGACGGCAGCTTCGACGCTCGAAATATCGCTCAGCTGGTCCCGCACGCCGTTGAGCACACGCTCGCCCAGCTCCGGGTGTGTGATCTCGCGGCCGCGAAACCGCATCGTGAACTTGACCTTGTCACCTTCCTCCAAGAATCGGCGCGCGTGTCGCAGTTTGAAGTCCAGGTCGTGCTCTTCGATCTTGGGGCGCAGCTTCAGCTCCTTGACCTGAACATTGTGCTGCTTTTTCTTGGCCTCGCGCGCCTTGCGTGCCGCCTCATACTTGTACTTGCCGTAGTCCATCAGCCGGCAAACCGGCGGTCGCGCGTTCGGCGAAACCTCGACCAGATCCAGACCCCGTTCGATCGCGAGCATGCGGGCCTCTTCCGTGGTCACGATGCCTACTTGCTCGCCCTCTTCGTCGATCAGTCGAACCGGACTGATCCTGATCCCTTTGTTGACGCGTAGCTCGTCCAGTCGCTCCCTACCTCGTTCTCGAGTTGTTCGCGCGCCCCGATCGTTCAGGGCACGACACAAAAAG
>JBFILW010000132.1:0-7802 GCA_041612005.1 Gemmatimonadota bacterium
CACGTTCGAGGTGACGGAGGAGAAGTCCGGGGCTCCCGAGCCGACGGCGACGGTCCGTCTGTCGCTCGGTTCGGACGGTTTTCAGCAAGAGGGCACTGTTACCGCAGGTACCCACACGGTCGCGGTCTACTTTGCCGAGCAACCGGAGTTGACCCACGATGTCCACGTAGCGCGTCTGGGTTCGGACGGCACGCTTGAGATGGCAGTCGACCTCATGGAGCATCCGATCGAACCCTTCCCCTTCGACTTCATCGGCGGGGCGGAGCAGGCTCCGGAGGGCCGGACCGATTACTTCACTGCGACGTTCGAGCCGGGACGATATGCGTTTGTCTGCCACCAGCACGCGTCGGCTGGCATGGTCCACGAATTCACCGTCGAGTAGTGGTGCGTGGGCAGAATCGCACTGTTCGTGATCCTCGTTGGTGGCGCGGCCTACCTCCTCATCCAACTGTTGGCCACCCGAGTGCTCGGTGTGGCCGCAAGTCCAGTCGTCTCCATCTTCCTGGCCGTCATTCTCGCCGTAGTGCTCTGGACGCTACTCATCTGGAGGTTGGGCGATCGACTCGGTAGCCGCGTGGACGACGGATTGGGAGACTCGTGAGGCACGGCCGGATGTTAAGATGATGGTGATCGTGTCCCCTTCCAAGTCAATCTACTGAGATCGACAATCTGCCGAGGTCCACGAATGAGAGCGACGACATCTGCGACGGGTCAGCTCCTGCTGACGGCAGCTCTAACCGCGGTGCTCACCGCATGCGCTAGTTCGCCGGCCTACTACGAGTACCAGCCAACGGACTCACCACTCCGGTACGTCTTCACGGCAAGCGTGTCCAACGAGATCGAGACGCCCGGCGGGATGCAGACGTCGGGCGGCGAATCCGATGCCATGGTGACCGTCTCCGTCGGGGCACGGACCGACTCCAGCACCGCATTCTCGGTAACCTTCGAGTCATTTCAAACTGCGGCCGGCGGCAATGCCGTTTCGGGAGAACCGGACGTCGAGGATGTAGCGGGAGCAACGTTTGTAGTGGCACTCGGGGCCACGGGCTCCGTCGACATTCTCGAGGCGCCGGTAATCGAGGCGGAAGGCGTCAGCACCGATGACCTCGCCGGCATCGTGATCAGTTTGATGATGCCGCTTCCGCCGGGCGGAACGGTCACGTCCGAGAGCTGGCCGCACAAGGTCGAGTCACCGGTGGGCTCCGGACTCGAGGGCTCGTCGAGGTACGATGGCACCGCCCGACTGGCCGGAGACACCACGTGGAACGGAATCCCGTCGCAGAAGATCGTCTCCGAAGGGAATTGGGTTCTGACGGCCGTCGGCATCCCGCCCGGGTCTCCGACAGAGATCGAGCTGCAGATGGAGGGGACCAGCTCGACGACATACTTCTGGGATCCCGCCCGCGGTGTGATGCTGGGCGCCGAGGCCGCCGTGAAGGGAAGTGGAACTGTCGCGGCAGTGGGTTTCCAGATGCCGATCTCGAATACCGCTTCGTCGACAATCACGCTTGAAGTACCCAGCCGGGACCGCTGAGTCGCAATCGCTCATTGTTAGTTGCCTCCCGCCTGAGACAGACCAGTTGCCCAGACCGATTTTAGATCCGAGACGCTGGCTGACGGTGGCCTACCGGCCGGACCCTGAGGAGAAGTCGTTCCTGGACCGGGCCGCGACCCGCAGCGCCGAGGGCATTGACGTGACAGCGGCCGCCCTCAGTGACAGGGAGAGCCACCGGTTCTTCGCGGTGCGTATGGCCCGCAAGGGAGTGCAGCCGGTCTGGGTCCACCTCGTCAACGGCACCGATGCTCCGGCGCGGCTCGAGCTGTTCAGCGTCGATCCCGCCTACTACACGCCTCTCGAAGCCGCCTACGTGAGCCACTTCTCGGTCGGGAAGCGCCTGCTCAGCTTCGGGCTTCTCGCCTGGCTTTTTCTTCCACTGGTCGTGTTGATCCCGTTCAAGTCGATCAGCGCGCGCCGGGCCAACCGGCGAATGAACGCCTACTTCAAGGAACATGGCTTCCCGATCGGCCTCATACCGCCGGGGGGAGAGAGGTCGGGGTTCGTATTCACCTCGCTCGACCAGGGTGCGAAGAAGGTCGACATGAAGGTGTTGGCCGGGCGCCGGACGCTCGACTTCACCTTCACGCTCGACATTCCCGGCCTCGACGTCCGCCTCGAGCCCGACGACGCGTCCGGCCCGGAGGCGCTCCAGGAAACCGACGAACGGACCCTGTGCGCGTGGCTCGAGAGCCAGCCGCGGGCCACGACCAACAAAGGCGGCGACGTCGAGGGAGATCCGCTCAACCTGGTCGTCGTAGGCGACGCCGATACGGTGCGACTGGCTTTCGGGGGGCGCTGGGATCCGGCCGAGGTGATCACGGTGTCCACCTGCCTCAAGATGGCGAAGGCGTTCGTGTTCGACTCCGAGTACCGGTACTCGCCCGTCAGCTCCCTGTACGTCGGAGGAGCGAGCCAGGATCTGGCCCTGCAGAGGGCGCGCGCCGTGATCAACGAGCGCATCCACCTCCGGTTGTGGCGGACACCGATGGCGCTGGCGGGCCAGCAGGTGTGGATCGGGCAGATCAGCCGGGACATCGGGGTCCGTTTCACGCTCAAGACCTGGAACCTGACGACCCACAAGATCGACCCGGACGTGGACGAAGCGAGGGACTATGTCACGGACAACCTGATGGCGGCCAGGCGCGTATCACGGGTCGGCTACGTCGCCGGAGTGGGTGCGGCGCCGCCATTGGCGCCCCGGAAGAATCTGACCGGCGATCCGTACTTCACCGATGGCCTGCGAGCCATCATGGTCCTCTCGAGGAAGAACACGGCAGCCTCGTTTTTCGAATGGGAACCTTGAGACGCAGGCCGAAGCGGGGTCATGGCGACGCCTCCTGCGTGAGCGCATCGGTAGCGACGAATCCACGCTCGCAGACGTTGCAGGGTGACACGTACCGGTAGGGGGCATCACGCGCGTCGCCGATCACCACCATCTGGGTCCCCGCCGGGTAGCTGTCCAGCACCTCGGCGCCCGCCACAGGCTCCGACAGGACCGGAGTGTCGCCTGCCAACGTCCACAGGCCGCCTGGCGAGACGTCGACCCCGTGACCGCGCACTACCATCGCGGTGCGGTCATAGCTCGAGCCATCCCAGGTGTAGTGAGTCAGCTCCTCGCACGGTCGGATGCCGCCGCACCCTCCGCTCAGGGTGCCGTACCCCGAGCCGCCGCGCGCCGCCAGCACATCGGCCCTGCTGACGTCTTCTGCATTCATGTGCCCCAGCACCGCCCAGGCGTCGTCACGCCCCGCGTACAGGAACACCGGACAGCCGAGACTGCCGCAGGAAAGAGCCGAGGGAGCGCCGTCGCAGTAGTAGTTCTGTGTGACATCGAACAGGAACTCGGGCTCGCCGTCCGCGTCCGCATCCAGCGACCAGATAATGGGCGCAGCCATGGGCTGCAGCACTCCGCCGAACTCGCTGCACGTTTCGCCGGTGGGGGCCAGCGCCGTGCGGATGAACCCGGGGCAAGCGTCTGCCGTCGGAGCCGCGCTGTCGGGCATCTGAAGACAAGAGGTGAGATCGACGTCCGTGTACGGGACGGCGGTGCTGACGACGGGATCGGCCGAGGTCGACCCTGCGGGTGGGATGGCATCTCCTTGGGCGCCGCAGGCCGCCAGCGCCAGGCCGAGGACAACTGCGAACCGATGCGTCATGGGTCCCTCACTTTGGTGGTTGATCTCCTATTATCTCCGGGAATCAGGAATAGCAAGGGGCCCTCCGCTGCTTTTCTACGGCAGCTGGGATCGTCGAAGCCCTCTCGTCCGGCGGCGTGACGGGCACGGTCATGGTAGGTGCTCCTTCTCGAGCGCCAGGAGGGCTCGGGTCGCGATCGTCAGTCGGGGCGAATCGAGCAAGTTGCGTATTGCGGCGACGTCCCGGGGCCCCTAGGGTGGCGTCCATGTCGCTCGACATCCAACTCGTCCGCAGCCGTTTCCCATCGCTCGACTCCGATTGGGTGTTCTTCGACAACGGAGGCGGCTCGCAGATCGCGCAGCCGGTGCTCGACCGCCTCAACGAGTATCTCCTGACCTCGAACGTGCAGCATGGCGCCTCCTACGACGTGTCGCGGCTCGCCGTCGAACGCGTACAGTCCGCCCAGGTAGCGATGGCAACGCTGATCAACGCCCGCCACCCGTCCGAAGTGGTGATGGGCGGCTCGACGTCGCTTCTTCTTCAGACGCTCGCGACCTCGTTCGCCGGGACGCTCGAGCCCGGCGACCGGGTGGTTGTCTCCAGTGGAGATCACGAGGCGAACATCTCTCCCTGGCTCGAGCTGGAACGCATCGGGGTCGAAGTGAAGTTCTGGGATGTCGATCCTCAGACGTACGAGCTGCGACTCCAGGACCTCGAGAGGCTGATGGGGAGACGCACTCGGCTCGTCGCGGTGACGCATGTGTCCAATATTCTTGGAACGATCAACCCGGTCCGGGAGATCGCGGATTTCGTGCACGCGCGGGGCGCGCTGCTGTGCGTAGACGGTGTCGCCCATGCACCACATCGGGCGATCGACGTGCAGACGCTGGATGTCGACTTCTACGCCTTCTCTTTCTACAAGACGTACGGGCCGCACCACGCGTTGTTGTACGGGAAGCGTGAACTGCTGCTCGGACTTCCGAGCCGCAGCTTCTTCTTTATCGAAGAGGACGACGTGCCGTACAAGTTTCAGCCCGGTGGCGTGAACTACGAGCTGAGCTACGGAATGATCGGCCTGCTGGACTATTTGGACGACCTGGCGGGTGCAAGTCGCGACGAATCGGCGGCCGGAGGATCTGACAAGTCGACCACAGCACGCCACCAACGAGGCACAGTCGAGACTGCGTTCGCGATGGTCGCCGAGTACGAGGAGATCCTAACGACCCGCCTCCTCGACTTCCTTCGCGGTCGCCCCGGCGTTCGAATTATCGGTCAGGATGTAGCGGATCGGGCGGTCCGCGTCCCAGTCATCTCGTTCATCGTCGATGGGATGCCGAGCTCCGAGATCGTCAGCCGGACGGACCCGCATCGAATCGCGATTCGGTTTGGTCACTTCTACTCGGCCCGCCTGATCGAGCAGCTCGGCCTCGCGTCCCGCGACGGAGTCGTGCGCGTGAGCATGGTCCACTACAACACCCTTGAAGAAATCGAGCGGCTGATATCGGCGTTGGATTCGATTCTGCCCGCTCCAGTCCGACACACAAGTTTGAGGCCGACATGACAGTCAAGCGCGTTGTTTCACTTCTGTTGCTGGCGCTTCCGCTGGCTCTCGTCGGCGAGAAGGCGGCTGGCCAGGATCGGACGGGCGTATTCCTCCCCGCGCCGACCGGACCCAACGGCGTCGGAACAACTGTCTGGCATTGGATCGATGCAGACCGTCTCGACGAGTTGACCCCGGACCCGACCGACGTCAGGGAGATCATGGCTCAGGCGTGGTACCCAGCCTCCGTGGACTCCGGTGCCGCCGTCGCCCCCTACGCCGCGCTCTATCCCGGGCTTTCAGACCTGCCGTCCTCGAGTCATCCATCAGCAAACATCGTGGCCGGCAACGCGTCGCTGCCGGTTCTGGTGATCGCCCCGGGGCGCGGTGTGGCACGCCACTTCTACACCTCCATCGCGGAAGACTTGGCAAGCCACGGCTATTTCGTCCTCGCCGTCGACAGCCCTCATTCCGGCCGTGTGGTGTATCCGGACGGCCGCGCGATACCCCCCGCGGCCCAATACCGCATCCCGTTCGAAGTGCTCACCGGGCCCTATGAGAAAGTGGACGAGTTCTTTCAGGAGGCCGCCGACTTGGGCGCGAGCGATATCGCGTTCGCGCTTCGCCAGTTGGCTGCACTCAATGAGAGCGACCCGGCGCGCCGGTTCTCCGGTCGACTAGATCTGTCCCGACTGGGGGCGTTCGGCCACTCGCTGGGCGGCCGGATCATCGGCGCTGCGGTGGCGGCCGACTCCCGGTTCGTGGCCTACGCGTCCATGGAGGGAGTTCCTCCGCGCGCGGCCCGGAAGGGGGGCATGGACGCCGCGGTTCTGATGCTGGTGAGCAGCGCACTGCCGGACATGGCGCAACCGAACATCCGAGACATCATTCCGAACAGGCGGAACGACGTATACGTCGTCACGCTGGAGGGGTTCGGGCACAATTCAGTGACGGATCTGCCGCTGCTGGAGCCGGAGGAGTACGAGTACGAAGTCTCGCCTGATGAGGCTCTGGATATCAGTCGTCTCTTGTTGCGGTCGTTCTACGACCAATACGTTCGACAGCGTTCCGATCTGGCGGTTGAAGCCGGAAACATCGAGCTGGTTCAAATGGAATTGTTCGGGAAACCGTAGGTGAATCCGGGTGATGACTGAAGAGCGCAGATACCGGGAAGACGAGATCCAGGAGATCTTTGAACGCGCGGCGAGCAAAGAGGCTCGCGGAGTGCCTGCACCCGTGCATGAAGCCGGCCTGACACTCTCGGACCTTCAGGACATCGGGCGTCAGGTGGGGCTGGAGCCGGCGCGAATCGCCGAGGCGGCGACGGCACTCGACACGCGACCGGAGATCTTGCCGCGGCGCACCATGTGGGGCGTACCCGTATCGGTCGGTCAGATCGTCGAACTCGATCGGGCGCCGACAGATCGAGAGTGGGAGCTTCTGGTCGCGGAGATCCGCCGAACCTTCGGCGCGCGTGGCCAGCTCACCGAGGCGGGTAGCCTTCGCGAGTGGTCAAACGGCAACCTGCATGTCTACGTGGAGCCGACGGAGACCGGGCATCGCCTGCGCATGGGAACGCTCAAGGGAAACGCAGCGAGCGTCACGGCCATGGGCGTTGTCGGCCTCGGAATGGGCATTGTGTTTCTCATTTCTCTCCTCGCGGATGGTAAGCTTGCAAAAGGACTCTTCCTTCCCGTCGCGTTCATGGTGATGGGCGCCGCCGCGCTCGTGTCCAATCTGGTTGGCCTGCCCAAGTGGGCGCTGCAGCGGGAGCAGCAGATGAATCACATCGCGAACCGGGCGACCGAGTTGATCGGGAGCGGCGGCAAATAGGCAGGCGCGCTTGGCGCCACAACACCAACGGCAGGGTCTCACTATGGCAGATACCGTGATCACCGTCGGAGACAAGCTCCATATCATGACCCGCCGTCTTTTCGACGGTGACGTCCGGCGTCATTTCGTGGGCGAGGTGGTCGCGGTCTCGACCTACCTGACCGAACTTCGCGGCTACACCTTTATTTTCCAGGCGGGAATCAACGAATTCCGACGGCTTCCGGAGCTCAGAACCCGCGTCTTCGCGCTCGGAGAGGCCGGCCATACGGTCAACAAGATTCCTCGTGAGCTCGACCTGGCCTCCATGGGCTATCAGGTCGTCGAAGCCCGGCTCGTGCTCACTGACGGAAAGTCCTTCGCACTGCCGATCAACGAGTTCGGCACCGCGAGCTAGCTTTTCGAAGCCCTCCCGTGCTGAGACAAACGTGCCGGTCCATCGCCGTCGGATCGAGAGCGGACCTGGTCATCCTCGAGGCCGATCCGCTCGAGTCGCTCGACAACCTGGAGACCATCGTGGGAATCGTCCTCCGAGGAGAGTGGCGCGAGGCTGCCGAGCTGCGGAGTCTGCGGGATCGGGACACAGCCGCGTGGTAACCACCGAATGACTGAGCCGATGACAGCCATGCGGGCTCCGGCCCTGGCCCTCCTGCTCACCGCGGGCATGTCCTGCGCAGCGGCCGAGACCGGCGAGTCCGAGACTCGGGCATCAGTTGAGGCCAGCGCTGAAGCGGCTCA
>JBFILW010000133.1:0-7708 GCA_041612005.1 Gemmatimonadota bacterium
AGCGTCCGCATCGGCTTCCCGACCGAGGTCCGCTCGTCTCAGGACTGCCGCATTGTCCTCGTCGGCATGGTTAAGGAAGCCCGGGAAAAAGTCGGATAGGAATGCCTGTGGTACCCCGCAGTGCGGCTTTTCCGCGGACTCAAAAGCCGGTGGGCTTTCGCCGCCGGACGGCTCGCTGCTCCGGCCCGGAGACTGAGGACTTTCGGTAGCTAGAACTCCGTGATTACCGACATCGCGACCGTGTCGTAGCCTCCCATCGAGCTCAGCACGTCACCGGCCTCGTCCAGGCTGACGGTGTCACCCACAAGAGCGTCGGGACTCAAGGCACCGGACTCGATCTTCCCCAGCATTTCCGGGAAGCGCGCTGCCTGCATCCCGAACGAGCCGACCAGGCTCAGCTCCTGAAACAGGATCACGTCCACCGGCAAGGGGATCATGCCTTGCTCCGTCTGGTTGGACCCGCCCAGTCGCAAATGCCGACCCCGCGGCCGGAGACTCAGAATCGCGGGCACGGCGGTGGCCTCCGAGCCGAGCGCGTCCACCGTGACATGGGCGCCGCCCCCGGTGAGCTCATGGATCTCCGCCGGGGCGTCGGGTCCCGCCGTGACTGTGTGCGCGGCCCCCAGATCCTTAGCCAACCGGAGCTTCTCGTCGCTGCGAGAGACGGCGATCACGTTTGCCCCGAGCGCGTTGGCGATGTTGACGGCAGCGAGCCCAACGCCACCGCAGGCGAACACAGCCACCCACTCCCCGGGCTGAACCGCGGCCTGATCGACCACTCCGTGATACGAAGTGATGAAGCGGCAGCCGAGACTCGCCGCGGATGCGTAGCTGATGGCTTCGGGCAAGGCCACCAGATTCACGTCCGCGTTCGCCACCTTGGTGTGGCTCGCATACCCACCCGTGTAGTGCATGGTCGGGATTTGGATGTTTGCGCAAATGTTCTGGTGGCCACTCACGCACATCTCGCACTCGCCGCAGGCGTGGCCGAAGGGCGTGACGACCCTGTCCCCCTTCTTGAACCGTGTGACCTCGCTTCCCACCTCTTCGACGACCCCGCAATACTCGTGGCCCGGCACCGCAGGCAGCTCGGGAACCAGCCCCATCCACGGGAAGCCCCCGGTCCAGAGCGTATGGTCCGAGCGACAAATCCCGCACGCCTCGACCCTGAGCACGGCATCGCGAGGACCACATTCGGGATCGCTCCAGTCGTCGTGGACCTTCACGGGCTCACCGAACTGTTCTATGACGGCTGCTCTCATAGGGACTCCTCCTGCGCATGCTCCGAAGTATGATCCACAACGAACGATCTTGTCGGTCAGCCATTAAGATCTCCGCTTGGTCGGAAGTCCGCCAGCACGCAAGTGCTGACATCGTCAACTTATCGCCCCCAACCGTAGCGCGGCGCGAGAGGCCAATGCCCCGGCGCTGGCCCAAGCCCGGGCGATATGTTGGCTCGGCATGATCTTCAACTACCTTTCCAATACCCTCCCAACAGATAGTTTCAGCGACGGGACACAACGAGGTGTGGCTCCACTGCCCCGACACTCGACGCGAGGTTGCTGTGGCTGGCGAAGACAAATCAGAGCTCGTGGCGCTACGCGATCGCCGCGATGATGTAATCGCCGCCCTCTCGACGCACTTCACCAACGACACCCTGGCGCTCGACGAGTTCGAGCGGCGCGTGGGTCTTGCCCACCACGCCGAGTCAATCGCCGAGCTGGATGCGCTGCTGTCGGATCTGGAGCCCGCACCGACTGCAGCAAAGAGCAGAGCCCTGGTCCCGAAGGCGGACGCGTCCGAGACCGCCATCGCGACTCACGAATTCGGTACCAGACGGGTCCTGACGATTCTCAGTAGCGCCCAGCGCAAGGGAACGTGGCGCGTGCCCCGGACGCTGCCTGTGGTGACCGTGTTGGGAGGCGTCGACCTGGACTTTCGGGAAGCCGAGTTCGGGCCGGGCGTCACCGAGGTCAAGGTGACCAACGTGTTGGGCGGGATCGCCATCATTGTGCCACCTCATCTCCAGGTGGTGTGCGACGGCGCTGCCATTCTGAGCGACTTCGAGGGAATGGAGCGCCGAGCAGGCGAGCCCGATCCGGATGCGCCCCTGTTACGCATCTCCGGGGTCGCGATCTTGGGTTCCGTGGAAATCTCCACTCGTCTGGTCGGGGAAGCGATGAAAGCCGATGAAACCGCAGATATCGGCGAGATCGGTCAGCGTCGTCTCCCATCGGGAGACTGATCCGATGCAGGTTCTCGGTGTAATCGTGGCGGTTTTGGGCGTGGGTCTGGCCGGGGCGTGGCACGCCCTTTCCCTTCGATCCTCCCCGACGCCTTGTGATCCGAGGCCCGTATCGCTTCGTCGGGCGTTCGGCGATGACGGCTGTTACCTTTCAGTTCACATTTGAGGCAGCTCCGGTCCACCGGCAAGGGAGGGAAGCATGACCATGCGAACGAAGATACTTCCGTTGTTCTGCGCATCACTCATGCTCGGGTGCGCCCAGGCAGAGGAGTACGCAGACACCGCGGAGGCCGATCGTGAGGCGATCGACCAGGTTCGCGCCCAGGAGGTCGCAGCGATCAACTCCGGGGATCTAACGTTCACGTATGTGACGGAAGACTTCGTCGCCATGCCGCCGAATGAGCCGGCCGTAATGGGCCCGGAAGGACTGCGCGCATGGATGGAGGGGTTCATGTCCCAGTTCACGGCATCGCTGTCGTACCCGTCTACGGACGTGGTGATTTCGGGCGACATCGCCGTCGAGCACTTCAATGCCATCCTGACCATCACGCCGGTTGGAGGGGGCGACCCTGTCGACGAGATGCTCAAAGGCATTCACGTCTACCAACGTCAGGCCGATGGCTCGTGGAAGATGACGCACGATGTCTGGAACGTGGATTCGGCTCCGCCCATGGAGTGACGGACTCGGCTTGCAGCCCGAGTCGGCGGGCGCGACTCTGTACTCTTAGAGTGCAGCGGAAGCCGTTACAAAGGAGCCTATAATGCTGAGACGCCGATTCCACAATCTTGCGGTACTCGCGCTCACCCTGTCGGCGACGCCCGTGCTGCTGGGCTGCGGCAGCGATGACGAGGGGAACGGCGGCACCGGGCCCAACGTATCCGCATTTGTCGGGAGCTGGTCCGCGCTCACTTTCGAGGTCGACGGAACCGACATCGTGGCGGGCGGCACCACGATCACCTTCACGTTCACAGAGACCACGTACTCGTTCGCCGTCACCAACGATACGAACTCTGTGCTCTGTGATCCCGGCGTCACGTCGTGCGGAGACAGCGGCGATCTGGGTTCCACCTCCAGCTCGATCATCTTCGACCCGGGGACAGTCGACGAAGTGACGTTCAGCTTCAACATCACCGGGGACATCCTGACGGTATCGGGCACGGTCGAGGGGAGCCCGGTCACGGCTACGTTCCAGAAACTGTAAGTCGAAACGAGCGTCTCCTGACAGGCGGCGCTCGCTGCAACAGAAGCCGGTGTCTATTGACATAGACCGCCTGAGATTCGCGCTGGAGGACCGCTACGCGATCGAGCGCGAGATCGGTCGAGGCGGCATGGCGGTCGTGTATCAGGCGAGGGACCTCAAGCACGGCCGAGATGTTGCTATTAAGGTCCTGCTTCCAGAGCTGACGGCGTCTCTCGGCGCCGAGCGTTTCCTGCGTGAGATCGAGACGGCGGCCAAGCTCAACCACCCTCACATCCTTCCACTGCACGATTCCGGAGAAGCGGACGGGTTCCTCTTCTACGTGATGCCCTACGTCGATGGCGAGTCCCTGCAGGTCCGCCTCGACCGCGACGGGTCGCTCCCAATCGATGAGTCGCTCCGCATCGCGCGAGAGGTGGCGGACGCGCTCGCGTATGCGCACCGGAACGACGTCGTGCACCGGGATATCAAGCCGGGCAATGTCCTGCTTTCGGAGGGACATGCGGTGATCGCCGACTTCGGCATCGCCCGGGCGATCAGCGAAGCGGGCGGCGAACGAATCACCGGCACGGGCATGATAATGGGCTCTCCCATCTACATGAGCCCCGAGCAGGTGAGCGGAGAAGGGGAAGTGGACGGCCGCAGCGACATCTATTCGCTCGGCTGCATGCTGTACGAGATGATCGCGGGTAAGCCGCCGTTCGAGGGATTGGGTCTCCAGGCCATACTCGCCCGGCGAATGGTCGAGGAACCGCCGCCGTTGAGTGACGCCCGGGAAGACACGCCGCCCGGTGTGGTGGAGGCGGTGAAGAGAGCTTTGGCCACTCAACGAGGCGACCGGTACTTGGAGGCCACGGACTTCGCCGCCGCGTTGGCGGGATCCGACGGAGACTGGGCCTACGTAGGCCCCCGTGCCGGGCGCCATCGCCTTGGACGCCTCCTCCGCGGCGTCGCGGTTCTCGTGGTCCTGGGGGCGGGGGGCTACGGGATCGTCTCCTGGCTCACGCGCGACACCACGTCTCAGGGAACGGACGCGGTTGTGGCTGCGGCTGCGCAGGTGGGCGGTCCGCAGGCGAGCGACCTCTACATTCAGGCGCGGACGCTCGCCGCCCGGCGTGGCCTGGCTCTACGCGAGGCCATCCCGTTGTTCGAGGCGGCGATCGCCCGGGACTCGACGTTCGCGCCCGCCTGGGCCGGACTCGCCGAGAGTTATGGTCTGTTGCCCTACTACTCGGACAACGCCGACGCGGCGCTCTGGAAGCACTCGATCGCCCGTGCGGAAGAGACGGCCCGAGCGGCGCTCGAGCTGGACTCGATGATGCCGGAGGCGTACCTGGCTCTCGGCAACGCGCAACGCGACAGTCGGCAGTGGGAGGTGGCGGAAGAGACGTATCGCCGCGCTCTGGCGCTGAACGTCAATTATGGTGAGGCGCACCAGCAGCTCGCGGAGCTGCTGGCCGGAGTCGGTCGGCACGAGGAGGCCCTGATCTTCGCTCGCCGAGGCGCGGAGCTCGACCCCGATATGCCGGTTCGCCTCAACGCCTACGGGTATACACTCATGTTGGAGAGTCGGTACGAGGAGGCGCTGGAGCAGTTCGAGCGCGCGGCCTCTATCGAGCCCAATTTTTGGTTCATACAGTCAAACATGCTGTGGAACCGGCTGCTACTCCGTCGCTACGACGAGGCGCTGGCATCTCTGCCGGACCAGTTGTGGCTGCTGGACGCCGACCGCGATGCGGTCGCGCTCATGATCCGGGCGATCGCCGACCCGGAGCAGCGGCAGTCCGCGATCGGCATGCGGACAATTGGAGCGTACCCGATCCTCCGGGCTTTGCTGGGAGACGCAGACGGGACACTGCGGGACCTCGAGCGCATCCAGTTCAACCCGCCGTACGGCGTCGGGACCTGGCTGTGGTTCGAGCCCTTCGGTTTCTTGCACGAGGATCCCCGCTTCATCGACATGATCGAGCGCTACGGAGTGGAGCCGTGAGCCGATGCGATGCGTGAGCTGATCGAAGGATGGGATGGGGAAGCGGTCGTGATCCGCCATGACCGCGAGAGCGGCACCTGGTTCCTCATCGCCATCCACGACTCGACGCTCGGCATGCCGGTCGGTGGCTGCCGGATGCAAGCGTATCCCACACCAGAAGACGGGCTGCTGGACGCGATGCGTCTGGCAGAGGGCATGACCTACAAGTGGGCATCGAACGATGTACCGTTCGGCGGCGGAAAGTCGGTCCTCGCCGTCACGAAGCCGCTACACGACGGTGAACGTGAGGGGGTGCTTCGTCGTTTCGGCAAACTTCTGCACTCTCTCAACGGTTCGTATGCGGCGGGAGTGGACCTCGGCACGACCCCGGCCGACATGCAAGTGCTGGCCGAGGAGAGTCGGCACGTGCTGGGTGTGCTGCCGTCCGGCGCGGCGATCGATCCCGGACCGTACACGGCTCTCGGTGTCTTCGCTGGCATCAAGGTGGTGCTGTCGCGCCTGTTTGGAGGGGATGATCCCGGCGGGCGTACGGTGCTCATCCAGGGGCTGGGCGACGTCGGACTGCCGCTCGCGCGTATGCTCCACGAGGCAGGTGCCGAGCTTCTGGTGTGCGATCTGGATGGTGCACGGGCAGGTGCGGTCGCTGAGGAGCTGTCGGCGCGCGTAGTCATGCCAGAGGACCTTATTCAGACCGCGTGCGACGTGTTCGCGCCCTGCGCGACTGGCGCCGTATTGAGCCCGGAGACAATCCCGCAACTCGAGTGTGGGGCGGTCGCCGGGTCGGCGAACAACCAGCTGGGCTCGGTCGCCGACGCCGCCGCGCTGCACGGACGCGGGATCCTCTATGCCCCCGACTACGTCGTGAACGCCGGTGGCGCGATCGCGTTCGGACTCATGTATCGGGGGATCGATGACGCGGGGGTGATCCGGACCCGTATCCTGGGGATCGCAGAGAGTCTGGACGAGATATTCCGCCAGGCCGATGAGAGTGGCGAGTCGCCCGAATGGGCGGCTCGCCGAAAGGCCGAGCACGCCCTCGCTTCGTCGCGTTAGCCCTCGGCGATTCCCAGCTCGGCCAGCAGTTCTTCCACGAGCCCCGGAACCACCTCGGCCGCTCGACCCGGCATGAAGCGATCCGTTGGGTGGACGTTCGCCGGCTCGTCCAGGCTCTGCACGATGGTGACCGCGCCACGCGCACGCGCCACGTCGAGGAAACCGGCGGCCGGATAGACCAGGCCGCTGGTCCCGACCGCAAGGAAGTGCGTGCACTTCCGGAGCACCACGTCGATCGCCTCCATGTGATGCGGCATTTCGCCAAACCAGACCACGTCGGGGCGCAGGCGCTCCCAGCCGCACTCAGGACAGGGAATGAAAACGTCCGGGTCCATGTTCTCCAGATCACGCCCTCGCCAGCCACAGCTTTCGCAAAGAAGCTGGGCCAGCTCTCCATGCATGTGGATCGGCTCCCAGCCTCCGCGTTCGTGAAGGTCGTCGACGTTCTGGGTGACGAGGTGAAAGGGGACGCCCGACCGTCGTAGTCGCGCTCCCAGGCGTGCCAGCGCCACATGCGCCGCGTTCGGCTCGACGGATGGAAGTCTCGCCCGGCGCACCTGATAGAAGCTCCACACCCACGCCGGGTCGCGCTGCCACGCTTCGGGCGTCGCAACGTCTTCTACGCGCCGGCCCTCCCACAGGCCGCCGGCGCCCCGAAAGGTCGCCAGCCCCGAATCGGCGGAGACGCCCGCGCCAGTCAGCACGACTACACCGGGAGTTACGCGACTCACTCTCTCGACGACAATGGCTCGATAGCGCGTTCTATGGGCTGACGCTCGCCGCCGGCTTGCGTGTGGCCTGCATCTTCTCACCCAACCAGCCGCCGGCGAGCGCAGCGAGCACGCCGCCCGTCAACGCGACCAGCAGCGTGCCGAGCGGCGGTCCAGCCTCGAACCACAGCACGATGAATCCAGCGTGGAGAGCGACGAGCCCGCCGGCAGCGATCGCCGGTTCAATCATGGTGACTCCCGGGGAAAAGAAACCGACGATCCACCCGGTAACGAAAAAGCTGAGCCCGAAGACCATGAGCCTATCCGCCGGGGTGAGCGCGAACAGAGCCTGGCCGAGGAACACGAGGTACGTACTGAGCGAGAATCCGATCACCATGCTCACGAACACCCATGGCCAGTCGATGGCCTTGTCTTCGTGGGCCTCGTCCAGCGTTCCCTGCAACATTTCACCCGCATAGCCGCCCACCAGAGCCAGCATGGCGCCGAAAAA
>JBFILW010000134.1:0-7679 GCA_041612005.1 Gemmatimonadota bacterium
GCCGGCCGAAGAAGAGGAGTGGCAATCCGATCCTTTCGCCCTCGCCCGGGAAGACGGTCGCCTGGTCGGACGCGGCGCCTGCGACATGAAGGGCTTCCTGGCTGTGGCCATGAACGCCGCGGCGCGGCGCTCCGTGCAGTCGCTGGCGCACCCGCTGGTGCTTCTGTTCACGTACGACGAAGAGCTCGGGACGCTCGGTGCGCGTCGGTTTGTCGACGTGTGGCCCGAGGACGTGAGCCTCCCGGGCGCCGCAATCATCGGTGAGCCGACATCACTGCGAGTGGTGCGGATGCATAAGGGACACATGCAGCTGCGCCTCACGCTGTGCGGCGAGACGGCCCACAGCGGTTACCCGCATCTGGGGATCAACGCGATCGAGGCGGCGGGCCGGGCGATCACCGCGTTGGCAGGCCTCCGGGACGCGCTGGCGAGCGAGCGCCCCGATCTCGGGGCGCATTTTCCCGAGGTCCCTCACGTGGCCTTCAACATCGCGACAATCGAGGGAGGGCGGGCGGTGAACGTGGTGCCTGACCGTTGCGTCATCCGGATCGGGTACCGCGTGCTGCCGGGCATGAAGGGCTCGGCCATCGCCGACCGAACGCGAGACGTACTCGCCGCGGCGCTCGCGCCCGACGAATACGAGCTAGAAGTGGAGGGGGAGAGTCCGCCCCTGTTGGTACCCGATGACGCCGAGGTGCTCAGCATACTGTCTGAGGAAGTCTGTCAGACGGATTCGCACAGCGTGTCTTTCGCGACCGACGCCGGCTGGCTTCAGAGCCTCGGTCTCGAGTGCGCCATCTGGGGGCCGGGAGACATCGCGGTGGCTCACAAGCCCAACGAGTGGGTCCCCGTCGAGGAACTGCAGCGCTGCGCCACGCATCTCGACCACATCATCGAGCGCCTGTGCATGACCGACTAGGCACCCTCGACCGTGGGACTGCGCCGCTCCATGAGCACCACATCGTGCCAGACGCCGTGCAGGGCGCCGAGTCGCTCGCGCACCCCGACGACTCGGAATCCGCACTTCTCATGGAGCGCGATGCTGGCGTCGTTCTCCGCGAACATCCCAGCCTGCAGGGTCCACACCCCCGCGGCCTCCGACTCGGTTATCAGCGCGTCGAGGAGCGCTTTCCCGACGCCGTGGCCGCGGCTGTCGGCGCCCACGTAGACGCTCACCTCGGCCACGCCGCCGTACGCGCAGCGGTCGGAGACGGGACTCAGGGCCGCCCAGCCGGCGACTCGCCCGTCTTCGCTTCGCGCGACCAGGCGCGAGTGCTGGAGATGAGAGCGATCCCACTCCTCCCAATCCGGAACGTCGGTCTCGAAGGTGGCCATGCCCGTTGCGATGCCGTCCGCGAAGATCGTGCGGACCTCAGCCCAGTCGTCAGGTCGTAGCGCCGCAATCGTTTGGCTCACGGTCGGTGGCTCACGGTTCGATCGCGATTTCGAGTAGCGGAAGCTCGCGTCCGTCCGGGGTGGATGGCACGGTACCGACCTTTCTGGCCCCCCGGTCGAGGTAGAAACCCTCGGCGTTCGGATCAGAGGCGATGCGCAGGCGTCGAATCCCACGGGCAGATGCCGAGTGGAGCGCATGCGAGAAAAGCCGCGAGCCGATTCCCCGGCCGATCGACTCGGGCGCGACCCACATGTGCTCCAGCTCGCCGGCCGGCGAATCGCTCGAGACCGCGTAGAAGCCGACGACTACCTGCTCCTCCTCGGCGAGGAACACTTCGTGCCGTCGAATATCGTCGGCCGTGACCGTGAGCTCGTGCTCCCACAGCCGCAGCCACTCCTCTGGATATCCCCAGTGGCCTTTGGCGGCAAAGGCGATGGCGGTGAGACGGGGGGCGTCGGTGGCTTGCGCGGGGCGTATCTTCATGCGCACCAAGCTGCGGCAGGCGGCAGGCGCTTTCAAGGACGGTGAACAGACCGGGCCGCCCGCAACGACGGGAGACAGGACAGGGGGGTGGACTCCCTGCCGCCGGAGTGCCAAGTTAGGGTTCAGTCTGGCATGTGTGGCCAGCGCGAGGTCAGGTCGGAGTCTGGGGCACTCGGGCTCCGATTGTCATTTTTGTCCACAACGCAAGGCGGGTGAGCAGGATGGTGGAAGTAAAACTCGGAGAGAACGATCGCCTCGACTGGGCGCTGAAGCAGTTCCGCCGCAAGATGATTCGGTCGGGACTGTTCAAGGACATGAAGCGCCGACGCTTCTACGAGAAGCCCAGCGTCGCGAAGCGTCGCAAGGCGGCTGCCGCGAAGCGCCGCAAGGCTCGCTCCCTCCGACGGGCCCGCTAGACTCGCGGGCTTTACGCGGGTGGCTCGCCGGTTCGCCGGCTCCGTCCGCTTCGACCCCTGGCCCCGGCCAGGGGTTCTTTATTGCCCCCAGTTTCGGCACTTCAGCCGCGGATCGCGCTGGCGAGCGTGTCGTTGTGGGAGTCGATCAGGGTTCGCAGATATGTCCCGATCCGGTTCCGGGCCTCGAACCCGGCCTCGATCGCCGCGGCTTCGGCTTCCTCCTCCGTAACCGGCGGATCCTCGGCAAAGTGCGCCATGTCGCGGTAGAAGCCGATCGTGAAGACGTCCCAGGCGGCACCAGCCACTCGCGTGAAAACGAGATTGCCGCGCCGCGCCGTCAGCGCATAGTACCGGTTCTCCATGTGCCGCTGCTCCACCAGCTCATCGTACTTACCTGGCAATGCGATGAACATCTCGACGTGGTAGAGGTCGGTTCCCGCGTCGTGCTCTGCTACGACCGCCCGCCCGGGGCCTTCGGCGAACATCTCCTCACGCCACGCGAGCAACTCCCTCAGCCGGCGCTCGTAGTCGGCCTCCGACAGACCCGCGGCTGAAGCGGCCGCCCCGCGCCGTGCCACACGCTCGGCCGAGTAGTACGACCGGAGAGTCCCGACCGGCTGCAGTACCAGGAGGTCCCAGTGGTCGCCCTGGCTGTGTCGCATGACCAGGGGAGGCGCTTCTCCCGCTGCCTCGAGAACGGCGCGTTGCTCGCCGAGCAGGTCGATCAGGTCCAGCAAGGCGCCGGGCGCGGCCCGCATGAGGACGACCCGGTACGTCTCGATCGGGTCCTGGGCTGTCGCGGCCTCGAGCGTAGCGACGGAAGTGAGGCCAAGTGCCAGCGGGGCAATCAGAAGCGGAATTCGCACGACGAACCTCCGGGCCTGTTCAAGGGAGCGCGTCCGGGTGTAGGATTGTGGAAGCTCGCGCGCCGGCCGGCGGTGATCAAGAAAACCCTCGGGGTTCATGCCACAAACGGACGCCCAGCGAGAGAACGAACCCGACACGGCACAATCCGGCGTCTCCTTCCCCCTCCGGGTCGCGGCGATCGACATGGGCTCGAACGGTATCCGGTTCGAGGCCGCGGAATTCAGCGACCCCACCACCTTCGAGGTACTGGAGTACGAGCGCGTCCCCGTGCGTCTCGGTCACGACGCGTTCGTGTCGGGCAAGCTGTCCGATGGCGTGATGGACGCGGCCGCCGAGGCCTTCGTGCAGTTCCGCGACCGGATGAAGGAGCTGGGCGTCACTCACTACCGGGCGATCGCCACCAGCGCAGTCCGCGAGAGCCGTAACGGGGCTGAATTCGTCCGCCGCCTGTTCGCCGAGAGCGCCATCGAGGTCGAGACGATCACGGGCACCGAGGAGGCCAAGCTGGTCTGGCTGGCCGTCTCGTCTGCCGTGCCGCTCGCCGACGAGAAGTGGATCCTCGTCGACCTCGGAGGCGGCAGCGTCGAGGTGTCGCTGGTCGACAACTCGGGCACGATCTGGAGCCAGTCTCACACCATGGGCTCGGTGCGGCTCCTCACGGAGCTGTCGGGGGTGTCGGACACGCCCGGTGGCTTCCGCCGGTTGCTGGCCGAGTACGCGGGCACCCTGAATATCCCGGCTGCCGCGCAGCACTGGAAGCCGGCCGGACTCGTCGCAACGGGAGGCAACATCGAGGCCCTCGCCGCCCTGGCCGGCTCGGAGCCCGATGCGACCGGCGTGAGCCGGGTCTCCCTCGAGGAGTTGCGCGCCTTGATCGACACGCTGGCCCGTCTGTCCTACAAGCAACGGGTCGATGACCTCGGTCTCCGCAAGGATCGGGCGGACGTGATCCTACCGGCCGCCGTGGTCTACGAGCGGCTCGGAGTCCTCGCCGGTGTGTCCACGATTCTGGTGCCACACGTGGGCATCAAAGACGGAGTCCTCCTCGACCTCGTGGATGAGCTGGTCAGCTCCGGCGGCCACGTGGACCGCCTGGACCGCGAGGTCTACCAGGGCGCGATGGCGCTCGGGCGGCGCTACCTGTTCGACGAGAGGCACGGCGTGCGGGTGGCCGAGTTCTCGCGCTCCCTTTTCGACCAGCTCGCGGATCTTCATGGCCTCGGAGAGCCCGATCGCCGCATCCTCACCGCAGCGGCCATGGTGCACGAGATCGGACAGTTTGTTTCCTATCGGCGGCATCACCGCCACTCGTTCTATCTGATTTCGTACGCGGACCTGCCCGGCCTGACGGCGCGTGAGATGCTGCTCACCGGACTCGTGGCGCGCTATCACCGACGGGCCGCGCCCAAGGAGAAACACGATGGCTTCCGTAACCTCGATGACGACGAGCGCGAGCGAGTGCGGAAGTTGTCCGCGATCCTGCGCGTAGCCGACTCGTTCGACCGCGAGCATCTCCAGCGGGTCGAAAACCTGAGCGCGCGGGTGGATGGCGACCAGCTGATCATCGAACCGGATGGGGCGGGAGACCTGCTGCTGGAGCAGTGGGCGCTCGCCAGGAAAGGACAGCTGTTCGAGTCGGTGTTCGGCCTCGCGCTCCGGGTCGAGCGCCCGAGCGATACGGCGACGGATGACGCGGGCGTCGCGACCTGATCAGCCGTCGTCTGCCCAACTCTCGAGCAACCGCGGAGTGACCATCCACATCAGCGTCCCGCTACCCGGTTTCACATCGCGCCAGTTCGCGGATGCGAAGTCGATGCGGATCATGGCGGCGGTTGGAAACCGGACGTGGGCACGGCCGATCAGCTCGCCCGCCAGCTCCGACCACACCGGCTCGTGGCCGGTCAGCAGAACCGAATCGACTTCATCGTCTCCCATGCGGATGCGAGCGATGACGGCGTCCGTGTAAGTGTTGTAGAGGTCGTCGCTGACCTCGATCGGACACTCCCACTCCCCGGCCTCGGCCGCCAGCTCCAGCGTGGTGCGCGCCCGGACGGCGGACGATGTGACCGCCAGCTCCGGCACCTGCTCCGCGGAGGCCAGAAAGCGCCCCATGCGCCGTGCCGACCGGACACCGCGTTGATTGATCGGACGCTCGTGGTCGGAGCCGAAGTCGGCGCTCCAGTCCGATTTCCCGTGTCGAAACAGTATGAGAGTCTTCATGCCTCAATATGGGCGCAGAAAGAGGGTGAAGGCCATGCGGCCCCCACCCTCCTACGTCGGCTTCCCCGCAGGCAGCGCGACGAGCTGCGGACCGCGCTACTCAGCACCAGCGCACGCGGACCGTGTACTCGACACTCGTTTCGCCACGCGCCGGCACCTCCACGTCGAACGTGAACGTGTGCGCGTCGACCTTGGTGGCCCTGTGGCTCGAGGAAAGAATCCTCCAGTCGCCGCCGATCGGCTCGTAGAGCTGGACTGTGACGTCGTCGTCCTTATGGTTGCGGAGATCCACCTTCCAAGTGCTCTCGGACACGCAGCTGCTGATCACCTCATAGTTCATCTGGCGGCGATCGCCGACCACGTCGAACGCCTCGCCCATCTTGATCCGCACCTTCTCGTCGCGCGGCGTGTGATCGATGAGATCCTCGCCGATGAACTGCTCGGCGCCCGAGCTGTCCTTCTTGTAGACGCGAACGACGCCCTTCGGCAGCGGCATCCCGAGCCGATTCTTTTCGCTGTTCTTGAAGTCCAGGTAGACTCCGACTTTCTGATTGGACACCACCTGGCCGTACGAGCCACGGTAGTAATACGCCGCCCCGTAGTAGATCAGCTTCTTGTCCAGCCTGAAGGCGTCCGCCTCCAGCAGGGTCACCTGTTTCTGCTCGTTCTCCTTGAGATTCGTCGGGCGACCGAGCGTATACAGGTGGTACTCGAAAAACGACTCCTCGGTGAACGCCGCGTCGGCGGCGACCTCGGCCGCCATCGCACGCTGCATTTTGATCTCGTCCCGGAAGTATCCCTCGTTCACGCGTTGGACGTCGCCCGCCACCAGCTTGAGCTCCGCGTTCGGATACGCCGCGCCGCTCTGGTTGGTCAGCGTCACCCACCCGGTCAGGTCGCCCCGCGTGTCATCGTCGTTGATGACCATCACGTAGTCGGCCTTCCAGTTCAGGTTGTTGGTGAGGTAGGAAACCTCGACCCGCGGCCGCGCGGCCGGGCTGTCCAAAAGCCAGACGAGTGTCGGGCGGGCGATCAGGTTCTCGGGCAGCTCGGGAAATCCGATCCGGCCCGGGTAGTTGAAGGTGATCTCGTCGCCGATCTGCAGCACGGTGCCCTGATTCACGGCGAGGACCTTCGCCTCGGTCGGCTCTTCTTCACCGGTGACGTTGTTCCAGCGGTACACGGTGACGTTCCGGCCCACGTACTTCTCGAGCAGCTTCTGCGGACTGAGCAGGTCGTACTGGTAGTTCTGCTCCAGGACGCGGAGTGGATTCCGACCCAGAGACCGCAGGTGCACCGTCTCCGGCTGAATGGACGAAGCGACGTCGCCGAACTCGAGCTCGACGCGACCCCGCGCGATATCGAGAGAGCGCACCTCACGGACGAGACCGAAGTTCTGGTTGTAGATCGTGATGGTGACGGCGTCGCGTCCGGCCGTCGTCGACCGGTAGGCGGGCACTTCCTGCGCTTCCAAGCCCTCGACGCGGAGCGCGCTCTGGAGCGTGCTGGCGGCGCCGAGGCCTGCCGCGAGCAGGACGGCGGCTCCGAGGCGCTTCGGCCACGCGGACCGCGGACCGCGTGATCGGCCCGTATTCCTGGCTGCTTCGTACATGATCCCTCCCCTGTAGACAAATCGCTCTCTGTAGGCGTTCTGGCTCGCGGGAATGCCCGCGTTTCAGGAGAGGACGTCGGAGGGAAGGAGATTTGCACACACAGGAGTCACGTGCGTCAGAGGCGACGGCGGTCTGTGTCGATCCCGATCGGCTGGTTACGGCTCGTAGATCCAGGCGTTGGCGTAGCTGTCCGGTTCCTTGGCGTCGCCGCCGACGATCAGCACCCGACCGTCTTTCAGCAGCGTCGCGCTCGCGTCCGTCAGCTCGCTCCCGATCGCGCCCGCCGCCTGGATGAAGGTGTCGTGCCGGGTGTCGAACAGCTCGACCCGATCCGCCCCGCCCACGATGAGGGCCGACCCGTTCTCGAGCACGATCGCCGTGCCCTGGATCTCGTGACGCCGGGCCGACATGTCGCCGACCGCCACGAACGTGCGCTGCTCCGGGTCATAGACCTCCGCGCTCCGATACCGTCCGGCACGATCGCGTGCATTAGATCCGCCCATGATGAGGACGCGTTTGTCGGGGAGCCGAACGGCTTCGTGCTTGTGTCGGGCTACAGACATGGTGTCGGCGGCCGAGAACGAGCCCGTGAGCGGAGTGTAGATCTCCGTTGTATTGAACACTTCGATGTCCGGGACGCGCCCGCGGTGCCCGCCGGCAATCAGCACCTTGCCGTCTTCGAGC
>JBFILW010000135.1:0-7673 GCA_041612005.1 Gemmatimonadota bacterium
AGGAGCGCCTCCGCCTCTTCGGTCAGGACGGCGCTCGCGTCAAGGCTCCGCGCTCTGCTGAACAGCCGCTTGGCCAGGGCGACCGGGATCGGGGCGCGCTTCGTGAGCTCCCCGGCCAGCTCCGCCGCCGCGGCGCACACGCCGTCGGCCGGCAGACTGCGTGTTGCGATGCCCATATCAGCCGCCTCGCGACCGGTGAAGCGCTCACCCGACAGGATGAGCTCGCGGGCCCTGGCGAGGCCGACTCGTTGCGCCAGAGTGTACGTGACACCTCCCCCGAAGAAGGTACCGAGAGAGAGCTCCGGGAGGCCCAGCTTGGCCTCCTCTGCCACGATGATGAAGTCGCAGGAGAGGGCGAGCTCGAGGCCGGCTCCGATCGCATGGCCGTTGACGGCCGCGATGGTCGGCTTGGACAGTTGCTGGATCTTGCGACAGGTCTCCTGGGCGAGGTCGACGTACGCGCGTCGCGCGTCCGCATTCATCTCCCCCTCCCCGTGCGCCTTCAGGTCCGCTCCGACGCAGAACGCTCGCCCGCTCCCGGTGATGACGACGGCCCGCACCGCCGGGTCGGCCTCAACGGCCGTCAGTGACTCGCCCATTGAAGCGTACAGGTCGGCGCTGACGGCGTTCAAGCGCTCGGGCCTGTTCAGGCGCAGGGTCGCGACGTCACCTTCCAGATCGGAGATGAGAGGTGGCGTCTCGTTGACTCCGGAACTCATGGTCAGTCGTTCCCGTCGGTGGGGGTGTGAGCGAGGCTCAAGCGCGAGTGAGAATAGCTGCTGCGGATTGAACAGGGCAACGCAGCGAGTTACCGAAACCGGAGAGCACTTGAAAGTTCATCTGATCGACGGTACGTACGAGCTATTCCGGTTCTTCTACGGAGTTCCGGAGCAGCGCACCGCGTCGGGCCTCGAAGTGGGAGCCTTACGGGGCGTCGTCGGCTCGTTGCTCTCCCTGGTGGAAGCGGGAGCGACGCATGTGGCGGTCGCCACCGATCACGTGATCGAGTCGTTTCGAAACGACCTCTGGCCCGGTTACAAGGATGGCTCCGGCATCGACCCCGACCTTTTCTCCCAGTTTCGCCCACTCGAAGATGCGCTTCGTGCGGCCGGGTTCGAGGTTTGGCCGATGGTCGAGCACGAGGCCGACGACGGGCTCGGCGCCGGGGCCGCGATGGCCGGGTCGGATCCGCGCGTCGAGCAGGTGTTGATCTGCACGCCGGACAAGGATCTGGCTCAGTGCGTCGAAGGGAGCAGAATCGTGCAGTTCGACCGGCGTCAGCGGCGGCTCATGGACGCGGACGGGGTGAGGGAGAAGTTCGGGGTCTCTCCCGAGTCGATTCCTGACTACCTGGCACTGGTCGGTGACAGCGCGGATGGATTTCCAGGTCTGCCCGGCTGGGGTGCGAAATCAGCTGCCGTCGTGCTGGCGCGTTACGGCCACCTCGAGGAGATCCCGGAACGTGCCGAGGACTGGGATGTCCCGGTGCGGGGGGCGGCGCGTCTGTCCCGGACGCTGGAAGAGGGTCGCGAACTCGCCGACCTGTTCCGCCGCATTGCCACGATCGATCGTGGTGCACCGGTGAGCGCTTCGGTCGAGGAGATCGAGTGGCGGGGACCGCGACCCGAGTTTGACGCGATCTGCCGAAAAATCGAGGCGCCGGGCCTGCTCGCGCGTGCCGGCGCACTGGCTACCCTCAGGGAGCCCAGGACGCTTCCCAGCTAGTCACGTTGTTGTTCTCGGTGAGCTGCCGGAAATTGCTCCCGTCCGAGTCCATCGTCCACACCTCGGTGACCGGTCGGTTGGATGTGAACACGATCCGGTCGTGCGCTGACCACTTGGGCTGGTAATCCTCACCGGGATTCGCGAGGATCGCCACGCGCCCGGTTCCGTCGGCGTTTATCACATAGATGTCATCGTCTCCGGGCAGGTCGATCCCGAGCAGCAGCTGCCGGAACGTATAGAACACGATGCGCGTCCCATCGGGCGACCAGGAAGGTCCGAGCTCTGTCAGCGGCGTATCCGTCAGTCGCTCCTGGTCCGATCCGTCCGCCCGCATGCGATAGATCTCGGTGTTCGGGTCCCCGTTCCCCGTCGCATCCCGCAACGAGGAGAACGCGATCCATGCACCATCCGGCGACCACGACGCGTAGTCGTCGCGCGCCGGGTGGTTGGTGAGATTCGCCACACCGGTGCCGTCGGCGTTCATGACGTAGATCTCGCCCTCACCGTCCCGGAATGAGGTGAAGGCGATTCTTCGGCCATCCGGGGACCAGGTCGGCCGCGTGTCGGGGCTCGGATCGTTGGAGAGCCTGATCGGGTTGGAGCCGTTGGCGTCCATGACGTAGATCTCGGTGTTGCCGTCCCGAGACGTGAGTCCATCGCGATTCGATGTAAAGGCAATCCGGCTCCCGTCGGGCGACCAGGCAGGAAAGTGCTCCTGGGCCGGGTGCCTGCTGAGATTCTTGCGACCGGTTCCGTCCTCGTTCATCACCCAGATGTCCCAGTCGCCGGTCCGATCGGAGGTGAAGACGATCTGCTTGGTGACGGCCTCTCCGGGGCCGACGGGGTCAGGCTCATCGGAGCAGGCGGCCGCCAGGAGAGTTACGGAGATGCCAGCAGCGAGTCGGCCGCTGGCGCTCGCCAGACGTGTCGGTCGCGCGGGTTTCGCGGGTCTCATCTCATGGGGCTCGGGTGCGGGTCGGCGCTGGCGTGGCCGACCGTTCCATGTTCCACCCCGGACCCGCTACCAGGGTCCATGAAAAACGCCGGGGGCGTCTACCCCCGGCGTTGTCCACGCTGCGGCCCGGGGCGAATGGACGCCCTCGGATCTGTTGTTCAGCAGAGAGGCTACCTAGTCCATATCCTTCTCTTGGGCCTCAGCTTCCTCTTCGACCTCTTCATGATCCTTCTTGACCATGTGCTCGAGCTTCTTCATCTGCTCTTCGTCCAGCACCTCGCCAATCTGGGTGAGGGTCTTCTTGTGGAGCTTCTCGAGCTTCTCCTCGGCCATGTCGTTGTTCTCGTCGTCGTACATGGCCCGGATCGCCTGACCGTCCTCCGCCGCGGAGATCAAGATCGGCTTGATCGATGCCTGCTGCTCGTCTGTGAGCGACAGCACCTTGGTCATCTCCTGGATCTGGCCGTCGATGTCGACCTCGGTGACGTGCACGGCCTCAGACGGCGCGCACGGGTTCTCCTGGGCAAGCAGACCTGGCGCGCCGCACAGGGCCAGGGCGAAAACGGCTGTAGCGGCCCCGGCCAGGCGGCGGGGAGATAACGGCTGACTCATGGAACGATCCTCCTCTTGTGTGTGCTGTGACCACGCGGTGCGCAGTGCAAGTTCCAGTAGCGGCAGCAGGCCGGTCCGGATTCCACGACCCGGCCGTCGAGGGGCCGAAGGTCCCGCGTCCGGTCCCGGCGCGCCGCCACAACTGACGAATGAACGCATTGCAACCGCCGTGCCGACAGCCGACAATCGTGCAACTCACTGTCATGTTTTTATTTACGAATACTGTGAGCTTGCGGTACGGCGAGGATTTCAGTCCCTTTGATGGTATAATTTCCCGTCTGTTGTCGGCCTATCCAGGGACAATCTTCCGTACGTTCGCGGAATCTCTCCGAATCGAGAGCTGACGTCCCCGGGCTCGCTTGCCGAACAAAACCCGAAGACCTAGCTTGGTGACATGAGGATTCCGATTCACGGTCGTGGTACCCCTGAGAACCCGGCCAATCGCTTCGAGGCGCTGGCCGCCGAGCGCGACGACTGGTCCGATCCGGACGATCCCCTGCCGCGCACTCGGCTGCTCGTCGATCACACGCGATCGATCATCACGCGCAACGACAGTCCGGACGTCGGTTTTGAGACGAGCATCAATCCGTATCGGGGCTGCGAGCATGGATGCAGCTATTGCTATGCCCGACCCGGGCACGAGTACCTCGGCTTCTCAGCCGGGCTGGACTTCGAGGCGAAGATTCTGGTGAAACCGGACGCTGCGGCCCTGCTCCGAGGCGAGCTGTCGAGGCCCGGCTGGAAGCCGCAGACGATGGTGATGTCGGGGGTGACTGACCCGTACCAGCCGGTCGAGCGTCGGTTGGGCATCACGCGAGGCTGCCTGGAAGTGCTGGCCGAGTTTCGAAACCCGGTCGCCATCATCACCAAGAGTCGTCTCGTCACCCGGGATGCGGATCTGCTGGCGGGGATGGCGGAATACGACGCGGCCGCGGTGGCCGTCTCGATCACCACGCTGGACCGGAAGCTCCAGCAGGCAATGGAGCCGCGCGCAGCCGCCCCAGAGATGCGCCTGGCCACCATCCGAAAACTGGCCGAACAAGGGATACCGGTGCGCGTGATGGTCGCCCCCGTAATACCCGGACTCACCGAGCACGAGATGCCCGCAATTCTCGAGGCCGCGGCGGCGGCCGGCGCGACCGGTGCGGGCTACATCATGTTGCGGCTACCGCTCGGTGTCGCCGATCTCTTCATCGCCTGGTTGGAGCGGCACGTTCCCGATCGGAGAGACAAGGTCGTCTCCCGCATTCGGGACCTGCGGGACGGACGGGTCAACGACCCTCGCTATGGCTCACGAATGCGTGGCGAGGGCCCGTTCGCCCATCAGGTGTCCCAGTTCTTTGCAGTCAGCTGTCGACGTTTTGGGTTGGATCGCGATCAGAAACCCCTCTCGGTCGCGGCCTTTCGGCGGCCGGGCCTGCCGCAGCTGGAGATGTTCGCCTCGTAGGTGGGACCCCGCCGAGCCGCCTTGCTCAAGCGAGTTCGTGATCACCCGTGGAGCTAGACCCTGCCGGCTGGCCGTAGGCGGATTTCAGTGGTCCGATAGACGACTAGCCGTAAGTCCTGATTACTCCTGAGGTCCAGGGGACGTCCTCCCGCCCGGCTAGCGTTGAACCGAGGTCAGGTCCAGACAACCGGCGGCGCCCACTGTGCCATCATCGTCTCGAATGCGACCACGGTTTCCTGATCGAAATGTGAGTTCGTTCTGGCAAACAAGTACTTCAAGGCCATATCGCGCATCCACGGCTGCCTGAACGGACGATGGGAGCAGAGAGCATCGTACACGTCGCATACGGTTACGAGGCGGGTCACCGGGTGCAGCGGTCTCTGGTATCGCCGCGCCGGGTAGCCCCCGCCGTCGGGTCGCATGTGGTGCTCGTGCGCGACGATCGCGGCCAGCTCCTGGCCCCGGCGAAGCAGAAGTTGAGCTCCGTCGGTGGAATGGAGGCGTACGGCCTCGCGTTCCTCGGGCGAAAGGTCTCCTGGCTTTGACAGAATATCGTCGGCCACGAGTACCTTACCGATATCGTGGAGGAGGGCCGCGATGCCGACCTGATGAACGTCCGCACGCTGCATCTCGAGAAACTCGGCGAGGCCCATTGCCAGGACGCACACGTTGACGGCATGGGCCGCCATGTACTGGCGTTCTGTGCGGGGACGAATCAAAGGAAGGAGCAGTCCATCGGCCCGATGCATCGACAGCTCGATCACGCGGACGATCGTATCCACCTCCTGGACGGGAAGGTGACTTCCCTCTCTCACGCTGTCTTGTACCCACGACACCGCCGCGGTCTCCTCGCCGAGTACACCGGGTAGTATCTCGTCCTGTTCCGGCTCGGGATCGCCTGGCCCCGGAACCGCGGTCACTCCCGTATTGCCGGAACGGATGTGCGGATGCCGCAGCGCTTCCGCATCGGTCACGTCGATCGGCACGATCCCCAGGCGCGCCAGTGCGTCGCGCAGGAACCCATCGAACTCGGGCTTCCGCACTTCACGGTCGAAGTGGATCTGCGGCATCCCGACTTCCCTCAGGCGGGCACCCCATTCCCAACCTGCGCTGTCGGCAAGCCGCTCACCTCCGATCGTGACGGCGGCGTCTTCGAACTCGAGGGCGACGCCTCTTTCTTCTTGGACCAGATCGCCGAGCGCATTGTAGGCGGACTCCATGAGCTGTCGCTGCGCCGGCACATAGTCGCCCGATTGGCGAGCCTGACTGAACAGGTCGGAGAGAGCGTCGAGGAACCGGACCGCGTGCGTCATCTGTCATCTCCGTGCGAGCGAACAGCCTCACGCACGGTCTGGTCCTCGGAGGCCTTGGCGAGATTCAGCACCTTTCGCGAACTAGGATCGGAGCTCCAGTTTCTCGCGATTATCTCGAGAGCGAGGATGAGCTCGGGTGAGGTGTTCACGAGACGTCGTCGGAATACGCGGAGGCCTCGCGCCATCGTCACCGAGAGGAGAGCGGCGAGAGCCGCTTCTTGATCGCTCGCGCCAAGAGCGCGAATGGCGCTCAGTCGATCGGCCGGATCCAGCTGCGGTCGGGCCAAGAGGCTGGCCAGTCGCGGAACCGCCCAGGCCGGGCAGGCTTCCTCCGCCGCAGCCAGCCCGAGCGTTGAGATCGACTGGTCCTCATCCCGGAGCGCCGCGCGAAGGGCCGATTCACGCTCGCCGGGAACGGAAAGGAAGAGTTTGACGGCCTCTCGTCGAACCGACGGGTGCTCGTGCGTCAGAAACTGATCGGTCGCCACGATTCCCTCCGGCCAGATCCCGAGCTCCTGCAGCAGAGCGAGCATGTTTCTCTTGACGAACCAGCGCTCGTCCTCGAGACGATCCATGATCAACGGTAACAGGCTGCTCCCGAACACCACGAGGCGATCGAAGAGCCGGCGACGCACGGAGCGTGATTCGCAGTCGGAGAGAACGCGAAGCATCGACTCGGCGGCGTCCGTGCCCACGCGCGGCAGCACGATGTCGAGCCGCTCGAAGTCCGGCGGATTGATCGCGAGTAGCGAGTCGACGGTCGCGGCAGAGGCGATCGGCTTCCAAAGGCGCTCGAGCGCTTTGCCTTCGATCGGCGCACGGTCCAGGATGTCGATGGCACGCGTCAGCTCGCCTTGTACCTGAAGCGCCTGCACAGAACGGATCGCGACCTGGCCGCACTCGCCGATTTCCAGGCACGTTTGCAGCACCCGCTCGGCATCGACGGCGGCGATTGTAGCGGACTCGGCCGCGGCTCCCGTTGGCGGCTGTATGCGCAGGAGAGCCCGGTCATACCCATCGACAGTCGGGTGCTCGATCAGCCACTGCCTGAAGATCTCTCGAACGACAACGCGCACTTCCCGATTGGCTCTCGTGCGCTCGGGCCCGACACCCTGGGCGCTCAGTCGCGCGAGCTTCGTCAGGAGTCGCACCTGCCAGTCCGAAACCTCCTCGTCGAGGACGGCAGCCGCGGCGCGGGCGATGGCGACCAGCGCTTCGGGCTTGGCCGACCTCGAGAGATCCCAAGCGGCCTCGAGCCGTTCGCCGGGGGTGCCCGCGAACAGCAATAGCCGCTCCAGGGTGAGATCCTCCAGGGCTACGATGACGTCCGAAAGACGGGATCCCAGATCGCCGGCCGCTTCGCTCCCTGACGTCTCTTCCGGGATTGTGCGGCCGAGCTCACGGGCAATTCCGAGCAGTCGTCCCAGCACAGTGCGCTCGTAGTCTTCGCGGCCCCTGTTCGCCGATATGGCCGCGGCGATTTCGACCGGCGTCGAGGACCCTGAACCGCCGCCGGCTCGCGCGCCGCTGGCCAGGGAAAGCCACAAGCGATCGCCATTTGCGAGTGAGGCGGGCGCGATTGTCTGGTTCATACCGTAAGTATCCGAACGAGATAGTCCCT
>JBFILW010000136.1:0-7566 GCA_041612005.1 Gemmatimonadota bacterium
AGCCGGCGGATAGATGGTTGGCACCGAAGGGTGGTTGATGAGCGAATGCCAGGCGGTTCGCACGGAGGCCAGCGCCTCATCGGCCGGCGCGAAGACAAAGGGATTTGCGCCTTGCAGCTGAACCCAGCCGTCCCACATGTAGCGGTAGATGTCATCCGAGAAGTACGGAACCAGAGGGAGGAGCGCCGCACGAGCGACCAGCCCCGGCAACCACACGTACCGTCGGGGCAGCGGCGCCCGCGACTGCAGTGACGCAGCCATCAGATAGACGACGAATGCCGCACCGAACAGAAGAAGAGCGGGAACGGGAGTATCGCGTCCGCCCGGCCACCAGCCCAGCGAGGCCAGGAGGGCGACTTCCAGGGCGCCCAGCACGAGCACTCCAAACGGCCTCATCTCGGCATCCGGCTCTGAGGGTTGCCGTGCTCATCCCTGCCCGCAATGAAGCGGAGAGCCTTCCGGCGACTCTCGATGAGTTGTCCAGAGAAGACATCGCCAGGGTGATCGTGGTCGACAACGGCTCCTCGGACGACACCGCCGCAATCGCCCGTTCCCGGGGAGCGCTGACCGTGTCCGAGTCGCGGGTCGGCTACGGGAGCGCTTGTCAGTGTGGCATTGTCGCCCTGGCCGCGGATGACGAGGCGCCGGATGTACTCGTCTTCGTCGACGCCGACGACGCGGCCGCGCCGGCGCAGCTGGACCGGCTCGTTGATCCGATCCGCTCCGGCGTTGCCGATCTCGTGCTGGGGCGACGACTCGATTTCGGCTCCGGGTCGGTTCCCCGTCATGCCCGCATCGGTAACTGGCTGGTGTCCGCGGTTCTTCGCCGACTGTACGGCAGCCAGACCAGAGACATGGGTCCGTTCCGGGCCGTGCGGTTCGAGGTGCTGCGCGCCCTTGCCCTCGACGACCCCGATTTCGGTTGGAACGTGCAGATGCAGGTCCGAGCCCTTCGCAACGGGTATCGGGTGGCGGAGGCACCGGTGGCCTGGGAACGGCGGGTGCTGGGCACCTCCAAGATCTCGGGCTCGCTCCGCGGCTCGAGCTCCGCCGCGTGGCGGATGATCGCCACCCTGGTCCGCGAGATCGTACGCGGATCTCCGGGAGGAAGCGCGATCAGTCGCGAAGAGATGTGAGAAGCTGCAGCAACATCGAGCGGGGTAGCTCGGTCGCCCGCTTCACAACTGCCGCCTCGGATTCCTCGACGAGTATGGGAACGGTGTCGTAGCGCGTGGCGCCGTCGCGGAACGAGATTCGTCCACGATACAAGTCTCCCGCAGAGCGCTCGACGACCACGTAGACCTCCCAGCGATCCTTTCCCTGTGAGACCTCGCCGATCGTAAGCTCTCGGCTCGCGGTGTCCCAAATTTGAAGTTGCTTGGGGCCCGACTGGCCGTCATCGCCGTTGCCCCCGGTCACTCGGCCTCCTCGTGTGGCTCGTTTCCCCACAGCCCCAACAAGAGGTGCTCGTAGTGGTCCGGGTTGGCGGTGTAGTCCTCGATCCACGTCTCGAGGTCGGGGAGAGGAACGCTGTTGCGGAGCTTTGCAGTGACGAGCTTCACCATGACGTCGAAACCAAGCGAGCCCGGACTGAGATTGGCCTCGCGGGCCGCCTCTTGGACGAGCTCGTAGATGCGCTCATCCGACAATGAGAGGAAGATTTCGGCGATCTGAGCAGAGCAATAATCGAGGTACTTGTCGCGCAGGATCGGCTGATCCGACCCGCCAGCGGGTCTATCGCGCCGCGTTCCGTCGTCTTGTTCGTTCACAGTCCGCCCCACTGCCACCGCCGAGTGCGTGTGCACCCCGAACAATAGCTATGTAGCGACGGCCTGTAGAGGCGTCAAGGAAAAGAGAAGTCAGGCGGCGGGAAGATCGTCTTCGGCGGTCCGCTTCAACTCTTCGAAGATTGCTCTTCGAACGATACCGTACCTGATGACCTTGCTGAGGAAAGAGGGATCTTGAGCATGTGTCTTCTCGACATCGGCGGCGAGATCCTCGGGCAGCTGCACCACGAGCTCTACAGGACGGGACTCCCACATTCGTTGTGCTTCCTGGTCGCGGATACGATGCAAATCCTGCGCGATTCCGGCAGAGTCGACGGTGCTCACTGTATATGAAACAAGGCAATTGAAGTTTGTGTCGAAGCCACGATAACCGCCCCAATTATAGACTCGATCCGTGACCGTGGCAAGCGCGCGACAGGGTCCTCGATGAGGTGTTGATGATTGCATAACACACGTAAGGACAATAAGTTACGGTCGATGTAGAAAAGTCGTAAACAGTGTGGATTGCGTTACGTGTCGTCACGGTTTCGAAACGTGCGACAGACCGGGAAGCGCGTGTTCATGCGTGTTTCCGCACAGCGGCGGAGGGGGCTACATACCCACACCGTTCGTGACTTTTTCAAAAAAACTGTAGTGCTCGGTATCGATGTTGAGGGTGCATCGGCCGACTCGCGACGGCGACCGAATGCAGCCCCGCGTGTGAGACGATAGATTCGCGCGTCGATTCGATCCGGCGATGTGCTCGCAACACAGTTGAGCCTCTAAAGCGTCCACACGAGCGAGCGGAGACGAAGCGTTTGAAGCGCAGACCGATCACGCTAGTGATCGCCGCATGTCTGATCGCGGCAGCCATCTGGGCAGCCGGCCGCTTTCCTTACAACGGGGAAAACTACGGGGTCTGGTCGATCCTCCCTCCGCTGATCGCGATCGTTATCGCTTTTGCTTTGCGCGAAGTCATTTCGGCTCTCTTCATCGGAATCGTCATCGGGGGGGTGATCAGCGGAAAGCTGAACATCGTCCAGGAGTTTCTGATTCCTTCGGTCGGCTCACCGAGTTACGGTCTTATTCTCCTTGTCTACCTGTGGGCGCTCGGCGGCCTGATCGGGCTATGGACGCGAACCGGTGGCGCCCTTTACTTCGCCGATCGGAGCGCGGCCCGCTTTGTCAGGGGGCCCAGGAGCGCGAAGTTGTTTGCGTGGGTTATGGGTCTCGTGTTTCATCAGGGCGGAACGATCAGCACCGTGTTGACAGGCGCGACTGTGCGCCCCGTAGCAGACCGGAACCGCGTCGCGCACGAGGAGCTCGCGTACATCGTGGACTCCACGGCGTCGCCCGCGGCCACCCTGATCCCCTTCAACGTGTGGCCGATCTACGTCGGGGGCCTGGCGGCGGGCACCGTCCCGCTCATTGCCACGCAGCAGGACGGGATCAACTTCTTTCTCCGCTCGATCCCGTTCAACTTCTACGCCATGTTCGCGGTCTTATTCACGATGCTATTCGCGCTGGATCGACTCCCATTGTTTCCCGGCAGACGGATGGCGACCGCTCGCATTCGGGCCCGAGCAACCAGCGAGCTGGACCGCCCGGGCTCGGAGCCGCTGACGTCGGAGGAGTTGACCGAGGTCCGTCTCCCCCAGGGGTACTCCACCGGGATGATCGACTTCGTGGGCCCGCTCGGAACACTGCTCGGAGTGGCCATCGTCCCCTTCGTCTACACGTTCTTCGTGCAGGGTAACCGTGAGTCGCCCTCGCTGCCGATCGCGGAGGCGTTCGTGCTTGCTGTTCTCGCGGCCATGGCCATCGCCCTCGTGAAGGGGATGCGCCTGCACGATGTGATGGCGGGCTTCGTCTCCGGCTGCAAGGGAGTGACGATCGGAGCGATCGTTCTCGCGCTCGCCGTCACGCTTCAGGCGGTTACCCGCGAAGTGGGCACCGCATCGTATGTCGTCGCGACGTTCGGGAGTCTCATCTCGCCGATCGCGCTGCCGGCCGCGCTCATGGCCCTATGCATGGTGGTCGCGTTTTCCACCGGTACTTCGTGGGGCACCTACGCGGTCGTGTTTCCGGTCGCGCTGCCCCTTGCATGGGCCGTCCATCCGGATCCGCTCTTTCTTACGCTCTGTTTCGGAGCCGTCACCGGCGGTAGCGTGTTCGGGGACCAGTGCTCGCCGATCTCAGATACAACGATCCTCTCGTCGCTGGCGACTGGATGCGATCTCATGGATCACGTATATACTCAGCTTCCAATGGCGCTCGGCGCAGCCGGCCTCGCGGCGCTCGCTTACACAGTACTCGCGATCGTCGTCATCTGACGGAGAGAGAGCGTGAACGAGCAGACGACACCTTCGATTCTCATCCTGGGCGCATCGAGCGGCTTCGGCGAGGCCGCGGCGCGTACATTCGCCGAGGCCGGGTACGACATCTACGGTGTCCACCTGGATCGCCGCGCCGGCCTCAAGCACGTAGAGGAGATCGCGGCGTCCGTCCAGGCGCGTGGCCGAAGGGCCCGGTTCTTCAACGTGAACGCCGCGGACGCCGATAAGCGGGCCGCGGTTCTGGAGGCGATCGCCGGCGTCGCGGAGCCCGGCTCGGTGCGGGTCCTGCTGCACTCGCTCGCGTTCGGCACGCTCCGCCGCTTTCTGGGCGCCGATTCGGCCGCGGCCATCACACCCGAGCAGCTCAACATGACGCTCGACGTGATGGCTCACTCTCTCGTGTATTGGACCCAGGGCCTGGTGTATCGGGGCCTGATGGGTGAGGGTGGCAGGGTGTACGCGATGACCAGCTCGGGTGGCGACCGCGTGATGCCGACTTACGGCGCCGTGTCCGCCGCCAAGGCGTCGCTGGAGTCACACTGCCGCCAGCTGGCGCTGGAGCTCGCGGAACACGGGATCACCGCCAACTCGATTCGGGCGGGCGTGACGGACACGCCGGCGCTGCGGAAAATCCCGGGCGCGTTGGAGATGGCCGACGAAGCCAAGGCGCGAAACCCCCATGGTCGGCTTACGACGCCTGAGGACGTGGCCCGCTGCCTGGTGGCCCTCGCGAGTCCCGACACCTATTGGATGACGGGAAACGTAATCCGCGTCGACGGCGGCGAAGACTTCGTCGGAGCGATTCCTTCGGAGTCCTGATCAGCACTGCGCGGGCACGCGCAGGGGAGATTGAGAGATGCAGAGCGGAGGAGGGAGACACCTCGTCGTGAGTGAGCGCACCGATTCGCTGCTGAGCCTGGCGGGGGACATCGTGAAAGACCGCTGGGTCGTACTACGCAGGGAAGCCACTGCCCCATGGAGAGACGGCCCATCGGGGACTGCGGCGGAGGTCGGGCGGGGGATCGGACTCGGACTTCTGATCGCGGCGCTGGCGCTGGGAATCGGCGGCGCCATGCTGGCGATGCGGGACTAGGCCCGGTCACCCGAGAGAAAGCCGACGCTCAGCCGCCCCCGGTAATCAGCGCGTCCGCCGAGAGGCTGAGCACCACATCGATGCGCCGGTTCTGGGAGCGCCCGTCCGCGGTCTGGTTGGAAGCGACCGGTCGGCTCTCCCCATAGCCGACCGCCGTTATGCGGTCCGCGCTCAGCGCCATGTTGGCCAGCAAGTACTCCCGAACGGCGATCGCGCGGCGCTGACTGAGCGACCGGTTCAAATCGTCGTTCCCCTGCGAGTCCGTGTGTCCCTCGATCGTCACCGGCGTGTCCGGAAACTCTCGCAGGACCCGCTGCACCTTGGTGAGCAGCGAGTAGTCTTCGGGCCGGATCTCGGCTGAGCCTGACGGGAAGGTGAAGCCGTGTAAGCGCACGATCAGGTTATCTCCACTCACCAGCACCTCGCCCTCTTCCGGGGAAAAGAGCGCCTGAGCCTCCCGGAAGCGCTGCTCCCTCTGCTCGCGCTCCCGCAGCCGAGCGGAGATCGTGGCCTCCCGCCGCTCGGTGACGGCCAGCTTCGTCTGCAGAGAATCCACCTCGGTTCGAAGCCGAACCACCTCGGCCTCCTGCCGTCCAAGCTCCTGCTGGAGATTGGCACGGTCCTCATATAGGCTCCTCACCGCGGCCACGACCTGCTCGGCGACCGGTGTAAAGCCCTCGGCGAAGTTGGGATCGAAGCCCAGCTCCACCGTAATCCGCCGCAGGTCGGCCTCGTTCTGGAGAATGACCCGCTCTAGTCCCGCATTTCCTTCCTTGCGGGCCTTGTCGATGATCAGGGCGAGGATCGCCGCGTGGAGGAATTCACGCACTGCCTGCTGTGCCAGGTCGCCTGCCTCCGACTTTTCGTACCGGTCGCCCTGGAGGACGGCTTCGGCTTCCTGCAGGAGCGAGTCCGCGACCGCGAAGCTGGCGGGGGCGATGCGATCGACCTTGGCCCGCAAAGCATCACTGCGCAGCCTCTCGGCTCTGCCGAGGAGATCGGCTCGGATCGCGCGCAACTCCGCCTCGCGGTACTCGGCTTCGGCCTCTCCCGCTCTCTCCCTGGCGTCGTTCTGGCGTCCTCGCTCGATATCGCGACCGGCGTCGCGGATCTTCGCCTCGGCGCGGTCCCACGGGTTTGTCGCGAACTCGGTAGCCCGCGCCGCGAGCGCGTCGGAACGAGCCGTCAGCGCATCCCGCAGGAGCACGTCTCCGATTTCGCGCAGCTCCTCCGCCTGCGCGAGCTCGTCGTTGGCGTCCGCCAGGCGCTTCCGAATGTCCTCGATGCTGCCGTCGCGTTCGTACCGTTCCCGGGCCTGGCGCAAGTTGTCCTCGGCCTCTTCGAAGTGCCGCGGCGCTATGAGCTGGAGCTGTTCCGCTCGCGCCTGTTCCAGTCGCTGCGCTGTCTCGTCGATCTCCCGCTCGATCGTCTGACCCGGCGCCCATCGGGGGAGGGCGAGCAGCAGCACGGCTCCGACAATAACTCCTGCTGCCTGGATGGCTGCGCCGCGCGGTGAACGTCGGCTCATACGCCACCGCCCGCTCGTTCGAGAATCTCGATCAACTCGCGCAGCGTCGATTCACCTTTGTCTCGAGCGTACCAGCGCCGCGAATCGCGATAGATCTCCTTCGACGGCCGCACACCGGCGCGCTTTTCGCCTATTACCCACTCCTGCAGCTCGGCGGGACGCGGCGCCCAATGTCCAACCGGCCGCGCATCCGCATCGAGAACGATGACGACCGGGATCGAGCGCGAACCGTTTGTCAGGTATTGGTCCATCAACTCGGTGTTATCATCCCGCTTCAGGATGCGCAGGTCGAGATTGGAGGCAGCCTCGACGAACCGGACCACGACCGGGACTGTATTGGAGGCATCTCCGCACCAGTCTTCCGCGATGGTGAGCAACCTCCAATCCCCGCCCAGGGCCTCGACTCGCTCGATTGCCCAGTCCGGTGTGCGATGCGTGTCGTAGACGCCCTTCCAGAGCTCGATGTTCTTCTTCAGCTCGTTCTCGAGAAAGTGGCCCCAGGTGAGGCCGCGCTCCCAGTACTCGCTGTAGTCCGGTCGAGGGACCGTCTCGGTCTGCTCGGATCTATCCATTGGACCCGGGATGGGTAGCTGCCGTGCTGGCGTAATGTTAAGGTGTCCACCGCGATCCGCGCCTGCCGCAAAGATCTCGGAACGCACCGGGTGTAGCAAGAGAACCGCGCGACGGGCGCGGCCGTTCCCGGCGCGAAGCCACGTGGAATTGAGACCCCGAACGGCACTCTAAAGTTCGTGTCCGACCGACTTCCGACGAACCGGGACGTGGCCGGGCGCGAGAGATCCGCGAGACAGACTCCACTGACGTAAGGAGGGGGAATAGATGGAA
>JBFILW010000137.1:0-7565 GCA_041612005.1 Gemmatimonadota bacterium
ACCTCGGGAAGGCGGAGATGACGGCTGTAGCGCGCCAGCTCCGGGCCCGACATGCCGAGTTCCTCGACTTCAGTCATGTACGCCGAAGCAGGGTCTCGAGTCGATGTCGCGCGCACGTCAGCCGCCTGCGATCGAGGGAACGATGCTGAGCTCGCTCCCCTCCTCGAGCCTCGTCCCCAGCCCCTCCAAGTCACGCACTTCGTCGGCGCCGACGAATACGTTGACGTATTCGCGGAGATTCCCATCGTCCGCGTACAGACGAAACCGAAGCTGCGGGCTTCGCTCCGTCAGCCGGCGGAGCGCCCCGTCCACCGAGTCAGCCTGCACTTCCACGTGGGAAACACCGTCGACGAAGTCGCGTAGCTGTTCCGGGAGAAGAACCCGGACGAGAGGCAGCGATGCCGAGCTCATGCGTGGACGCCGACTGCGTTCTCGAGGGCACGGAAGTTCTCGGCGATGCTGCCGGGGCCCCGGAATACGGACGAGCCGGCGATCAGCACGTTCGCTCCCGCTTCAACCGCAAGCGGTGCGGTCTCGACATCGATCCCACCATCTACCTGGACGTGCAGTCCGCTCAACCGCCGCTCGGCGGCCATCTCGCGCACTCGTCCGACCTTCGGGAGGGCGGCGTGGATGAATGATTGGCCGCCGAAGCCTGGGTTGACGGTCATCACCAGGACGAGATTCAGGAAGGGCAGGATCTCGCTCAGTGTATCGGCGGGTGTGGCCGGATTGAGTGCCACCCCGGCCAGGGCTCCAAGTCGCCGAATCTCGTGGATGTCCCGATGGAGGTTCACGGCGACTTCCTGATGCACCGTGATCAGATCCGCTCCTGCCTTGATGAAGGGCTCGATGAACTCTTCCGGATTGTCGATCATCAGGTGTACGTCCAGAAACGCGTCGGTCACGGCCCGCAGCGACTCTAGCACGGGAAGTCCGATGCTGATGTTCGGAACGAAGTGGCCGTCCATCACGTCCACCTGGAACCACTTCGCTCCGGCCTCCTCGGCCTCCGCCACCTGGTCGCCCAGGCGAGCGTAGTCGGCCGCGAGGACGGAGGGTCCGATGATGATCTCCTGGTTCCGCTCGTTGCGGCTCATCAGTCTTGTACCTGTTCAGGTGTGCGATGCACGACCCCGAATCGGGGTCGACGACCTGCTAGATGACGCCCAGCCTGTTCCCGACCCTGTTCAGCGCACCCAGGGCACGATCGAGGTGCTCGCGCTCGTGAGCAGCCGAGACCTGGCACCTGATTCTCGCCGCTCCCTTCGGCACCACTGGATACCCGAAACCGATCACGAAGGCTCCCTCGTCCAGAAGCTGGTTGCTCATCGCGATCGCGGCCGAGGTCTCCCCGACGATGACCGGGATGATCGGCGTGTCCCCCTCGATTGGATTGAATCCGAGACTTTCGAGCTCGCCGCGAAAGTAAGCGGTATTGTCGCGGAGCCGGGAGACCCGCTCGGGGTGGCCTTCCAGGAAGCGAATCGCCGCCAAAGCGCCAGCGGCCGAGTGTGGTGGAATCGCGTTGGTGAACAACTGGGTCCGCGAGCGCTGGGTCAGATAGTCGATGACGGCCGCGCTGCTGGCGACGAACCCGCCCGCCATTCCTCCGAGCGCCTTGCCGAGGGTCGACGTCACGATGTCGATCTCTCCGTGCAGACCGAAGTGTTCCGGCGTGCCTCTTCCGGTGTCGCCCAATACGCCGGTCGCGTGCGAGTCGTCGATCGCCATGATCGCGTCATACCGGTCACACAACTCTCTAATCTCCGGCAGCGGGGCGATCTCGCCCTCCATGCTGAACACGCCGTCGGTGATCACGAAACGACTTCGCGCGTCTGCCGTGTCTCGAAGCGCCTCCTCGAGCGAGTCCATGTCCATATGCTTGTAGATCACGCGCTTCGCCTTGCAGAGCCGGATGCCGTCGATGATCGAGGCGTGGTTCAGCTCGTCGCTGATCAACGCATCGCTCGCATCGAGCAGGGGCGCGAAGAGTCCTTCGTTGGCGTTCCAGCACGAGGTGTACGTGAGTGATGCCTCCATGCCCATAAAGTCGGCAATCAGCTCTTCCAGCTCGCGATGGATGGCGAAGGTGCCGCAGATGAACCGGACCGACGATGTTCCTGCCCCGTATTTTTCGGTCCCATCGACAATCGCTTGCATGACAGACGGCTCGTCGCACAGCCCGAGGTAGTTGTTGGAGCACAGGTTCACGACCTCCCCGTAGTCCTCGAGGTCGATGACGGCCGACTGGCGCCCCAGGATGTGCTGTAGCGTCTTGTGAACGCCGCTCTGCTTCATCTCCGCCAGCTCCGCCGCCAGACGCTCGTTCAGTCCGCGGTGTACGTTCGCAGCGGTCACGTCACTCTCTGAGTAAAGTGTCACGTTCGTCTCTCTCCCGAATCAGCAACAGTCATACGATGACTCAGTAATAGTCCTCCGAGGCCTCCTCCGTCACCTCGACGCGCTGGACCGCGATCGCAGGCCGACTGCCGAAGGAGCCGCACAGCGTGTAACCGGCCAGGCGACCATCCACGAACACGACGCGGTCCGAATCGTCGAGTGTCCCGATCTCCGGCGGTGCGTCCCGAAGGGCAAACGGTCGCTGGTTGTAGGCCCAGCCCGGCCCGAATAACAGACAGCCGCCGGCCCGCCGCAGTGTACCGACACCGATCGCCCGCATCCGCGAAAAGCCACCGCTGTCGACCGCGACCAGTTCTCCGAGGCGCCGCCCTTCGCTACTCACGACGGTGTAGGTGCCCGCCCGGTCCATGCGGAGCGGGGACGCTTCGTAGAAGCTGACTCGTGAGCGGGAGCAACTCGTGTCATATACGCTGCGGACGGCCGAGAGCACGATGCTCGAGTCGGTCACCACGACCATGGCCGTGTCGAGCCGACCGCAGCTGTTTGGAGATACCGGCCCGGCGAACTCGAAAGAGAAGAGCTTGCCCACAACGACCGTGTCCGGATAGGCCGCCCAAGTCACCAGGGCCGGACTCTGAGTCGGTTCGCCGATCCGCCAGCAGCCGACGCAGGACAGAGCGAAGGCGGCAACCAGCGGAGCCGGGCGTCGAGCCCATCCAGTAAGCACGTCAGCCGACCGCCAGCACCACCTTCGCGGCTTCCCCGTCCGCCATGGCGGCGATTCCCGTCTCGAAATCCTCCATTGGCAGCCTGTGGGTGATCACGGGACTGATATCGACCAGTCCCGCGGCCAGGAAGTCCCGCATCTCGATCCAAGTACCGTACATCCGCCGCCCTATCACGCCGTAGACCTCGAGCCCCTTGAAGATCACATCTCCAGCCAGGTCGATCGGCACGACGTCACGCGGCAGACCGAGCAGCCGCACATGTCCGGCGTTGCGGCAGATGCGTAACGAATCTCTCACGCCATCCGGATGGCCGCTCATCTCACAGACGACGTCCGCACCGTAGCCGTTGGTCAGGTCTTGGACCTGCTGAACGACGGTGCCCTCCGCCGGATCGACTATCGCATGCGCCCCCATCTGCCGCGCGATCTCCAGTCGCTCCGGGGAGGGTTCGATTGCGATCACCAGCCGCGCTCCGGCGGCGCGTGCGATTCCGACCGCGAACAGGCCGATTGGGCCGCAGCCAACGATCGCGACCGCCTTCCCGGAAACGTCCGTATGGAGAACGGTATGGAAGGCGTTGCCGAGGGGATCGAAGACGGCGGCGTGCTCGTCGGAGATCGCGTCCGGGATCGTCACGATGTTGGTCGCCGGCAACGCGACGTACTCGGCGAACGCTCCGTCCTGGTCCACACCGATGATGGACGTCTCCCTGCACACGTGAGAGTTTCCGGTCAGACACAACTCGCAATGGCCGCAGACGATGTGTCCCTCCGCGGATACGCGGTCTCCGACTCTGACGCGATGGACGAGATGTCCGACCTCGGCGACCTCGCCCATGAACTCGTGGCCGAGCACGAGCGGAGGCCGAATGCGTGATTGGGACCAGTGATCCCAGTTGTAGATGTGCATGTCGGTGCCGCAAATGCCTGCACGTTTCACCGCGATCAGTACTTCATCAGGGTTGATCCCGGGCGGTGGGACGTCGCGAAGCTCGAGTCCCTCGCGTGGCTCTGCCTTGACGATCGCCTTCATCTCGGGGGGGTCCTCGTTGATCCGGAACGAGTGTGCCTGTCGTGGGCTGACGGGTTCGCGAAGCGCTCTTCGCGACTGCCCAATCTACGTGCGTTACCTCCGGCGCGCAGCCGCAGTCCACCCGTCCGGGGGACCGCCGGCCAGGGAACTTGAGCCGCCTCCGGCAATACTATACGTCGTCCGTGGGCGCCTCGATTGATTGGAGGGCGCCGTCACCGAGATGCGACGAGTCGCATGAACCCAGAAACCCAGCTTCCGACCCAAAGGCACGACCGGGAGTATCGCCGCTTGGTGACGGCGAGCCTCGTGGCGTCGTTGCTCGTACACCTGGCCATCTTTCTGCTGTGGCGGGTCGATCCGGTGAGCCTGGGGACCAGCATCGCCGCCGGTCCCCGAAGCGGCGACCCGATTGCCGCCACCGGTGGTGGAGCCATGCAGTCCGTGCGGTACAGGCTTCCTGAGAAGATCGAGGTGCCGCCACCGCCCGATAAGTTTGTGGTCGATGAGCGGCCGATCGAACTCGAGCTGCCGGAAGATCCGCAGATCGCGACTCTGGACCTGAGTACCGCCCTCGGCGAGGCCCGGGAGATGGCGACGACGCCGGGTCCGGGCCTTCCCGGAATGACCGGTCGAGGTGACGGCGGCGCCGACGCGACCGGCAACAGTCGTCTCCTCGACGGGACGCCGCGCTCGCTGATCCCGGAGTGGGACCCGCCGCAAGACGTGCGCGGGATGGAGGTCACGGTGCGCGTGCTGATCAATGAGCGAGGGCACCCGATGGAGGTCCGGCTTCAGCCGCGGACGCCGAACCGTGGCTTCAACAACAAGCTGATCCGCAAGGCGCGGCTGATGGAGTTCAATCCAGTGCGAGATCGAAGCGGCCGGCCGATTCAGGAGTGGACCGAGTTCGTGCTCGTCTTCTAGCAGTCCCCTCGTTCCAGTAGTTTCGATCGACTATTCGTCGACCCCCTCTTCGTAAACGATCCGCCCACCCACGATGGTGAGCTGTGGTCGCGTCTCGAGAATCTCGACTTCCGGTATGGTGAGCAGATCGCGGTCCCACACGACCATGTCCGCCAGCATCCCCGTTTCGAGCGTTCCCTTTCTGTGCTCCTCGAACTCCGCGTAGGCGGAGCCCGCTGTGTAGATGCGGATCGCTTCTTCGATCGTGAGTCGCTGCCCGGGTAGCCAGCCGCTCTCGGGCTCTCCGGGCTCGGCCCGTGACTGGCGGGTCACCGCAGAGTAGAGGCCCTCGACCGGGTCCAACGGCTCGACTGGCCAGTCGGTGCCGAACGCGATCTGAGCGCCGTTGTCCAGGAGGCGTCTCCACGCGTAGGCTCCCTCGGCCGCGCGCTCGAGCCCAATCCTCGCATCCGCCCAACGCATGTCAGTCGTGGCATGCGTGGGCTGCATCGCGGCGACCACGCCCAGCTCCGCGAAGCGTGGCAGGTCCTCGCCGTCCACGATCTGCGCGTGCTCGATCCGGTGCCGGCGCGGATGGTCGTCGCCCGTCCGCGTAGCTTGCTCGAAGATGTCGAGCACAAACCGATTGGCGGAGTCCCCGATCGCGTGAACAAAGACCTGGATGTGTGCGGAGTCCGCCGCCAGCACGAGCCGCCGCAACACGCCCGAGGGAGTCACTTCAATGCCCTGATTCGGAGCATCGTCCGAATAGGGCTCCAGCATGGTAGCGGTGCGAGAGCCGAGTGAGCCATCGGCATAGGCCTTCATGGCGCCGATCCGGAGCCATGCGCTACCGAGCGCCTGTGTGATTCCGGCCCGGCGATACGCTTCAAGAGTATCCGGTGTCAGTGCCCGCCACGCATATACCCGGGCGGTGAGCTCACCCGACCGCTCCAGTTCGCTGTAGTACTCGATCTCGGGAGCCAGGGCCTCAGACTGCACGCTGGTCACGCCGACCCGGCGGGCCAGGTCCAGCGCTCGACGAATCCCTTCGCGCCTTTGCGAGATCGAGGCGTCGGGAGCGTGGGCCATGACCAGGTCGAGGGCGGGCGTCTCGTGAATGATCCCGGTGAGATCGCCCGTAGCGGGGTCGCGGCGAAACTCACCCCCCACCGGATCTCTGGTTTTCGGCCCCAGCCCAGCCGCCTCCATCGCGGCTCTGTTCATCCACGCCGCATGGCCGTCGACGCGTCTGAGGACCACGGGGTTGTCGGGAGCCGCGCGGTCGAGCGCCTCACGCGTCGGCCAGCCGTCCGCCCCCAGCTGTTCCGGGGGCCACAACGTGTGGTCCCAGCCGCGTCCGAGGATCCAATCGCCGGTTTCGGCGCTTCGGGCCGCTTCACGCACGCGGTCCTCGACCTCGGCCACCGACGCCGCTCCGAGCAGCTGGACCTGGAGCAACGTCAGCCCGCCCGGGCCCAGGTGCAGGTGGGAGTCGTTCATTCCTGGCGTGACCAGCCGCCCAGCGAGCTCGACGACTCGGGTATTGGCGCAGATCCACGTGGAGACCGACTCGGATGATCCGGTCGCGACGATCCACTCGCCGGTTGCCGCGACCGCGTCCACGATGCCCTGTCCGGCATCGGCCACGAATACGCGACCGCCGCGCAGCACGAGATCGGCGCACCCGGGTGCGGGCGACCCTTGTCCGCAGGCGCCCGCGACGAGCAAGACGGCGCCGAGAGCCGGGGCGAGCCGAAAGCGGCTCATCCTATGTCTCGAGCCAGATGCAGGACTTGGCTGTGTATTATCATCCTCCGTTTCGCGCTTTCTCACCTGCGCAGCCGCCGGTATATTCCTCACTCCTCCAGGTCAGCGCCAGACTCGATGTGAAGCGGCTCGCCGGCGGGCCGACACGGAGACGTGACGCGAGGGATGAAACCGTCGATCGGTAGTGCTTCGATTCCTTACGGGTAAGCGGAGACGGCAGGGGGCGGGTCGCTCCAGGCTGATCGATCGCACGATACTCTTCTTGCCGGCCGCGCTGCTGGTTCTCCCCCACGCGCTTGCCAGCCAGGCGGACGCTCAGGTACGACCTTCGTCGGCCGACACGCTGGACCAGCGCTCCCGGCAGCTCGCCCGTCTGGCTGGGTTCCCGACACCCCCGTATCTGGCCGAGCCAGTGCAGGCGGGACTGGTGTCGGACGTGTCACTGGAGTTCGGGCTGGGGGGGACCGATGCGATCTGGCCCGTCAACCTCGGCGTCTACGCCCGCGAGGCTGCGCTCCGACTGACCCTGGCATCCGACCCTGCCGTATGGGGGCGACGTTGGGACCTGGCCACCGTCGCACGCTTCCAAGCCCGTGCCGATACGCTGTGGCTGGCGGCCCTCTCTCCGCCTCGCATATCACCCAACTACTTCGCCGTCACCCGGGTGGTGCGAACCGATTCAGCCGGCGTCGTGACGGTCGAAGAGACGCCGGCTCCCAGCCTTCAGCTTCCCGGCGCGCTGGGTGGCTTCGCGGATCTCGAGATCGA
>JBFILW010000138.1:0-7470 GCA_041612005.1 Gemmatimonadota bacterium
GTGCGGGGGTGCGATTGGACCGGGCCTTCGGCTTCGGCACGACCGAGGACTTCGACCCGTTTCTGCTGCTCGACGATTTTCGCAACGAGCGGCCCGAGGACTACCGCGCGGGCTTTCCCTGGCATCCGCACCGGGGGATCGAGACGATCACCTACGTGCTGGCCGGCACCGTGGAGCACGCCGACAGCCTGGGCAACTCCGGGGTGGTCGGACCGGGCGACGTGCAGTGGATGACGGCCGGCCGCGGCATCGTCCACCAGGAGATGCCGGCGGGCGATCCGAACGGCCGCATGCACGGGTTTCAGCTCTGGGCGAACCTGCCCCGGTCGCTCAAGATGACGGCGCCGCGGTATCAGGACATCGTGGCGCCCGACGTGCCCGAGGTGACCGACGACGACGGCACCCGCGTCCGGGTGGTGTGCGGCGAGTTCTGGGGAGTCCGCGGTCCGGTCGAGGGGATCGCGGCCGATCCGCGGTACCTCGACGTCTGGGTGCCACCGGGCCGGCGCAAGACTCTGCCCGTCGAGACGGCCCGGCAGGGCTTCGCCTACGTGATCGAGGGCTCGGGCACGTTCCGGGACGCCTCGGAGCCGCTCGATGTGCCGACGGAGCGGGTGCAGCCCGAGCGCGGGATCACGCTCGAGGAAACGGGCAACCGCGAGCTGGTTCTCTTCGACCGGGGCGACGAGGTCACGGTACAGGCGGGGGAGGCCGGCATCCGGTTTCTCCTCGTCTCGGGCAAACCGCTGCGTGAACCGGTCGCCTGGCGCGGGCCGATCGTCATGAACACGCAGGAGGAGCTGCGGGACGCCTACGCCGAGCTTCAGGCCGGGACGTTCATCAAGTAGTACGGCGGGGCCAAAAGCGTCCGACCCGGTCCAGGTACGCCTCGTAGTCGGCGCCGAAGGTACGGCGCAGCGTGGGTTCCTCGTACGCGACGATGAACAGGAACACGATCAGCAGAAAGAGACCCACGAAACCGTACAGGGACGCGGAGCCGTAGAAGACTGCGACCCCGAGCAGGGCCAGTCCGGCGCCGATGTACATGGGGTTTCGAACGAACCGGTACGGCCCGCTCACGACCAGGCGGCGCGGCGGATCGAACGGGGCCGGCGTTCCCTTGCCGACGATCGCGAATGTCAGGACACACCACAATGCGATGGCCACGCCGACGGCGACCATGATCATGCCCGCGATCTGCACCGCGCCGGTCACCGGGGGTCGCGTGATGCCGGCCGAAGTCAGGATGCTGGCGGGCAGGTATATGACCACAACGCCGATGAAGATCGCGGCGTAGGTCAGTGCCCGCATCAGTACAAACATGCGTCCTCGTCAGACGCTAGCGGTCCAGGCGGGACCATCGCGCCTGACCATCTCTTCGAGCTGGTACTTCGGGCACACGTATTCCTTCATGAACTCGACGAGCGACGCCGCGAGGCCTTGCAGCGTCGCCTCGACGTCGGGATCCATGCAGGTGCCGTCCTTGTCGAACGCGGCCTGCACTCCCGCAATCGAGACAGACCCCGGAAGCACCAGAGCCCCGATATGGGAGGTGACGGCCCGGAGTTGTTCGAGCGACTTGATGGCGCCGATTCGCCCCGCCGCGACTCCGAGCAGCGCGGTTGGCTTGTTCCGGAGCACCGAGGGAAACCCGAGATTCTCGATCACGAGCTTGGCCATGGCTGAGTATCCGCCGTGATACTCCGGCGTGGCGAAAACGACAGCGGAGGCATCCTCGACGGCCTTGCGCAGGTTCTTCGAATCCTCCGTCTCGGGCTGGCCGGGGAACGAAAGCGACAGATCCCCTGCGTCCATTGTCGTAACGGACACGCCCAAGCGGGTCAGCTCCTCGTTCACGATGGAGAGCGCCATGCCGGTGTAGTTCCCGGGGCGGCTCGTACCACAGATGCTCACGATGTTCGGCATAAGTCCTCGCGGTCTCTCGTCTCGGATTATCCGTAGGTTGCCAACTTACGACGCATCGAGGCGTGGCAGGAGTTGATTCAGGTTGGCGATTGTTTCGACGCCGGCCGGCGGGGGCTCCGGGCCCCGGTGCAAGAGGATCGCCTGGAGCCCTGCCTCCCTTCCTCCCTCATAGTCATCCGTGAGCGTGTCGCCGACGTGAAGAACGCGATCGGGCCGGGTGCCGAGGCGCGCACATGCTTCCTCGAAGATTCGTCGGTCGGGTTTCGCGACCTCGAGCTCAGCGGAGGCGATCACGTGATCGAACGCATCGGCCAGACCGAGCTCCGAGCAGAAGTGGCCGAGACCTCGCTGCCAGTTGGAGACGAGCGCGATCGGATACTCATCGGCCCGCAGAGCGGCCAGCACCGTCCGTGTCTCAGGGAACACGCACAGAGACGCGGGGCCGAGGACCTGCCACACCGAGGATGAATGCACCTCGGCCAGTGCGTTCGCGTCCGTCACACCCAGGCACTCGAAGACTCGCGTCACCAGCTGCCGCACGTAGCTCCGCCTCTCGTCTTCCGGAAGATCTGGCGAGTATTCCACGTCGTGCCGGTTGAACACGTCGTACAGCATGCGGTGTTCCCAGGGACCGGGCTCCAGACCATGGGCCCGCAGATAATCCAGCAGGTTGGAACCCCGGCCCCGACCGTTGCAGGGATGGACCAGAGTGCCGTAGAAGTCGAGCGTGATCGCGTCGACGCGTCGGGGTCGGCTTCCCGAGCTCAGTCGAACTCCGCCAGCACGATGGACTCGGGCAGATCAGCCTCAATCTCCGCTATCTCGCCGTCGTTCAACTTGAAATCCATGGCGCCGACAAACCCATCGACCTGCTCGGCGCTGCGCGCACCCACGATCGCACCCGTCACCGCCGGATGCTTGAGAGTCCAGGCGATCGCCACTTCGGCCACCGAGCGAGAGTGCCGTTCTCCGATGTCTCGCAAAACCTCCACGAACTCGAGGTTGCGTGAGAGGTGAGGCTCCTTGAAGGCCGGATTGAAGTTCACCCGCCAGTCGGATGGATCGAGGCTGGCGACACGCTCACGGGTCATCCGGCCGCTGAGCAGGCCGTTGTGCATGGGCGAGTACACGATCACGCCGATGCCGTGCTCCTTGCAGTACGGGAGGATGTCGTCCTCTATCTGTCGCATGAGCGCTGAGTACGGGGGCTGAAGCGACGTGACGGGTGCGATCGACTCCAATCGCTCGAGCTGTGCAACGTCGAAGTTGGAGACACCGATGTGCCGGATCATCCCCACTTCCACGAGTTCGGCGAGTGTCGTCCAACCCTCCTCGATCTCGGCGTCCGAGCTTCCCGGTGGAAACCCGGGCCAGTGAATCTGACACAGATCCAGGCGATCCACCCGCAACCGCTCGAGGCTCGCCTCGACCTCACGACGAACCGAACCGGCCTTCAGCGAGTGGGACACATTCCTGTCCGCGTCCCACACTATGCCACACTTCGTGAACACGTACGGCCGTCGGTCGGTAGCAAGCTCCTCGAGCGCCTTTCCGACGATTCGCTCAGAGTGTCCGAAGCCGTAGATCGGCGCGGTATCGAGCCAGTTGATCCCGCTTGCCGCCGCCCGCTGAATCGCCTCGATCGATCGGGCATCGTCCTGTGGCCCCCACCCGAAAACGCCCTCGCCTCCCATGGCCCAGGTCCCGAGTCCGATCGGCGAAATTTCCAGATCAGAATTCCCGAGACTTCTCATCGTCATGCGCTGCCTCTTTCCCGTCCCGGCGAATCAGCCGATTTCATAGTCGATGGTGATCGTGTGAGCCCCTTCATCGTCAACCGAGATCTCGATCACTCCTGTAAGACCGGCCAGGTGACCGGTGCCGGACCCCGGCACGACATGGCCTCCGGTACGGCTTGGAAGCCCGCCTCCGGTGAGGCCCCAGTGTTGCAAGACGAAACTGCCGTCCAGGTCGCCGAGTCGGCCGACGACGAGCTCGGAGGCCACGTAGCCCGCTCCAGCGTCAAGGCCGGACTCATCGGCCTGACACATGAGGAGATCGGCCGTGCTCTCGCCGGCGAGGTCTCCGCTGAACGACTTGCTCACCGTAGCCCTGCCGAGCTTCGGACCCTCACTGTGGTCGCCGTATGGTGTCTGTTCCCACCCCGTGACTTCGAACGAAGAAACTGCGCGATTTGCCATGATTTGCTCCCGGTTTTGCGCCCAATATAGCTTGCTTGTGCCCACGTGGGGATCGGCATAGCTTTCGGCTGTTCTGTTTTTCACATGGGCGCCAGAAGGAACGCCCGCACTACCCTTTCTTCGTACTCTTTCCCAGGATGGAAGCGGTGAACAGGAACAGCTTTGCGGTACTCGTTACGGGCCTCGCGGCCTTGTCTTGGGCGTGTGGTGGCGGCGACGAGGCTGGCGGCGCAGACGCCGATGCACCCGCTCCGGCAGCGGAAGCTCCTGCTCCGAGTGGCGGGATGGACCTGGCAGCGATGGAGCTGCCCGCTGGTGTCACGGCCGAGATGGTCCAGGCCGGCGCCGATCTGTGGCCGACCCAGATCTGCGCGACCTGCCATGGCCCCGCGGCCGGTGGCGTGGCTGACCTTGGTCCGGATCTGAGCGACGACGTGTGGCTGAATGGGGATGGAAGCTACGAGGCGATCGTGGCGACGATCACCAATGGCGTCGCGGAGCCGAAGGAGTTCGCGGCTGCGATGATGCCCAAGGGCGGCATGCCGAGCATCACCGATGAACAGGTCCGGCAGCTGGCGGCTTACATCTACGCGACGTCCAGGTAACGCGGTTTCCGGATAGCTCCGAAGGCAGGTCTACTGCTACAGCGCTTTCCGGAAGCAGCGGCTTCTCTACCTGATCCCCTCGCTCTTCGTCAGGCGCTTCAGCAGCTGAATCTGGCCGGTGTGGTAGGTGTCGTGGAGCACGATCCCGGTCACCAGGTCAGCGTAGGTCGTCTCCTCGCTCTTCGCGTGGTCGTCCAACCGCGAAGCATCGAAGCCATGGATGGCCTCCACCAAGCGGCCGTGCGTTTCCTTGATCAGCTCGCGGTCGGCCTTCCAGGTTCCGGCGGTGCGCTCCCGCGGCGGGTCGGGCCAATTTGATGGCTTACGTGCGAAGCCGCCGCTCGGTCCGTCGGTGAGCCGCCGCGTTACTGCGTAATTCCAATACGCGATGTGGAGGGCAAGCTCCCAGATGCTGTGCCGATCCGGGTACGGCTTCCACTCGGCGACCCGCGGAGACACACCTCGCAGCGCACCGACTACCGACGCACCGCCGTGCCACAGCTTTTTCCCCGGAGCCGGATCGAGGTGCCGCAGAGCTTCTTCGAGGCGTCGGTCCTTCATTGGTTGGACTTGCTCACGTGGTCCACGGATTCCTGCACCAGCTTCTCGAGCGTCGGCATGTCCACGTCCTCTAGTCGCTTGATATAGAGGCACGACTTCCCGGTGCTGTGCTTGCCGAGTGACTTCATCAGCTCTTCGTATTGACTGAATCCTGACATGATGTAAAGCGTCAGATTCTGCTTGCGCGGGGAAAAGCCGACCTGCATCCAGTCTCCCTCGCGTCCGCTGGCGTACTTGTAGTAGTAGGTGCCGAATCCGACGATAGCGTCGCCCCACATCTTGGGCTCCTCGCCGGTTGCTTGCTTCATGATCCGCACGAGGGTGAGGCAATCCTGGCGCTTCTGTTCGTCGGCGACGCCGTTGAGAAAGTCCTCCACGCTGGCGTCGTTCGGTCGGGTCTTGAGCTCGGCCATCTCTACCTCTCGACTAGCTGGATGAGGTTCCCGCACGAGTCATCGATCACGGCGAACGTCATCTGTTCCGTCTCGGTTGGCGGCGTGGTAAACACGACGCCTCGATCACTCAACTTCTCATGCTCGACCTGCAAGTTATCGACGAAAAACATGGTCGCGGGAATGCCATCCTCGTAAATCGCCTTCTGATAGGACTGCGCCGCAGGATGAACGGAGGGCTCGAGGAGCAGCTCGATTCCATTGGGCGCGTCGGGAGAGACGACCGTGAGCCACCGAAACTCGCCCATCGGGATGTCGGTTTTCTTCGCGAAGCCGAGGAGCTCCGTGTAGACGTGCGCCGCTTTCTCCTGGTCGTTGACGAACACGCTGCAGATTCCGATTTCCATAGAGGCCCTCGCGGGAGACTAGAATTCCGTGGCCGCGCCGGGATCGGCTCGCCAAATCCCAGCATGTTCCGCGCTCGACACACTAATAGGCGTCAACGCCCTGAACCAGAAAGTGAACGTACGACGAATTCTCGGCTGAGAACCGGTTTTGGCTGACTTCAACTGAACAGGATTCCGTCTTCGATGGCGGATTGACGCCACTGGGCGGCGGCGTCTTTCCCCTCGACCCCCGCTCTCTCGCCGGATGCGTACAATACCTCGTAGGCCTGGTACTGGTCGCGCATACCGGTCTCCGGGTCTCTCGGACTCTCGAGATTCGCTTCACCGTACTCGACTCGATGGCGTATGCCGATCAGTTGGCGCGTGGCCATGATCGAGTCGATGATGCGAAACAGCCATAGAGCGGGACCGGCGGAGAGTCCGGCCGCGTCCGCCGACATCCGGCTCACCAGGCGCGTTCCCTGACCTTCCGGCCGAAGGCTGAAACAAGTCACGAGGCGGGCCCGGGAACCCGCGAACCGTACGCCGTCGACCCACCAGGCAAGCGACCGTCCCGAGTCCAGGTGTCTCAGATATCCAATGGTCGTGGCGTCACCCAATCGCGGATCCGGGATCCAGGAGACGATGTGGCGCGCGGAGCTCTTACCCCCGTTGTCCAGGCGGTCGATACTGTACCATCCCGCGCCACGACCGAGCTGGGCAATCCACGGCCAGACGCTCTGCGGCGACGCGGCGATTGAGATGGCCCTCGTCATTACAACCCGGCCTCGGCGGCCGGTCTGGAAGAACTCGTCCCCGGGCATCTCACGTGTGCGCTCCTCGGGCGTCGATCCCCAGCGTGAACCGAGCCTGAGCAGAGCCGATCCGGCGACGATACCCAGGACCGCAAGGACCAAGATCCAGATCATGCGCGATGCTCCGAAGACCGAGTCCGTTCGATGCGTCTATTGCTAACCGAAGGCGCCGGGAAAAAAGCGGACGGCCATGACCGCGAAGACCAAGCCCGCCATCGCGAGGGCAACGATGTTCTGAACCCGGGCGTTTGCAGAGCTCAATCCTACAAGCAAGCCTCCGGTGAAGACGATATGGATTATGCCGAGCGGACCGAGTATGGGCTGCCCTTGAAGGATGGGGCCATCAAACCAAGTGACGAAGCTGTATGCCAACATGACCGTCATGAAAAGCGGACGTACGGAGAGGAAATACACCCTCATGTCCCCTGGACCCTCGCCGGCGCGGACGGGAATCAGGAGAGCGACCGCAAAGAAGAGCAGCGTCGGCCCCAGCGTGACGTAGAAGAACGACGGGTAGGTCCAATCGAGCCCACGAAAATCCCATTGCGACCACCAATGACCCAGGACCAGGAGGAAGAGACCGA
>JBFILW010000139.1:0-7428 GCA_041612005.1 Gemmatimonadota bacterium
CCATGGGCATTATCTCCGAAGTCATCCCGACTTTCTCGCGGAAGCCTCTATTCGGCTATCCGGTCGTCGTGTACTCGGGGATCCTGATCGCCTTCCTCGGCTTCGGTGTCTGGGCGCACCACATGTTCTCGGTCGGTCTCGGTCCGGTCGCCAACTCGGTGTTCAGCGCCACGACCATGCTGATCGCCATTCCAACCGGTGTGAAGATATTCAACTGGATCGCGACCATGTGGGGCGGGTCGATCCGTCTGAAGACGTCTTTCCTGTTCGCGATCGGCTTCGTGGCCATGTTTATCATCGGTGGCCTGAGCGGCGTCATGCACTCCTCGGCGGCGGCCGATCTGCAACAGACCGATTCGTACTTCGTCGTCGCCCACATCCACTACGTTCTGTTCGGTGGCGCGATGCTCGGAATCTTCTCGGGAATCTACTACTGGTTCCCGAAGGTCACCGGCCGCATGATGAGCGAAGGCCTCGGCCAGCTTCAATTCTGGTTCATGATGATCGCCTTCAACATCACGTTTTTCCCGATGCACTTCCTGGGTCTGCTCGGGATGCCGCGTCGGACCTTCACCTACCAGTCCGGGCTCGGTTTCGAGGACATGAACCTGATGGCCACCGTCGGGGCTTTCCTCCTCGGCGCTTCGGTGCTGCTGTTCCTTTTCAACATCCTGCGCAGCCTCCGCCGCGGAGCGCCGGCAGCAGCCGATCCGTGGGGCGGAAGCACGCTGGAGTGGGCCGTACCGTCGCCGCCGCTGGCCTGCAACTTCCCGAAGCTGCCCGCAGTCGAGCACCGGGACACGCTCTGGACCCAGCCCGGCTTTGCTAAGACGCTAGAGGGGTCATGCGAGGGCGTACACATGCCGTCTCCGTCGTTCTGGCCGATTTTGCTGGCGTTCGGAATCACGGTGCTGGGAGTCGGGGCGCTGCCGCCGGTCGGCCTTCCGGTCGTGTTTATCGGCCTGGTGATCGTGGTCGTGTCGTTCTACGGCTGGGCCCTCGAGCCGGTGGATCATTGACCTGGTGGAGCATGCGCGAGAGAGCCGGAAAGAAGGAGCGGTAACACGGTGAGCGAAGGGGTCGCGGCGATGGACGCCGAGTACACGAGCACGGGACTACCGAACCGCAAGATGGCAATGTGGGCCTTCATCGGTTCGGAGTGCATGCTGTTCGGATCGTTGATCATCAACTATCTGATCAACCACCGGCGCAACCTGCAGGGCCCGTACCCGGAGGAGCTTCTCAACATCCCGTTCATCACCGTCACCACCTTCGTGCTCCTGATGAGCAGCCTGATGATGGTCCTCGCCTTCACGGCTGTGGAGCGGGGCGACATGAGGTGGGGCAAGGTGTGGCTCCTGATGACAGCCGTGTTCGGGCTGATTTTCCTCGGCGGCCAAGTGTACGAGTTCAACCACTTCTATCACGAGGGTCTCGGTCTCTCCACCAACCTGTTCGGAGCCTCGTTCTTCATCCTCACCGGTTTCCACGGCGCACACGTCGCGGTCGGGGTGATCTGGCTTCTCAGTCTTTTCGTGCTCGCTGTGATGGGGAGACTCACACAGCGCAACGCCCTGACAGTCGAGATAACAGGGCTCTACTGGCACTTCGTGGACGTCGTGTGGATCGTACTGTTCGTGCTCATCTATCTGATGTCATAGGACCTGCCGAGGAACGACCGATGGCTGAGGAATCCGGACCCCACAAGGCACACGCCAGCACGCGCTTCTACGTTGTGATCGCGCTCATCCTCACGGTGATCACCGCGGCCGAGGTCATGGTGTTCTACGTCGAGTACCTTGAGCCGGTCCTGGTTCCGATCCTCCTCGGTCTCGCAGCCGCGAAGTTCACCCTGGTCGCGATGTTCTTCATGCACCTGCGATTCGACAGCAAGGTGTTCACCGGCCTGTTCATCGGTCCGCTCATCATCGCCGTTGCCGTGATCGTCGCCATGTTGGCGTTGTACGGAGCCTTCACGGGCACGGCTGGCTGACCGAACCCCACCCTTTCGTCGCCAGAACAGTCTTGTCTGGTATACATGAGCATATGTTCATATATTAAGAAGATCTGGGCGATGAGAGGGTCGGCAGCGGGGAACGGACACCCAGACGGTGAGGAGGGAGGGGTCCGATGACAAGAGCCAGCAGTGCGGGCGCGACGAGTGAAGAGCTGGGCCTGATGGCGGAGATATTTCAGATTCTCGCCGATCCCACGCGCCTTCGCATCGTGGACGCGCTCGGCCGTCAGGAGTTGTGTGTCGCGGATCTCGCAGCCGTGGTCGGGTCCAGCGAATCCGCCGTCAGTCACCATCTCAGACAGCTTCGGCTGTCACGGCTCGCGCGAACCCGACGCGATGGTCGGATGATCTACTACCGGCTCGACGACGACCACGTGGCCACGTTGATAGATATCGGACTGGAGCACGTGAGGGAGATCCTTGACTGACACGGCCGGCGTGCACGACTCGGCTGGAGCTGAGTTCCGAATCGAAGGCATGGACTGCGCCAGCTGCCTGCGCACGATCGAGCGCCGGGTCGGGGAGCTGGACGGCGTGCTGCGGTCGGCGGGCAGTCTGACCAGCCGCAGCCTCGCGATCGAGTTCGATCCGGAGCGAATCGGGCTCGACGAGATCCGCCACGAGATCCAACTTCTCGGCTACACGGCGCTGGAGCCGCGAGGGGCTCATCTCGCCGACATCGGCACGTGGCGTAGCCGGCGTGCCGCAGTGACCTACATATCGGGCGGATTTCTGGTGGGGGCGCTTGCCATCGAAGCTTGGCGCGCATGGTCCGGGGCAGGGGACGGCCGGCTGCCGATCGTCGCGTCCGCGGTCCTTTTCCTGCTTGCCGCCGCGGTCGGCGGCTGGAACTTCTTCCCCAAGGCGCTGAGCTCCGTGCGCCGCAGAGTTCTGGACATGAACTTCCTCATGACCGTCGCCATTCTCGGCGCGGTGGCGATCGGGAAGTTTCTCGAAGCCGCCTCCATCGCCTTCCTTTTCTCACTGGCCGAGCTGTTGGAGCAGTACGCAGTGGATCGCGCCCGCGATTCCGTTCGCGCTCTCATGCGCCTGTCGCCGACCACGGCAACCGTCCTGCGATCGGGGCGTGAAGAGACGATCAGCGCCGATGATGTGCTGGTGGGCGAGCTTGTCGTCGTGCGTCCGGGTGAACGGTTGCCCGTGGACGGAGCAATCGAACACGGCGCCTCGTCAATCGATCAGGCGACGATTACCGGCGAGTCGATTCCGGTTTCGGCCGGAGTCGGCGATGAGGTGTTTGCGGGCACGATCAATCAGGATGGGTATCTTCAGGTGCGCAGCTCCCGAAGTCCGGGAGACACCACCCTGGCCCGCATCATCCGCCTGATCGGGAGCGCCGATGCGAGCCGCGCTCCGAGCGAGCGGTTCGTCGAGCGCTTCGCGCGCCGTTACACACCGCTGGTCGTCGCCGGAGCAGTACTCGTCATCACGGTCCCCACGCTCCTGTTCGGCGAGCCCTTCACGGTGTGGTTTCTGCGTGGCCTGACGCTGCTTGTTATCGCCTGCCCCTGCGCGCTCGTTATCTCGACCCCGGTCAGCGTAGTGAGCGGGCTCACGAGTGCGGCCCGCAATGGCGTTCTCATTAAGGGAGGTGCCTACCTGGAGCAGGTCGGACAGGCCGACGTCTTCGCCTTCGACAAGACCGGAACCCTGACCCACGGCATTCCGGAGGTCACCGAGGTCGTAGCCACGGATGGACTGAGCGAGGAGGAGCTGCTCAGAGTAGCCGCCAGCGTAGAAGCCGGGTCGGAGCACCCCATAGCGCGGGCGATCGTGCGCCGAGCCCGCCACGCCGGTTATATGGACGGTATTTGTCCTCCCGCCGACTTCGAAGCGTTACCGGGGTTGGGAGCCAGGGCCCGCCTCGATGGGGCTGTGTACACCGTCGGACGCCCGCAGCTGTTCGGGCCGGAAGCCGCGAGCCCGGTCGTTGACAGGATCGAGGCGGCGGGGCGCACTGCTGTTCTGATCGCCCGCGACCAGCGGGTGGTCGGCGCGATCGGCGTTCAGGACACGGTGCGGCCGCAGGCAGCGGAGGTAATCGGCCGGCTTCGCGAGCAAGGAGTGGATCGGATCGTCATGCTGACGGGGGATTCTGTGCGGGTCGCTGAGCCTGTTGCGAGCCAGGTCGGTGTCGACTTGAGCCTCGCCGGTCTGCTGCCGGAAGACAAAGTCGACGCAATCGAGAATCTGGAACGGCGACACGGCTTGGTCGCCATGGTCGGAGACGGGGTCAACGACGCTCCGGCGCTCGCCGCGGCGTCAGTCGGGATCGCGATGGGTGCGGCGGGCAGTGACGTGGCGCTGGAGACGGCGGACGTGGCGCTGATGGGCGACAACCTCGAACGCTTGCCGTATCTGCACGAGCTGTCGCGCCGCAGTCGCCGTGTGATCCGTCAGAACATCGCGGTAGCGATCGGCATCAAGCTGGCTCTCGCGATCGGAGTCCCGCTCGGGTACGTATCGCTGATCGCGGCCGTAGTGATCGGAGACATGGGCGCCTCGCTGGCCGTCACCGCAAATGCAATGCGGCTCGCTCGTCTGCGGCCGAGCGTCTAGCCCTCCGCGGCAGACGAGCTGAGGGCGTACAGAAACAGGTTGACGCCCATCCGGAGGGCCTGCTCTCGCGCCTCAGGAGTGTTGTCGTGCACCCCAGGGTCCTCCCAACCGTCACCGAGGTCACTCTGGTACGTGTAAAAGACGGCAAGCCTCCCGTCGATGAAGATGCCAAGACCCTGTGCCGGCAGTCCATCGTGTTCGTGCACTTTCGGAAGCCCGTCGGGAAACTCGTAGAAGATCGAGTACACGGCATGGCTCAGGGGCACCTCAACGAGTTGTCGATCAGGAAACAGTCGACCCATCTCGCGCCGAAACGACGCGTCGAGCCCGTAATTGTCATCCGCGTGCAAGAAGCCGCCATTCCGCAAGTAGCTCCGCAGGATCCTCAGATCCTCTTCGCTAAACCGGATATTGCCATGGCCGGTCAGGTACAGGTACGGATAGTCCCGAAGGTCCGGGTCGGTAAGCTCGAGCTGAGCCGGTCGATCGGCCGGAGTCACAGCGGTCCGCGACCTCACCGCCGCCAGCAGATTGGGAAGCGCCGACGGGTTTGCGTACCAGTCGCCGCCGCCGCTGTAATGCAGTTGGGCGATGGTGGGGCGTGCCCCGGAACTGGTCTGGGAAGCTGTGGGCGTTTGAGCGCGGAGGCCGCTGACGGACAACCACGCGAGGACGCCAGCTGCGACGGGGACGGACAACAGGCGGCTCTTCATGCCGCGAAGCTGCGAGAGTGCCGTCCCGACGGCAAGAGACCGCCGGGACGCATTCGCTCAGCTGGGCCGCCGCCGGTGTACGATGAGCGCGTCGGCCGCCGGCATGTCGAGGAAGTACGAGCGGCAGGCGCGGTCGATCATGTCGATCGACACGTTGGGCTCCATCTCGACGTACTTGGCGGTATCGCACAGATGGTCGACGATATCACGTGGGTGGCAGCCGCGCGGCTCCAAGTTCAACCGGTCGTAGTACTGGCGATAGATATAGCTGACCGCTTCGGGGTCGAACCCGATTCCGCGCGCCTCGCACATGCGCTGGAACATCAACTCGTACTGAGATGGCTCCGGATCGTCGACCAGAATCTTGTACCGGATACGGCGCAGGAACGCCTCTTCGACCAGCTCGTTTGGATTCAGGTTGGTCGCAAATATGAGCATGCAGTCGAACGGGACCGGAAACTTGTGCCCGTTGCGGAGTGAGAGGAAGTCGATGTGCCGCTCCAGGGGGATCATCCAGCGGTTCAGGAGATCGCGGGGTCGCGCGCGCTGGCGGCCGAAGTCATCGATGATGAAGACGCCTCCATTCGCCTGAACCTGCGCCGGGGCCCGGTAGACCTTGCTGTGCGTGTCGTACTGCAGCTCGAGCTGCTCGAGAGTTAGCTCGCCGCCCACCATGACCACCGGCCGCGCGACGAGGGCGTAGCGGGCATCGTGGCCGCTCGCCGCGCGCAGCCACGGACTGTCATCGGCCAGGGGGTCATCCGCTCCCTGCGAACGCACATCCCGGTGGTGCACCGGGTCGTACAGAAGGACGATCTGTCCCTCGACCTCGATCGCGTATGGGATATAGATATCGCCGCCCAGCATCCGGGCGATCGCTTCAGCCAGCGTGGTCTTGCCGTTTCCCGCCGGGCCGTACAGGAATAACGAGCGGCCCGAGTTGATGGCCGGACCGAGCTGATCCAAGAAGTCCTGACTCAAGACGAGATGACCAAATCCATCCCGAATCCGGTCGCGCGTCACCTGCACCTTGCGGATCGTCTGGCGGAGCACCCACTGCCGATAGTGCTCGAGAGGGACCGGAGCCGGACCCACGTATTGTGTCCCGCCCATCGCTTCACGCGCACGGTCGCGGCCTTCGCCGGTCAGGTCAAAGATGTAACCCGCACGGCTGGTTCCCTGGGTTCCCTGGACCTCGAGCAGCCGCCGGCGCTGCAGAAAGAGCAGGTGCTCATCGATAATGGCGAACGGGAGCCGGATCACGCTGCGAAGCTGTTCGCCGCTGCGCGCGCCCTGCACGTACAGAGTTCTGAGGATCAGGTCGTCGACCATACCGTGTGAGAGACCGGTGGCCTCGAGACTGTCCGGAACGGGAGGGGCGGCTGGGCCCGCGACGGGAAGCGGCGTAGGTGTGGCGAGGCCAGAGGTCAGCCCCCCCGGTGGCGCCATCGCCCCCTCGAGCAGTGACGCTTCGGGCGTCAGGTAACGGCTGGTGGTGTTCGGATCCATGTCCATGATCGGCATACCTCGTATTTTATCCCCGTTCGGCGCACCTGCTCAGGCGGGCTCCGTCCGTACCGTGTCTCCGAGTCCTGTGTCACTTTCCTCGATCGTTGCTGGCGGTAGCTCGAACACCGAGTGCGAATCCCGGTGTACCTTAGTTCGCTTGCCGGGAGCGAGTCCCGGATACAGCGCCACGACCGTGCCATCCGAGTCGACGAACACGACGTCGAGCGACTGTTTCATCCCGTACATGTGGACCGCCTTGCACGGTATCAGCACGAGACCTTCACCGGCTTCGAGCGTCGGCGCCCACAGCAAGCCCCGCAGCCGCGACCATCGTCCGTCCGCGACGCGGATGGATGCGCCCAACAGCGTCCCCTTCGTCGTGTTCGTGGCCCGGACGCGCCGGCTCATTGCATGGTCGAGAAGGTCTGCGCGATGTGCAGCACAGCCGGGCCCAGAATGACGACGAACATGGCCGGAAAGATGAAGAGGACGAGCGGGAAGACCAGCTTGATGGTCGTCTTGGCCGCCTGTTCCTCGGCGCGCTGCCGCCGCTTGATGCGGAGAGTATCCGAATGCACTCGCAGTGCCTGAGCGATCGAAGTTCCGAAG
>JBFILW010000140.1:0-7350 GCA_041612005.1 Gemmatimonadota bacterium
AGGCTTACGCTGGCCCTGATGGCGCCGGTCTCGACGCCCGTGGTCGTCTCCTTGCCGCATCCCGCAATGAGGAGTGCCCCGAGAGCCGAAACTGTGACGGCTCTTCCGAGAGCAGCTGTGCTCGGACTCCTCAGTTGTTTCACCATCGTGACCTCGATGGCCGATAACTCGCTTCTGGGCGTGCTCGACCTTTCGTGGCGTCCCGTCACATCGGCGTCACGCGGACCCCTAAGATACCCTCGAATGGCTCGTGCGTCACACAGTATCCCATACATATGGCCTTCCGCGGAAGTTCCCTGGATCAGGACATTAGCAATCGGCAAATGAGTGTTCCACAGCGCCCGGGGAACGACACGCGTGGCAGTCGGTCGGTAAGTGCCAGTCGACTGTCCCAAGAAGTCTCCTAGCTGAATCGGGGCGGCCGGATTCGAACCGGCGACCCCCTGCTCCCAAAGCAGGTGCGCTACCGGACTGCGCCACGCCCCGAATCGCCGCAAGCTAACGCGGCTCGTGTGGTGGAGGAAGGCGAGGAATCGACGCGGGCAGCGAGGCCGGGGTCACGCCGCCCGGCGATCGAGCCGCAGCCCGAGCTCTCGCGCGATCGCCTTCGCCTCGGCGAATTCTGACCGACGCAGCCGCCGATTGATGTCCGGATACCGACTGGCCGACACTTTCCCAGCCGGATAGTACTGGTCCATCAGGTTCACGTATGTGTCGGGTCCGAGCTCTTCGGCGATCCACCTCAGGATGCGGCGCGTTTCGTCCAAACTGCCCGGCATGACGAGGTGCCGCACCAGCAGTCCGCGTCGCGCCAGCCCCTGCTCGTCCAACTCCAGCGGTCCGACTTGCTCGTGCATGGCCCGGATCGCCGCCCGCGCGGCCTCCGGGTAATCCTCCGCCTTCAGCACTTTTCTGCTCCGTTCAGCCGACCAGAGCTTGAAGTCAGGCATGTAGATGTCGACGACGCCATCCATCCACTCGATCGATTCGAGCGAGTCGTAGGCGCTGGTGTTGTACACGATCGGGACCGAGAGCCCGGTGTCGATCGCCACCGCGATGGCTTCCAGCACCTGAGGCACGACGTGCTCCGGGGTCACGAAGTTGATGTTGTGGCAGCCGCGGTTTTGAAGGGTCAGCATCATGCCGGCGATCTCAGCGGGACTCGACGGACGCCCCGCCCCTGGCTTCACCGCCTGGCTGATGTCGTAGTTCTGACAGAATACGCAGCGCAGGTTGCAGTGGGCGAAGAAGATGGTCCCGGACCCGCTCCACCCGCGCAGGCAGTCTTCTTCACCGAAGTGCGGAAAGGCGCTGCTGACCACGACATGACGGCCGGTCTTGCAGGCTGACCAGCGGTCCTCGAGGCGGTTCACCCCGCAGTCTCTCGGGCACAGCCGGCAGTCCGTCAGCGCTGCGACCGCGCTCGCGACGCGGCGGTCCAGCTCGCCCGGGGGAAGGCCCCGGTACGCCGGCCACGGCACGGGCCGGCTCGGGTTCACGGATAGGGAGTGCGTATGCATCACTCCCGAAAGATAACGGGTTATCCGGGTCCGGGCGGAGCCGTGCTCGCCATCGGTGGAAGGCTGCGCAGATATGCCCACACGCCCGAAAGCTCCCCGTCCGTCATGCGCTGAAACACGTGCCACGGCATCAGCGAGTCCACTTGTGTGCCGTCCGGCCGTAGCCCTGTGCGCATGAGACGCACAAAGTCGGCCTCGTCCCAACCCGTAAGTCCCGTCTCGGGATCCGGAGTGAGGTTGGGTGACGATGGCTGGTGATTTTCGGTGAAATCGGGGCGTCCGCCCGTCAGCGCGGGGCCGTGGCACACGGTGCAGATGCGGGTGCGGTATTCACCCAGCTCCAGCGCGTTCTCTGCGTTCACACCCGGCTTGTGCGCGACTCCATGGTCGGTCTGCGTGACGGGACGGAGCCGGTCGTTCAGAGTGAGGATGGCGTTGCCCATAGGCCCCACCCGGATCTCGCTCCGCTCGTTGGCGACGGGAGGAAGGCTGCTCACGTAGGCGTACAGCTTCACGACTTCGTCGTCGCTCAAGTACGCGTAGTCGTTGGACGGCATGATGATCAGGCCACGCCCGTCCCGGTTCACGCCGTGACGCACGGCGCGCTCGAAATCGGCCAACGTGTACGTTGCGTCGAGCCCGCCCTGCCCCGGGGTGAGGTTGGGCGCCGGGAGCTTCATGAACACCCTGCTGTCTATGAACAGCTCGCCCGACAGCCCCTCACCGTGGCAAAGCTCACAACCGTGAATGGCGGCCAGGCGCTCACCTTCGACGATCGCCGCCGAGTCGGTGACCGTGGACAGCGATTCATACGGCGCCGTGAACGTTTCCGCGTACCTGGCGCGCCCGGTGAACGTGAACACGATGACCACGACGATCACCAGCACAACGGCTGCCGCACCTCCGATCGCCAGCCACTTCAGGACGCGCCGCATAGCCCCTCGTTCAAGGACCCTCGCCCGGGTCAGTCGCAGCCCCGCGCACGCTTAGCGCGGCGCCTCTGCTTCGCCGGCCCGCGCCGCGAGCCACGGCCTGAGCGCCTCCACCGCCCGCGCTCGGTGGCTCATTCCCGCCTTCACCTCGGGCGGCAACTCGCCGAACGTCTGCTCGTGCTCCGGCACGATGAAGAGCGGATCGTAGCCGAAGCCGCCGCTGCCTCGCTGCTCTTCCGCGATCCGACCGTCCACCTGCCCGCGCACGACGAGCCGCTCATCGCCGGCCGCTACCGCCAGGGCGCACACGTAGTGAGCGCCGCGCTCCTCAGCCGGAAGGCCGTCCAGGCGCTCGAGCAGGTACCGGTTGTTGGCGCGGTCGCGCCCGAGCTCGTCCGCCAGCTCGTCCGGCGCGAAGCGCTTCGTCCGCACCCCGGGACCACCGTCCAGCGCATCGACGCAAAGGCCCGAGTCGTCGGCAAGGGTCGGGAGTCCGGTCTGGGCCCAGAAGTAGTCGGCCTTCGCCTCCGCGTTGGCCTCGAACGTGTCGTGGATCTCGATCTCATCCTCCTCGGGCGCCGGGGGGAGACCGATGTCGAGCAGGGAGACCACTTCGAGGCCGGGAACGCCCGCCAGCTCGCGGATCTCCGCCAGCTTGTGCTCGCTGCGGGTCGCGACCAGGAGGCGGGGGCCGGACAACCCGGTCAGGCCTCGGTGCGGCGGTGGATGGCGCGCGGCGGGACGGTCTCTGCCATCTGCTTGAGTCCCTTGTAGCGGCGGCGGAATTCGGCCGGGTCCTGCTGGATCGTTTCGCTGGTGAAGCGCGGCAAGAGGTCCTCCAGGCGCGAGTCCATCTCCGCCATGTGCAGCCAGCCGTGGCTCAGGTACATGAGTACCAGGTGGTAGTCCGGCTCGTCGCCGCGCGCGATGAAGCGGTAGGCCACGCTGTAGGGATCGAAATGGAAGAGGTGAAGCGGACCAGCCGGCGACAGGATCGGGATGGCCCGCTCCGCGTACCCATCCGGGAGAGGAATCACATCGGCGGGTGACTCCTCGATCACCTCGACCCCGAGCCGCACCGCGACGGAGTGGATCGCTTCGGACAGCTTGCCCGCGTGCTCGGGCTCCACCTCACCCGCCACCTCGACCGCATCGACCCACTCGCGCCAGCCCTCGAACAGCTGGCTCGTCTCGCCGATCAGGTAGAGACGCCCCGGATGCGGGAAGGCCGCCACCACGGCCGTGAGGTATTCCCGGAGGCGATCGCGGGTGGTCAGCACCGGCTCAGCGGCGTTGGCGCACTAGTTCGCCGGGCACCCGTTGAAGCGCCCGCTCTCGGCGCTCGGCTGTCCCGTTGGAGCGCTCGGATGCGCGTCAGACTTGCTCCGGTCCCGACTCTTCCCCGGATAGCGCCGCTTCGGCGTCTTGTCCTTGTAGCCGATGACCCAGAAGCAGTAGGCGTACGGGTACATCGTCTGCACGACATGGAACGGCTCGTACTCGAACAGCCGCCGCATCGCCCACGAGAAGCGGTAGCGCGGATCCTCCGTCGTGATGATCTCGACCGCGCAGTCCACCTGGTAGCTCACGAACACGGGCGAGTTGCCGGTCCACAGCACGGACGCGAGCGGGTTCTCGCTCAGGTTGCGGAAGGTGCCGCCCTCGAAGATCTCCAGCAGCCCCAGCCGGCGCCAATCGACGTGCTCCGGGTGCTTGTAGAACTCGCGCGCCGTGTTGATCCGCAGGTCCCTGGTCTCATTCACGGCGTGGGGCGGGAGGGCGGTGATCTGCTCGACCGCATCCTCGACCAGCTTCAGGTAATGGTCGATGTGCTCGTCCTTGGGCGTGAAGCCGACGCCCTTGTTGGCGAGGTTGGGGACGATCGAGTCGCTCTCCCAGGTCCCGACCACCGGCAGGTGGCCCGCGTTGAACGCGATGTACTCGTCGCGCTCGATCGCGTCGTAGATGCTGTGCTTGTAGTCGAGCTGCCAGCGCACGAAGCCGTCCGGCAGCTCCTTGAGCTCGTACTCGCGCACGGACCCGCCGACGTCGAGCCGCACGACTCCGTCCTCCACTCGAACCTGTTCCGTGAGCCTCTTCGTCTCCGAGGTATCGACGACCGGTTTCGTGTCCGTAGTTGTTCCCGTCATTGCATTCCGTCGTTGGGGTTGTGCCGCCCGGGCGCCACGCCCCGGGCCGCGATTGTCGGGATCGGGGACTAATCCCCCGTCCACAGGGCCGAGCCGCTCGCCAGCTCCGCCCGCAGCTTCGGATGCACGCGCCACAGGTACCAGCTCATGGCGACGGCGGCGAGGAAATTCCCCATCAACACCGACCACCAGGCGATCTCCTCCAGGATCCAGACGCCGAGCATCGCGACCATGGCGATGAAAAAGACCTCGAACACCACGAACAAGATCACAAGCGCGAACACCAGCGGCGGAAAGCGCTCCGCCTGGGTGACGAGAGCCGAGAGGATCACGCCGAAGATGATGAAGGCCGCGAAGTGGAGCAGCGTGTAGCTGATGATGATGCCGGGCTCGACCACCACCTGGTCCATGCTGATCGCGCCCTTGAAGATCACTCCGCCGAGCGCCGCCGGCGTGAAGAAGGGGCGCACGGTCACCATGTCCACCAGCAGGAACCAGATCGCGACCGCCACCGCTCCAATCAGCCCGGCGACGAGTCCTTCGCGCACGGTCTTGTGGACCACGAACTGGTTCCACAGCCCGGTGACCCCCGGCTCGGCGCTCCGCCAGTGCAGGTAGGTGACGATGATCACGCCCGCCAGCGCGTTGCCGAAGAAGATCGCGCCCCAGGCTGGCGCGGCCAGCACGTCGCTGCCCGTGATGATGAGGGCGCTGTAGAAGGCGAGGGTGCCGACGAACAGGCCGTACACGGCGCCGAACAGCACGTTCTTGGGCAGCTCGGTCACCTCGAAGATCAGCGCCGCGCCCACCCCGAAGCCGGCAAAAATAATGAAGTGGATGAGCGTGTAGGCACCGACGAGCCCGCTGTCCGGCACCCCGTCGCCGCGCCCGAGCAGGGCGTGGGCCAGAAACGACGGCGTCGCCAGCGGCTCGCCGCGGATCAGGTCGTAGAAGAAGAAGAACAGGATGAGGGCCGTGGCCGCGAGCAGGCCCCCGATCACTCCGTCCCGGACGGTCTTGGTCAGGGAGCTCACGGGTTTCCCCTCTCTCTCAGGGCCGGTCTCCCGGAGTGGCTCGGTTCGGTCGGCACCCCGGCCAGGCGCTCCAACTCCAGGAAGCGCTCTACCTCATCGGTGAGCTCCCGTCGCTTCGCCCGCATGATGCCGCCCCCGATGACGCCGATGACCAGGAACGGGACCGCCATCATGAAGAAGAGCCCGACCAGCAGACCCATCTCGAGGTTTCCGCCCGCCCCCTGGATGCAGCCGGGGCACACGAGGAGAAGCGAGCTTACCATCAGCCGAAGTTCTCGAACAGGACGAGGATGATGAGGATCGCGGCCGGGAGCAGCGGTGAGGCGGCCACGACCGAGACCGCCTTGGGCTCGAACTTGAGGTGCATGAAGTACATCGCGACCAACACCGCCTTCCAGATGGCCAGCGCGATCAGGGTCAGGATGAGCAGGTTGCGGCTGAAGCCCAGGTAGACGACCCCGACTTCCACCGCGGTGAGGACCGCCAGACCGGCCCACACGGCCATGTAGTTCGGATGCTTCCGGCCTTCTTCCGTCGCCATGCCTGTCTCCCGCTTGGTTGTCTCTGTCGCTCGATTCAGTCGCAGCTCACGCCGGCAAAGCTAACTACGCCTCACTCAGATCAGGTAGACGACCGTGAACAGGATGATCCACACCAGGTCCACGAAGTGCCAGTAGAGCCCGATGACCTCGATCCCCTGGTGATCCTCCTTCGTGTAGTGCCCGCGGAACGCCTTCTGTGCCACGTAGATCATGCTCACCACGCCGCACAGCACGTGGAAGCCGTGGAAGCCGGTCATGGTGTAGAACGTGGAGCCATACAGGCCCGAGGCCGGCGTGAATCCGTGGTGCACGAGCTCGGTATACTCGTAGGCCTGCACGCCGAGGAAGATCGCCCCCATCACGATCGTGGCGATCAACCACTTCTTGAGGCCTGCCTGGTCTCCATCCGAGATCGCCGCGTAGGCTTTCACCATCGAGACGCTGGAGCAGATGAGGATGAAGGTGTTGACGGCGGTGACCGGGATGTTGAGCACCTCTCCGGGCAGCGGCCACGTGTTCCCCGCCCCGAAGCGGAGAATGATGTAGGACCCGATCAAACCGGAGAAGAACATCACCTCCGAGCACAGGAACACCCACATCCCGACCTTCTTGTCGTAGACGCCGAGGCCGCGCTCCGGGAGCCGGGCGTCCATCTCGATCGCTGCGGTACCGAGGCTCATCGCGTTGTCCCGCTCGGGTTCATGCGCTCTCCTCGCTCAGGAATGACGTGCGGGCGACACGATGTCCGGTCGCTCGTTCTGCGCCAACCAGTCCTTGTCCATGTCCGGGTGGCTGTATTCGTAAGGCCCGTGGTACACGACCGGGATCTCCTCCCAGTTGCCGTGCTTGGCCGGCGACGGCGTCTGCCACAGCAGCGTGTTGGCGTTCCACGGATTGGCCGGCGCCTTCTCTCCGTGCTTGAGGCACCAGAAGAAGTTCCAGGCGAACAGGAAGCCGCTCAGGAACAGCCCGATCGCTCCGATCGTGATCAGGATGTTCGTGTCCTGCATGCCCTGGAACAGCTCGTACTGGTTGGGATCGTATGTCCGGCGGATCATGCCGCCCATCCCGATCCCGTGCATGGGGAAGAAGGTGATGTTGAAGAAGATGAACGTGAGCGCGAAGTGCACCTTGCCGATCTTGTCGCTCATCATGCGGCCGAACATCTTCGG
>JBFILW010000141.1:0-7300 GCA_041612005.1 Gemmatimonadota bacterium
TCCTCGGCCGCGCCGACGACATGACGATCAACGCAAACCTGATCGACGTGGCAAGCGGCCGGGTGGTCGCGGCCTCCAAGGCTCGGGGGCCGGATGTGTTCGTCCTCGTGGACAGCATCTCCAGCGACCTCTCGGCGCAGATCCTCGGCGCGGCCGTTGAACCGACCGAATTTGCATCCGTAGCCGACGTCACGACTGAAAACCTGGAGGCTTATCGCGCCTTCCAGCTCGGCCTCCAGGCCCAGCGCAGGTTCCACCTCGAAGAAGCATTCGAGCACTACCAGAGGGCGGTGACGCTCGACTCCACCTTCGCCCTCGCACAACTCCGTCTCGCGGGACTGGCCTTCGACAGCGGCGACTTGTCGACGGGCCTGACAGCCCTGCGCGCGGCCGAGGATAATCGTGAGCGGGCGACTGGCCGCGATCGCCTCTACCTGGACGGGTTGCTCGCGAGGATCGACAACGATGATGTAGCGGCCAAGGAAGCGTTCACCGCACTCGTCCGCCTGTACCCGGACGATAAGGAAGGCCGCATGGCGCTGTGGCAGTTCTACGAGGGCGATTCGGAGGAGCGCCGGGTGCTGATGGAGGAGGCGATCGCCCTCGACCCGCTCTTTGCAAACGCCCACAACGAGCTCGCCTACTGGCACGCCCGCAACGGAAACTACGAAACGGCGGACTCGATCATTCATATCTACGCCGAGCTCGAGCCGGAGGAGCCCAACCCGCTCGATTCGCGGGGTGAGATCCTCGAAATGGCGGGCGAGCACGCACGCGCCCGCGAGGCGTATCGAGAGGCGCTGCAACTCCGGCCGGATTTCTCCGTTTCCCTCAACCACCTGGCGCGTTCCTGGATCCTGTTCGAGAACCGGCCGGCCGAAGCGGTGGCTGAGCTGGAGCCGTACACGCGTGACTCGATTGCCGCTGTCCGGATCCACGCTCTGTCGCTGACCAGAGACGCGCTGCTGGCGGCCGGGGATATCGACGCGGGAATCGAGGCGTCCCGCCGGGCCGCGGCGGAAGCGGCGGCCGTCGGCGACTCGCGCGGCGAAGTGCAGATCATCCAGACGTTACTGCCCACTCAGATGGCCCTCGGCGACTTCGATGCCATCAACGGCGCCCTTGGGCGACTTCAGCTGATCGACCCCCTCAACGCGATCGGGCCGTTCTTTGGGTTCGCCGCTCTCGGCGAGCAGGGGCAGGTCGCGGCGATGGAGGCATTGGGTGGGCTGATCCGAGGCGGCGTCTCGCAGACTCCGCAGATGACCAAGTTTCTTCCGATCGTCACCGATTTCATCGCTGCAGAAATCGCATACTATCGCGGAGACTTCGAGCGTAGCGCGCTGATGGCGGACTCGGTTCGCAAACAGGGTGGGATGATGCGGTTGGGGAACTTCTCCGAGATCCGGTCCCTGCTGGAGCTCGATCGCGCCGAGGAAGTTCTTCGGCAAGCTCGCCAGCTCGAAGGCGATGCGCTGAGAGCCGACGGCGGCCGTGTCGATCCCGTTCCCCTCAGGCAGGCGTACTATTACCAGGCCCGCGCTTACGAGCAGTTGGGGGACACGGCGCAGGCGGTCATGCTCTACGGGAAGATGTTGGACGGCTGGGAAGATGCCGCCGCCCGTATGCCCGGTCTGAGCGACGCCCCCGATCGGTTGGCAGCCCTCCAGGCCGGGAGCTAGTCTCGAAGGGCGCGAAGGAATCAGCTCGATCTCACCCGATTCCCTGAGCGCCCAGCATGTCTACCTGATGAATTGAATCGCCCGAATAGCGTCGACCCTTGGCATCGCCGCGGTGTTTCTATCACTCAGCGCGGCGCCGGCTCGGCGGAGCAATCGCGGAGACTAGAGCCTAGCGACCCAGAGCCGCCAGCCGTTCCGGGGTGTCGGACACCAGCGGCACCCGGTCTACGGCGTCGCGCCAGCCTTCCATCAGCTTCCGGTAGACCTTCGTCGCCTTGCCCCGGTTTCCGATCGCCTCCTCGTACCGGGCCTGGCCATACATGAGCGCGTAGTGGTCGATCGGGAACAGCCGGTCGGCATCCCGCACGAACTCCGCTTCCGCCGACGCGAGAATGGCGGCTGCTTTCTCAAAGCGGTCGAACTCGAGCAGGGAAACGGCGCGCTCGACCATCGACGGCACGCCGAACGGCCGGAACGTCATGCCCTCAACAGCCTCGTCGCCCCGACCCATGTTCGACGCCGTCGATACCACGCTCTCGAGGCTTCGGGCGCGCAGGTCGGCTCGGCCGAGGCTCTCCGCCAGGGCGGTGGCGTCCCGGTAATACTCGAGCGCCGTGTCCAGGTCACCCTCCCAGGCGTAGGTGTCGCCCATCAGCAGCCGGGATTCGACCTGAATGTCGGGGCTCTCCGAGCCGATCAGGGGCTGCAGATCCTGGCGCGCGATATCAACCTGGTCCTCCTTCAGCGACGCCCGCACCAGGTGGTCCAGCGCCGAGACGAGGTCCGGCTGCAGCTGAAGAGCGGTGCGGTATGACCCGCGGGCATCGCTCAAGCGTCCCGTCAGTTCGTACAGCTGGCCCCGCGTCGCATGAGCCCCGGCGGCCCCGGGATCCAGCTCCAGGTGCCTCGAGATCAGCGTGTCGGCAGCCACCAGGTCGCCCCGCCTCACCGCGAGATCGGCGAGGGATCCATAGGCGCGCGCCGAGGTCGGGTCGATGGCGACGATCTCCTCCAGCACGTGCTGCCGGTCGGTCTCGCGGCCCGGCATCATCTCGTACATGGACTCCAGCCAGTAGCGGCCTTCTACGTCATCCGGCTGAAGCAGCTCCCACTTCGAGCGCAGGCCTTCCACGTACGCCCGGTAAGCCTCCGGGCTGCCGGCCACGTCTCCGATCGGCCTGATCTTGTGAGGGGCGTCAAGTCCGCCGCGCAGGCGCTGCGAGAGCTTCACCGCGACCGTATCGACCAGGGCGAAAACGTCGTTGCCACGGGCCCGCTCGGCCCCAAGGATTGTTCCGTCCTCGATGTCAATGAGCTGCGCGTCGATCGCCAGCGTCTCGCCGCTACCGACGATGGTGCCGCGCACCATCGTCCGGGCGCCCGACTGGGCGACGATGTCGAGCGCCGCATCCTGAGGGATCTGCTCCGTTTCCTGACGTCCCTGATCTGCGAGCAGGTCGAACAGGCGCTGCGGGCTCACGACACGCAGCTCGGGGATCTGGGCGAGGCTGGTCGTCAGCATGTCGGAGAGGCCAGGTCCCAGCCAATCCAGGCTGTCAGCCCCGGTGTTGTTGGTGAACGGGAGCACGGCGACCGAGCCCTCGCCGAGATCCGCGGATTCGGCCGCGGTATCCCCGCCGACGAACATCTCGTCCGCCACACTGAGACGGTAGGTTCCGATGCCCGCCAGCACCGCCAGCGTGGTGAGGATGACCACTTCCGACTTTACCAGCCGCTGGTGGCCCTTCTCGCCGTGGAACCAGGCAATGATCATGGCGGCGGGGAAGCCCAGAAGGACCAGCAGGATCGAGACGTTGAGGAGCCGGCGGGATAGCTCGTACTGCTCGGTGAAAAAACCGACGGCCTGCACAAAGAACCACGCCACGGCCAGGTAGGCGATGCCTACCTGCACGATACGTCGCTTCTGGAGGGCGCCGAACAGCTCCCCGGGTCGCTGCATTAAACCATCCGGGACGGGATGTATGACTCAGTCCGAACCTGGAAAACATAGAGGCCCGGAGCGCTCTGATACCATACGAAACGGTGAACGTCCCCGTTTCGTACCCTGTTGGACAGCCAAAGCGGCCGGATGGTTGAGCCCGAACGGTAACAATGCGGTGACGCCCCCGGCCGTGCGGCCAGCCGGCTCTGCGGACCCTTGCCCGTTTCGCGCCATTCCGTCAAGCTCGACTGATGCATATCGTCCAGTGCGTTCTCGGCATCACACCACCACCCAAGTACGGCGGCGTGGAGCGGCTCGGATTCTGGTTTGCCCGCGAGATGATCAGGCGCGGCCACCGGGTGAGTATGATGACGGACCCGCGCAGCACGATCGGGAAGCTGCTTCCGGAGGTCGAGGTGATTCCGATGCCGACGCTCGACCCGGTTGACCTGCTACCGATCCCGCGCGACTGGGACTACCGGGATCTGATTCCGACCGATGCCGACGTCGTCCACTTCCACGCGGCCCCGCCACCGGAAGCGCTTCCCGAGGTCCCCTTTATCGTCACCGAGCACGGGATCCGCAGAGTCACGCGCAATCCCGACAGGTTCCACGGCTACTCGCCCAACACGGTGTTCGTCTCGCGCAGCCACGCCGAGAACCACGGCGCGGAGCTGTTTGTGGACAACGGCGTTCCGCTCGAGGACTATCCGCTCGAGACCGTCAAGGACGACTACATGCTGTTTCTGGCGGCACTCTCGTGGCGACGGAAGAACGCCAAGACCGCGATTCACCTGAGCTTCGACAGCGGAATGCCCCTCAAGCTGGCGGGCGGAGAGATTCCGGGGAACCGCGCGCTTCGTGGCGCCTGGAAGCTCCGGCTTCCGTCCCACCGTTCGCTGCTCGAGCCGGTTGGCAGGGTGGGCGGTCAGCGGAAGCTCGATCTCCTCCAAAAGGCGCGCCTGTTGTTTTTTGTGGTCGGCTGGGAGGAGCCGGGCCCCGTGGCGCCGAACGAGAGCCTCGCGTGCGGGACGCCGGTGCTTGCCTCGGCCTGCGGGGCACTGCGCGAGTACATCAAGGACGGCGAGAACGGATTCATCGTGCACAGCTATCGTCAGGCGCTGGCCCGCATCGATGAGATCCGGCGGCTGTCGCCCGACGAGATGGCGGAGATGGCCGAGCGCTGCCGAGCGAGCGCGTATCGAGTCGAGGACTCCGTGGAAGGGTACCTGGAGCTCTATGACCGTGTAATCAAGGACCGCTGGCTGTATCCACCTGAACGGGCGCGGCAGATCCGCGCCCGGGGGCTCGACGTCCACAAAATGCGCCGGGGTAAGCGCCGCATCCGCCGTTATCCGTTCAAGCTGGGTTAGCGGCGCGCGCAGTCGGACGTCGCCCGACTACTGCCTGATGGGGTCTTCCGGCCCTAGATTCCTCCGCATGAGAACCCGCGAACAACGCCACAATCGGGCCCGGTAGCGCCGTGTCCCGTCTCAAGCAGTTCATTCACGAGATCCACCGCCGCTCACTGTGGCAGGTGCTCGGCATCTACGCGGTGGGGGCATGGATCGGCTACGAGGTGATCCAGGGACTCACCGAGGGCATGGGACTGCCCGGCTGGTTTCCGTCGTTCGCCGTGGTGCTCTTCATCATCGGACTCCCGATCGTGCTGGCGACGGCGTTCGTCCAGGAGGGTGTGGGCCACCACGAGCCCGACGCCTCGGGCGCTGAACTGGAGACCACGACGGGTGGGACCCCCATTCCGAGTCCGCCCGGTGCCGCACCGACGCTGGACGCCGGCGCGCGCCGTCTCTTCACTTGGCGCAACGCGATCATTGGCGGCGTCGTCGCGTTCGCGCTGTGGGGCGCAATCGGCACGACCTGGCTCCTGTTCGCCAACCGCACGCCAGGCGTCGAAGCTTCGGCCACTGCGGGGGATGGCGATCGAATCGGGTCGATCGCCGTGCTCGCCTTCGAGGACATGAGTCCCGAGGGAGACCAGGAATACTTCAGCGACGGGATTTCGGAGGAGATCCTCGACGCCCTGGCCAAAGTCGATGGGCTCAGGGTGGCGGCGCGTTCTTCCTCGTTCAGCTTCAAAGGCACCAACTCCGACATCCGCGAAGTGGGCCGGAAGCTCGGGGTGGAAGCCGTCCTCGAGGGTAGCGTGCGGAAGAGTCAGGACCGGCTCCGGATCACAGCCCAGCTGAACAACGCTGAAGACGGCTTTCACATCTGGTCGGACAGCTACGATCGTGATATGGCCGACATCTTCGCCGTCCAGGAGGAGATCGCCAGGGAAATCGTGGCTGCCCTAGGCTTGGAACCGCCGCAGGACGCGACCCGGTCTGGACGTGCGCCCGATCAGACGATTGCGGCCCACGACTACTATCTGCTGGGACTGCAGAGGTGGAACAATCGGTCCTCGACGGAGGATCTCGAGGCCACCCTCGCTTATTTCGAGCAGGCCGCACGCGAGGACTCCCTGTTCGCCAAAGCTCATGCGGCGATAGCGCTCATCTACGCCGTTTGGCCGCAGTACGACTCGCTCTACCCGGTAGAAACGGCGATCAGGCTCGGGAAGGCGGAGGCGGCCCGGGCCGCCGAGTTGGATCCGACACTGGCGGAGCCCCACGCCGCGTTGTGCCAGATCGCCACATGGTACGAGTGGGTTTGGACGGAAGCCCTCGAGCGTTGCCAGCGAGCGCTGGAGCTGGCCCCCAACTACATCACGGCCCACCAGTGGCTCGCGGAGTTGCTCATCATGCTGGGCCGGGAAGAGGAAGCGCTGGAGGCGGCGAGCCGGGCGCGGGAGCTCGATCCGCTGGCGCCAATCCACAGCAACACGATCGCCTGGATCCACAACCAGAGGGGCGACTATGAGAAGGCGATCGAGCAGTCGCGCGTTACTCTCGAGCTGGACAGGAGTGCATGGTATGGGTTCAACCATGACATCATTGCCAGGTTCATGTCGGGACGCGCCGATGGATTGGAGGAAGCGTTTTTGAAATGGGCACCGACGGCCGAAGACTCCGCCCGCCACTCGGAGTTCGTGTCCCTCTTCATCGAATCCGACGGCAATGAGGAGGCACGGCGGCAGGCGGTCGCGATGATCCCCGAGCTCACTCTACGCAATGATTTTGAACCGCACTTGTACATGCTGCTCGGCAAGCCGGGCCAGGTGCTGACCTGGATGGAGGGTATGTACGACCGCCGCAACATCTACCTGCCCGAGCAGCTCCAGAGGGAGCTTTTCGCACCGCTCAACGAGGATCCGCGTTTCGTCGAGCTGATGCGCAAGACGGGTCTCGACCGTCCGCCCGCGGCCACGGACTGATCGCCATGTCGCGCCTGAAGCAGTTCATTCACGAGATCCACCGCCGCTCACTGTGGCAGGTGCTCGGCATCTACGTTGTGAGCGCGTGGGTCGGCTACGAGGTGATTCAGAGCCTCACCGAGGGAATGGGCCTGCCCACCTGGTTTCCTTCACTCGCCGTGGTGCTGTTCATCGTCGGGCTCCCGATCGTGCTCGCGACCGCGTTCGTGCAGGAAGGTTTGGGTCACCACGCGCCCTCTGACTCGCCCGGTGAAGCAGAAACCACGTCCGGCGGCACCCCCGTTCCGCCGGCCGTCATTGCCGGGAACACGCCGGACGCCGGTGCACGCCGGCTCTTCA